>JBNMKQ010000007.1:0-38755 GCA_050874425.1 Alloprevotella sp.
AAAAAAGCGAAATTTTAATGAAAATCAATTAGCCCTTAAAAAGGGCTTTGGCGGGGGCAGATAGTGGTTCAGTCCAATGCTATGTACCTTAAAATTGACTTTTCGGACAGTCTGGGGGGGAACGATGAAATTATAAGACGTGATTTGTAGTGTAAGTTACTGAAAATGAATGGATTAAGTGCGATTATATAGTAGAAGATAAAACCTCTGAAAATATTCCATTTGCCAATAAGAGTTAAATATGCTCGTTTAAAATTTGTTTTATGTTAAGATAAGTTGTAATAATGGGTGTGAAAGAGATAAATTTTCGATGAAGAAATAGATTTTTTTGTCGAAAGAGCAAAAACTGCTCGTCGAGAGTGTAAAAACTACTCGTCGAGAGCGTATCTCTTAATCGTCGTTCCGTTTATTTTTGTCCCTTTTTAGCGCAAAAAATGCGCATTTTTTTCTAGATTGGGAGTGCTGAAAAGTCAAGATTTCTTACCTAATTACGTCGTTCCTTTTTAAAAGAGGGGCTATAACGAATTGTGGTTTAACGATTTTAGTTGACCTCTTTAATCTTTATTCGTAAGATTAGCTGACACTATGACAAGTTGCAGTTTACCTACGCGATTCATCATAGAAGTTGTTTTTGAACTTTCATTTTGCTCTTCTCTCGCCTTGCACTAACTCTCCTAACGGCAAGTTAGGCGACGGTTCGGAAGAGAAAATGAAAGTTTTTGGACTTTCATTTTGCTCTTCTCTCACCTTGCACTAACTTTGCACTGCAGTGGCTAAGAGCCACTACACATTCAAAATATGTTCAAAAGAAAAATCAGAAATTGGTATATACCCAAAGGGCAAGAGCCTACAGATTTTGACAAAAAAATATTGAGTTTTCAAAATCACGGAGAACTCGTTCCTACACGCAACCTCATCAAGACACCAGAACAAATCGAGGGAATTAAGCGCTCATGCAAAGTTAATACAGGAGTGCTCGACCTTGTAGAACAAGAAATTCATGCAGGCATGAGCACTGCCGACATCGATAAGCTCGTTTACGATTACACCATTTCACACGGAGCTATACCCGCACCACTTAATTATGAGGGATTTCCTAAAAGTGTGTGCACAAGCATAAACGAGGTAGTATGCCACGGTATTCCCTCTGAGTTTGAAGTACTTGAAGAGGGCGATATCATCAACGTTGACGTTAGTACTATACTTGACGGCTACTACAGTGATGCTTCACGCATGTTTATTATAGGTAAAACTTCACCTGAGAAGGAGAAGCTCGTTCGAGTAACGAAAGAATGCCTCGAGATTGGCGCCGAAGCAGCTAAGCCATGGGGCTTTGTTGGCGACATAGGTAAAGCTATCGAGAAGCATGCTAAGAAGAATGGCTTCAGCGTTGTGCGCGACTTATGCGGACATGGTGTTGGACTTGAGTTTCACGAAGAGCCCGAAGTAGATCATTACAATACCCACCGACATGGTATGTTGCTCGTTCCTGGCATGGTGTTTACCATCGAACCAATGATTAACATGGGCGATTGGCACGTATTCATCGATGAAGAAGACGGGTGGACAGTAGTAACGGAAGACGAACTTCCCTCAGCACAATGGGAGCACACGTTCCTTATGACGGAAGACGGACTTGAAGTGCTCACCTACTAATTCTATTACTTTTCAACAAACTGCATGATAACAATCTTAGCCATAGAATCAAGTTGCGATGACACCTCTGCAGCCGTACTACGCGACGGTTACTTGCTGAGCAACGTAACAGCAAGCCAAGCAGTACATAAAGCTTATGGTGGTGTTGTACCTGAATTGGCCTCTCGAGCACACCAACAGAATATTGTGCCCGTTGTAGACCAAGCACTAAAGCAAGCTGGCGTAAAGAAAGAAGAACTTTCAGCCATTGCCGTAACTTTAGGCCCTGGACTTATGGGCTCGCTCCTCGTTGGTGTATCATTCGCAAAGGGTTTAGCCACTTCCTTGGGCATACCCCTAATCGAAGCGAACCATTTACAAGGACACATCTTAGCCCATTTCATACAAACGCACGACGATGAGCACACTCCTCCACCCTACCCTTTCTTGTGCTTATTGGTGAGCGGTGGCAACTCTCAAATTGTAAAAGTGAACGCTTACAACAAGCTTGAGATATTAGGACAGACCATTGACGACGCCGCAGGCGAGGCCATGGACAAATGTTCGAAGGTAATGGGATTTGGCTATCCTGGCGGCCCCATAATTGATAAGTTGGCTCGCAAGGGAAACCCTAAAGCATACAGCTTCGCCAAGCCCAACATTGCAGGATTGAACTACAGCTTCTCTGGTTTAAAGACCTCATTCCTTTACTTCTTGCGCGACCAACTAAAAGAAGATGCCGACTTCATCGAACATCACAAAGAGGATTTAGCAGCATCGCTTGAACAGACGATTGTCGACATTCTGATGAAGAAACTCGACTTAGCGGTTAAGCAAACTGGTATCAAGCACGTTGCGCTTTCTGGAGGAGTATCTGCTAATACGGGATTGCGCAATGCCTTTAAGCAACGCGCCGAAAAGAAAGGTTGGGACATCTACATACCACGCTTCTCTTACACCACCGACAATGCAGCAATGATTGCAATTACGGGCTACTTTAAATACCTTGACAAGGACTTCTGCCCCATTGACAAGCCTGCTTATTCTCGAACTATCCTTTAAACATAACGTAATAATGACGAGAGTGCTACCCCACCCACGTCATCACAATAACAACATATCAAACAATGGATTTAGACCTCAAACTCGTAAGCAAAGAAATCAACGAAATCATGTGGCGCGAATGCAAAACGCTTTCTACTGCAGAGAGCTGCACCGCAGGCCGAATTGCGAGCGTCATTACAGCCGTACCTGGCAGTTCTAACTATTATAAAGGCGGCCTCGTATGCTATGCCGACGAGGTGAAAGAGAACTTACTCAACGTTGACGCACAAGTAATTGAAGAGCAAACCCCCGTTTGCGAAGAAGTTGTGCGCCAAATGGTTATTGGAGCCAACAAACTTTTCAACACCGACTACGCAGTAGCCATTAGCGGATACGCTGGTCCTGGCGGCCCTGACGGAGGCAAAGCTGGCGTTATCGTTGGCACGATATGGATAGCAGTTGGAAACGCTGACAACATCGTAACTCGCATGATCGAAGAGGACAACGGACGCGACAAGAACCTCGCCTCTGCTACTAGCACTGCCATGCACATGCTGCTTGACTACATTAAGGGCAACGAAAGCAACGCAGAAGAAGCTACTGAAGAAGTAGCTCAATAAAACGCAAACTAACTCTCCTTCTTTAAGGTGCAAAATACATTTATATAAGGCTATACATGCAATAGGGAACAATACGAAATGCATGCATAGCCTTACTTTTTTTATAGATTCAAGATTGAAGTGCAATCTATAGCTGCATCTATAGCTGCAAAAGAAAGACATCTACGATGCAGCCATTCATATCGTAATAGCCAAGACAAATGATAAACTCACGATAGAACTCAACAACTATTCATCTTCAATCTTATCCAAGTACGCCAACCTGGATGGCGATAGGGCTTTGCCTGTCATATCCAATCAAAAGATGAACGTATACATAAAAGAGGCGTGTAAGATATGTGGCATAAACGAAAAGCTAACAAACATATATTATCGCGGCAACGTGAAGTATGAAGAAACAAAAGAGAAATGGGAGCTAATAGGCTCTCATGCGGGTCGTCGCACTTTCGTCTATAATGCTTTAATGCTTGGCATTTCGCCCAACATTGTAATGAAGTGGACAGGCCATAGTGATTATAAAAGCATGAAGCCCTATATAGACATAGCCGACACGGTTAAGAAGTCAGCCATGCAAATGTTTAACAGGTAGTAGTGAGCGTGTGTATATACAAAGAATGCGTGCCAAATTGCACGCAATTTGGCACGCATTTTACGTAAATCGTTGATAATCAACGCGCTTTGTGGACCAGGAGGGGGTCGAACCCTCGTCCAAACAAGGAAACCGCAAGCTTTCTACATGCTTATCGCAGACTGTGGTTTTCGAGCACGAACAAGACCTGCGCCACCGATTCGTGCCTTATCCTTTAAGAAGGTTCGCCGTAGTTGCAAGGCCAACTATGACTATCTCCGACTGATCTGCACCACCTTGTCAAGACGTTTCGGAGCAAGAGCTCTTGGGTGATGTCTCGTTCCGCCACCTTGTGACGGAATAAAGCTAATCTACTATTCTTCGATTAAGCAGCGAGAGCAAAGTTGTTTTCGCCAGTTAAATTGTCTGAAGGCCGATATTAAAGTGCCCACCTTCAAGGCGCACTGCATGCTTACTTACCATTTCGGCTTGCTGTCAAATCCAGTCTGGCCCAAAAATGTGTATGGTTCGCGCTAAGTGGGGTATAATGAATGGTGTGTTGGCGCCATTAAAAATGGTCCTCACTTGGTTTGTGTGTGCAAATATAGTGTTTTATTTTGGTTTGTGCTAAAAAGGGGGCAGCTAAAAATGCTGCCCCTCCCCCTTTTTCGCATCTTGTCTATTTTTATTGAGCTCTCTTAACGCCGAGGTGGTCCATTACGAGGCGGATTTCGCCATAGCTGAGGTCGTCGCCAAGGGTGGTGCGGACTTCGGATAGGGGGCAGTTGAGCTGATAGTCGGTTTGGCTGAAGTAGGCCTTGATGCGGTTGTAGGCTTCGGGGGTGACGATGTCGTTGATGTCGACTTGTCCCGTGGGGAGGAATCGGCTCAGGTGGCTCATAATGGTTGAGGGGGTGAGCTCGCGCAGTTGGGCTATTTGGTCGATGGTCATGTGGTCTTCTTTGAAGAGGCGCAGTGTGGCGTCGAAGGTGTTTTCGCCTGGGCGTACGATTTGCTTGACGGGCTCGGCGCTCTGCTCTTCGATGTGTCCATTGCGTTTGTCGGCTAAGTATTGGGCGATGACTTGTAATAAGTCGACTCCATAGCGTTCGATGCTGCGTGCCCCGAGGTAGGGCACCCTTTTGAGTTGGTCGGTGTGGGTGGGGGCGAAGTTGGCGAGTGTCATCATGGCTTTGGTGTTGAGCACGGTGTAGGGGGGGAGGTGTTGCTCGGTGGCTCGCTTGAGGCGCCATTCCTTGAGGCGATAGTAGAGGGTGGGGTTGGTCACTTCGTCGGGCACGGTGAATTTGGCTTGTTCGGCGCGTGGGGTGCGTGTCGTGCGTGCTTTCCCCCTTTTTGGGGTGGCGGCATCGGCGGCTTCAAGTAGTAGGCGTGCTCTGGTGTGTAGGAAATGGCTTACGCTAAAGCCTTCGTCGCTTACGGCATCCAGTAGTTTGATGTGTAATTTGAACTGGGCTATTGCGTCGGCTTGTGTGGCGTTGACGCGCTGGCTGAGTTGGGCGTTGTCGATGTCGAGGTGGGTGGCTTGCAGTAGGTCGCTCACTTCGCATAGGCAGTTGGTGAAGTAGTTGGCGCCGCGTTGTATGCGGTCTTGTAGGTAGGCATCGGTTAGATTGCCTTCGTTGGCGGCGAGTAGGGTGGCGTACTGTTGGTGAAAGCGGCTTGACACGTTCATGACGCTGAGGTCGAACTTGCGGAGTTGGGCTTCGAAGCTATGTGCTGTTTGTGCATAGAGGCTCGTGAGGTGTTCTTGTAGCAGGCGGGTGTAGCTTGAGAGTAGTATGCGCTCCCTCTCGAAGGTGAATAGTTGGGTGAGTAGGTGGGCGCTGTATGCCTTGCGCATGTGGCTTAGCTTGGTGGGGCTGACGGCGCGCTGCTGCATTTCGGTGGTGAAGGCATCGAGGGTCTTGTCGGCTATGATAGCGCTTGGGGGTATGGGGGTGGTGAGTACGATGCCTTCGAGTGTCTTGCAACGGCTTAGTGCTACGTAGGTTTGGCCGTGGGCAAAGGCTCCTGAGGCATCGATCATGACGCGCTCAAAGGTGAGGCCTTGGCTCTTGTGAATGGTGATGGCCCAGGCTAACTTTACGGGGTATTGGGTGAAGGTGCCTTCGACTTCTTCTTTTATCTCCTTCGTCTGGGGGTCAAGCGCATAGCGTGTGTTTTGCCACTCTTCGGGTTGGACGTAGATGAGCTGCTCGGGGGCGGTGTTGGGGCGTACGCTGAAGCCGTGGTCGTTGATCTCGACTACTTCGCCTATCATGCCATTGAAGTACGTTTTGTTCGTATCGTTCTTAACGAACATGACTTGTGCGCCTTGCTTGAGGGTGAGAAAGGAGTCGGTGGGGTAGGCTTGGTCGGAGAAGCGGCCTGTTATTTGGGCTTCGTAGGTGAATGCGGGTGTGTTGAGTTGTTCGAGTTCGTGTGAGTTGATTTGTTGGGCTTGCCAGTTGTGGGTGACAAGGCGTATGTAGCCCTCGTCCTTATGGGGGGCGAAGTTGGGTATGTAGCGTTTGTTGAGTTCGCCGAGTAGTTGGTCGGTGGCTTTGGCTTCGCGCACGGCGTTGAGTAGGGTAAGGAAGTGGGTGTCGCTTTGGCGATAGATCTTGTCGAGTTCGACGGTCACGTAGTCTGTCTGGTTGAGTGCTTGGCTGCTGAAGAAGTAGGGGGTGGCGTAGTAGTGGCTAAGTAGGGCCCACTCTTCGTCCTTTACGACGGGGGTGAGTTGCTGCAGGTCGCCAATGAGTAGGAGTTGCACTCCGCCAAAGGGTTGGGTGTTGTGTCGGTAGCGTCGTAGGGCATCGTCGACGGCATCGAGTAGGTCGGCGCGTACCATACTGATTTCGTCAATGACGAGTAGGTCAAGGCTTTGAATGAGTTTGATTTTCTCTTTATTCATCTTATAGCTTCGCTGCTCTTGCACGCTCATTCCTGGCACGTAGGGGGCGAATGATAGCTGAAAGAAGGAGTGGATGGTGCTGCCTTGTGCGTTGATGGCTGCAATGCCTGTGGGGGCGAGTACTACCATGCGTTTGGGCGACTCGTCGCGCAACTGTCGTAGAAAGGTGGTTTTACCTGTGCCTGCACGGCCGGTGAGGAAGAGGTTGGTATCGGTTGTCTCGATTATCTTGCGAGCTAAATCTTTTTGCTGATTTTCCATGGGGAGAGAAGGGGGCTAATGTGTTAATGTGTTAATGTGCGAATGCGTAGGAAATGTGCAAATGCTTAATCAATGTGCGAATGTGAGAATGTGCAAATGTGCGAATGGTCGCCTTTGTACGCTGAGTAATTAAAACATCATTCAATTATTTGCACATTCTCACATTTGCACATTTGCACATTTGCACATTTCCTACGCATTTGCACATTGACTAAGGGGGGCTATTTTGCTCTTGTCATGCGCTTGAAAAAGTTGCGTCCGAAATCGTGGTCGGCATTGATGGCCTTTATTAGCTTTTTGGCACCTACGATTTTGCGTAAGCGCTCCATATATTGTTTTTCGATGCGCGTGGCTTTAGCTGTGAGTTCAGTCGTTAGGGTGAGCGCGCGCTGACAGTCTCGTTCGGACATGTTTTGTTGGCTGGCGTTGCGAAGTGTACGTTCTTTTTGGTGCTCTATGTTACGACACTTTTCGCGCATTTCGAAGAAGAGGGGGAAAAAGCTTTTACTCTCTTCGGGTGTGAGGTTTGCTCCCTTGGTTATATAGGCCATGAGGTCGGCCTTGAAGTCTCGCGGACTGAAAGGGGCGCGTGGTCTTCGTTCGTCGTTGTGATGGGTTACACAATTCTTATCGTCTTGTACTTTGATTTGACAGATGTCGTTGGCTTGTAGGGGGAGGTTGATGATGAAGCCAAGTAGTAAGGTGAAGAGTAGGAGTTTAGTAGTCGCTTTCATAAGCCCAGTATTTTGTGTCGGTGTTGTAATAGTAGTCGAATACTGCTTCGGCATTGCCTGATGTATTGGTAGAGCTTGCTACGTGTGCGTTAGCTTCTTGGTGCTGGGGCTGCGACTCGTGGGTGTGAGCAAAGATGATCATGAGTGCGGCACAACAGGCGGCTCCTAGCCAGGGTATCCATCGAATGATGGGCATCTCGTGCTTAACAAAGGTGTCTCTCTGCGCGATACTGCGTATCATGCGTTCGGTAAACTCCTCGAAGTAGCATTGGGGAACGATAAAGGGGTTGTGTTGTGGGGCGGGTTGTGAAAGGTCTATATGTTTCATGTTTCCTTAAGAAATCTCGGTTTGTTTAAGGTTAGACGCGGAAGGTGTAGGTTCGTTTAATCGTGGTCGGTAAAAAATTGCTCTATTTTCTTTACTGCAATGTGGTAGGAGGCTTTTAGTGCTCCTTCGCTTGTATGGAGGAGTTGGCTTATTTCAGCGTAGGGCTTTTCTTCAAAGTATTTTAGATTGAACACGATGCGTTGCTTGTCGGGGAGGGTGGCGATGGCTTGTTGTAGGAGTAGTTCTGTTTCGTCGCCGTCAAAGTAGGGGTCGGTCTCGAGTGTGCGTACTTGTTCGTTGGTGCTCTCGCTGATGCTCTCTGTTATGCTTTGCTTCTGTAACAGGCTTAGGCTTTCATTGGTGGCAATGCGGTATAGCCATGTAAAAATTTGGCAGTCACCGCGAAATGTATCGAGTGCCTGCCAAGCTTTCATATAGGTGTTTTGAAGCACATCGTTGGCATCGTCATGGTATTGCACGAGGCGGCGAATGTGTGTGTAAAGTTTGGGCGTTAAGTCGTTTACCATTTCGGCAAAGGCTTGCATACGCGTCTGTGGGTTATGCAACAGGTTGATGTTGTACATGTGTTGCGCTCATTTTGTGGCGTATTTGCAGTGGATTAACCTGCGATGTTGACACGTCTTGTGATTTGCCCAATGTTGATTAGATATATGCCTTTGCTGAGGTTGACATGAATGGTCTTGTCGTTGCTATCGATAGCAACTTCGCATTTGAGCTTCCCAACGATGTCGTATACTCGCAATGTCTGTCCTTGACATGCTGTGGCGTGTACTTGTATGCCTCCTCTCTGAATAGAGAGTGTGAAGTTGCTCGCTTCGTTGATGATGCTTGTCGCTTCGGCTTGAGGCATTTCGTCTGAGGGCAACGCGATAGGGTTAGCTTTAGCCAAGGTGGGCAAAGCTAACATGGTTAGTGTAAAGGCTAATATGCGTAGTATGTAATGCTTCATAATCATATGCGGTCTTTTTATGTATGGGGCAAAGTTATTGCTTCCTGTCGTAAGTAACAAATATTTCTTTCTTTTTTTTGCGGGCTTTCATTTAGTTTGTACTTTTGCTCGCAATTTTTAATAATAGAAGAATGGTTCCAGTACAATTTATAATACAAGCGGCGACGGCTGAGGCGTGTATGAAACAGGGAGACGCGGTTTTGGCTGCGGGAGGAAAGTGGATAGAGTTGTGTGTAGCATCTTTATCAACGAAAGATGCTACGGACGTCGCGGCGCACTTGCTGAAACAGTGTCATGCGTGTGGTGCCACATTTTGTGTGGTGGACGATGTGGAGTTGTGTAAGGCGGTAGGCGCAGATGGGGTAAGTCTGACGAGTGAGGACTGTCGCGTAGACGAGGTGCGTGAGGTGTTAGGCCACGAATTTATAATTGGTGCAACTGCAAGCAACTTTGAGCGGTTGAAACTGCTGAAACGCATGAGTGCTGATTACGTAAGTCTTTGTAATTCAGAAGGTATGGAGTACTTACGTGATGTAATACGTCAGGCTCATGATGAGCAACTACGCTTGCCCGTTTCAGTACAACTCGTTGGCGCGTTGGGGTATGCTGATGCAGAGAAAGTAATGGAAAGCGGAGCAGACGGCGTAGCTATTAATTGTGGTGCAGCATTACCAGTGAGATTAGACGAAGCGGTCAACACTTTGTTACACCTTGACGATTAATTGTGTAGAAATAATGGAAGAAAAAGTTAAACAAGACCTTTATCAATATTTGTTGCAGCGGGGAAGCATTGACGAACGTTTGCCTGAGTGTGCTGACGTAGAGGAAAAGTGGAATGGCATAGCAGAGGCTTATTTACCTGATGGTATGCGTGAGTTTGCTGCCTATCCGGTAGTGTCGCTTGGGTGGATGATGTTTATAGGTATGGCTGTGGCTAAATACTGGGACACGGATTGGGAAAAGTATGGTGCTGTAGATAACCTTTATGAACAGATGCGCGCCCAGCGAGGATATGATTGCTTAGATGAATATGTGCTTGAAGACGTATTGCAAATGAAGGGGGACGGACTTGATCAATTGAATAAGTTGGTGGCGGAATGCGCCTCACGAACAAACAACGTGTTGTGTCACTCACAAATCGAGGCGGGTACAGCGGCAGCTTTCAAGGCTTATGTGGCTTGCTTGCATCAATTGTACCTAATGGGAGTTGCGGTGCAGTTGAAGCGTATGGGGTATCACATGGAGCTAATGTGATGAGCCTTAATTTTTAATCAAAATATGAAGCCTCTCTTCTACTCAGTTCGTAAGGAACGGGGTGGGAGAGAGGCTTATATTTTTAGTTTATCAAAGTGTATTAATTGATTTGATATTCAATACTATTATCGTTGAGGTAATTGATGAGTTCACTACCAACGGATACGCGATAGTCGTTACACTGTAGCATTACTTGTGATTGCTTCTTACCGTCAATCACGTTGAAGAAAATGTCGGTAGGTCCTTCATTTTGCTTTATGAGTGATGACAGCTCGTTTGCCGTCTTTCGGTTGAGCAGATTGGTTTGAAGCGTAATGGTTATCGACTTTATCTTTTGGTCTTTTACGTCGGTCAGGAATTCCACTCGACCTATTTTAAGTTCATAGGTGTTTTGCTTCCATTGTCGTTCTTCAACTCTTGCTGTTACAAAGAGTGAATTACCGATTTGAAAGTATCCACTGAAGTTTGCCCAATCGTCGCCAAAGAGTGCTAATTCACCAGCGCCACTGTAGTCCTCCATCTTAACGATGCCATAGGGTTTGCCCGTCTTGGTCTGTCCAATGCGAAGGTCGGTTACAATGCCGCCTAACATGACATCTTGATTGGCAAATGGGGTGATGTCCTCCAATTGGTCCATGTGCATGTTGCACACCTTCTCAATGATGATGCGATAGGAGTCGAGAGGGTGACCTGAGATATAGATGCCTATAAGGTCGCGCTCCTTATTGAGTCGCTCAAGGTCGCTCCAACGCTCAATGTTCTTGGGCGGTTCGGGTTGTGTGGTCTCAATCGCTTCGGTAGCACCGAATAGCGAGAATGTGTTTTCAGCCTGGTCGGCTTGGTAAAGGTTGCCATATCGCACCAGGGCGTCAAGGAAGGTTTCGCCATTGCTACCTGGCGTAACAAATTGCTCGCGCGTAATGGTGCCGAAACTATCGAATGCACCTGCTAATGCCAGGCTTTCAATAGACTTCTTGTTACACGTTGAAAGGTTGACGCGCTCAACGAGATCGTATACCGACTTATAAGGACCATTCTTCTCTCGTTCGGCAAGAATCTGCTGAACAGCACCCTCGCCTACGCCCTTAATAGCCCCCATGCCGAAGCGAATGTCGCCACTATGATTGACGCTGAACTTCAAGTAGCTCTCATTAATATCTGGTCCTAACGTGCTAATACCCATCGATTTACATTCATCCATTAGCTTGGCCACGGTCGTGATGTCGGCCAAGCTTCGGCTCATTACGCCAGCCATGTATTGCGAGGGGTAGTTGGCTTTGAGGTAGGCCGTCTGATAAGCCACCCACGAGTAGCATGTGGCGTGGCTCTTATTAAAGGCATACGATGCGAAGGCGCGCCAGTCGTTCCAAATCTTTTCGAGTACTTTGGGGTCGTAGCCGTTGGCTTTTCCTCCATCGATAAATTTGGGATACATGTGGTTCAGCTTCTCAATCAGCTTCTTACCCATGGCCTTACGCAGGGCATCGCTCTCGCCACGTGTAAAGTTGGCAATCTCGCGTGAGAGAAGCATCACCTGCTCTTGGTAGACGGTAATACCATACGTGTCTTTTAGGTACTTCTCCATGCAGGGCAGGTCGTAAGTGATAGGCTCGTCACCGTGCTTACGTGCGATAAACGAGGGAATGTATTGCATAGGCCCTGGACGGTAGAGGGCATTCATGGCGATGAGGTCCTCGAAGGTTGAAGGCTGCAGTTCGCGTAGGTACTTTTGCATACCTGTTGACTCGAATTGGAACGTACCAATTGTTCGTCCGTCGCAGTAGAGCTGATAGGTGGCGGGGTCCTCAATACTGATCTCGTCGATGTTGAGCTCAATGCCTAATGACATGCGTATGTTTTCGAGCGCCTCTTTAATGATAGAGAGGGTTTTAAGCCCCAAAAAGTCCATCTTAATGAGACCTGTCTCTTCAATAACGCGTCCTTCGTATTGGGTGCAGTGCAATTCTTCGTTCGTCTCTTTATCTTTAGCTGTAGAAACGGGCACCCAGTCAGAGATGTTGTCACGACAGATGATGAATCCGCAAGCGTGTACACCTGTGTTGCGCACGTTGCCTTCGAGCATTTTGGCATAGCGAATGGTGTCACGGAGTAAGGGATCGGAACTTGTCTCTGCTTCGCGCAGTTCGGGTATGGCGGCAATGGCATTGTTGAGGTTCATTTTAGGCACCTTGCCATCGGGGCCTTCGGGCAACTTATCGGGTATGAGCTTACATAGGTTGTTAGAAATAGAGAGCGGTAACTTTTGCACACGTGCCACATCCTTGATAGCCAACTTCGTGGCCATTGTACCATAGGTAATAATGTGTGCAACGTTGTCGGCACCATACTTCTGTGTTACCCAATTTAAGACGCGTCCGCGTCCGTCATCATCAAAGTCGACATCGATATCGGGCAATGAAATACGGTCGGGGTTAAGAAAACGTTCAAACAGAAGGTCGTACTTAATAGGGTCAATCTGGGTGATACCTAAGCAGTAGGCCACTGCGCTACCAGCCGCCGAACCACGACCAGGTCCTACGCTGACGTCTAACTCTTCGCGAGCTGCGCGGATATAGTCTTGCACTATTAAGAAGTAACCAGGGAAACCCATTGTCTTCATAATGTGCAATTCAAAGTTGATGCGCTCAGCCGTCTCGTCGTCTAATGGGTCGCCATAGCGTTTTTTGGCTCCTTCGTATGCAAGCTTTGAGAGGTAGTCTGCTTCAAGCTTGATGCGATAAAGTTTGTCGTAGCCTCCGAGCTTCTTAATTTTCTTTAGCCCTTCCTCTTCGCTCATGACAACTTTGCCGTTCTCATCACGTGTAAATTCATTGAAGAGGTCTTCTTCAGAGTATTTCTTTCGGTATTCCTCCTCCGTTCCGAATGATTCGGGAATGGCAAAGTTGGGCATGATAGGTGCGTGGTCAATGGAGTAAGTCTCAACTTTGTCACACACTTCACAAGTGTTAGCCAAAGCCTCAGGTAGGTCGGCAAACACTTCGTTCATTTCGGCGCGCGTTTTAAACCACTCTTGCTTGGTATAAAGCATGCGCTTGGGGTCGTCAAGGTCTTTGCCCGTTGCTAAACAGATAAGTCGGTCGTGAGCTTCAGCGTTCTCTTCGTCGACAAAGTGACTATCGTTCGTACAAACACACTTAATATCATACTTTTGGGCGATGCGTAGTAGTTCTTTGTTTACTTCAACTTGTAGGGGATACGTCTCACGGTTGGCACGAACGGAAGGGTCTTTGACTTCATGGCGCATGAGCTCAATGTAGTAGTCGTCGCCAAAAATGCTCTTAAACCATTTGGCTGTCTCTTCAGCCTCTTCAATGTGCCCTTGCAAAATCTTTTGTGGAATCTCTCCACCTAAGCAGGCGGAGCACACAATGAGGTCTTCATGAAAGGCCTCTAAGTCCTTGTGGTCGGTGCGTGGGCGCATATAAAATCCGTCAACCCAAGCACGTGACACTAATTTTATAAGATTGTGATAGCCATGCTCATTTTTAGCCAGTACGATTAAGTGCCAACCTGACTGGTCCGTTCTATCTTGTTTTAACGACTTGTCGCCACGTCGAGCAACGTACATTTCACAACCGAAAATAGGCTTAAAGTTGGCAATGGGGCGTTGCTTCTTTAGTGTTGCTTCGCATTCACTAATCAGCTGCTCCTTGGTCTTTCCTTCATCGGGGTTTTTCCCCTCTTTATCAAGCTTCGGAGTGTAAGTGCCGTCTTGTAGAGAAGCTAATTTGGCCTCTGCGTCTTTAACGATGCCTTTGGCTTTACCTGTCACCTTGTTGGTGTAGTTAAAGAATTCTTTAATCCCCATCATGTTGCCATGATCGGTAATAGCCATGCCGCGCATGCCGTCCTTAATAGCTTTGTCTACTAATTTAGGAATGGCTGCTTGCCCGTCAAGAATAGAGTATTGAGTATGTACGTGTAGGTGGACGAAGTCTTGCATATTCGATTCTGTAAACAGTATAGATTGTTTGGCAAAGCTACAAAAAACGTTTGGTTGTAGAATGCTTTAAAGCCTAATTTTGCACGTATGCCAAAAGAAAAGGATAAAAGCCTTGCTAAGTACGTAAAGTTTTTTTACTTTTGCGAGTAAGTGAAGGCGACACGTAAAAAGAGTCGTCGTTAAACGGTATTAAAACAACCATTTATAATAAATCAAAATCATGAGAGTTATCATTGAACCTGATTACGAAAAGTTGTCAAATTGGGCTGCAGAGTACGTTATCAACAAGATTAATGCTGCTAATCCTACAGCAGAGAAGCCTTTCGTATTAGGTCTTCCTACCGGTTCTTCTCCTATCGGTATGTATAAAGCCTTGGTTAAGGCTAATAAGGAGGGACGTGTAAGCTTTAAGCACGTGCTTACTTTCAACATGGATGAATATGTAGGCCTTCCTGAGTCTCACCCCGAGAGCTATCACTCATTTATGGCTACAAACTTGTTCAACCACATTGACTGCCCTAAAGAGAATATCCACATTTTGAATGGTAATGCTGAAGACTTGGCAGCAGAGTGTGCTCACTATGAACAAATGATTAAGGACGCTGGTGGCATCGACTTGTTCATTGGCGGTATCGGCCCTGATGGTCACATCGCTTTCAACGAACCGGGTAGCTCTCTTACTAGCCGCACACGTCAAAAGACTTTGACTACTGATACTCGTATTGCCAACTCTCGCTTCTTTGGTGGTGATCCTGAGGGCGTTCCTGCAACGGCTCTTACTGTAGGTGTTGGCACTGTAATGTCAGCCAAGGAAGTGTTAATCCTTTGCAATGGCCACAATAAGGCTCGTGCTCTGCAGGCAGCAGTTGAGGGTCCTGTTACTCAGATGTGGACTATCTCTGTACTCCAGATGCACGAACATGGTATTATCGTTTGTGACGAGGCCGCTTGCGAAAGCATCACTCATGGCACATACAAGTACTTTAAGGATATTGAGAAGAACAACCTTTAATTTCCCAATAGAGTACATTCTCTTCTAAAAATAGAAGGAGCAACATCTTTTTGTTAGTGAGATGTTGCTCCTTTTTTCTTGCAACGAACGCGCCATGTATAACGTTCTTATTATAAACGTTTCATTCCGGAAAAATAAATAAGGCATTATGCAGAAACTGCATAATGCCTTTTTATATTGCACGGAATTCTATTCGTGTTAGAATTGTTATGCTTTTCGTGTGATGGTGATGAACGAATTAGTTCTTGAAGAAGTCCTTAACGGCCTCGTTGGGAACCATCTGTTCGTCAAAGATATAAGCACCAGTCTTGGGGCTCTTTACCATCTTGATTACCTTGGTGTATGAACGTCCATCGGTCTTACCTTCTTGGAGCGTAGCGACTGTTTTCTTTGCCATGGTTTACTGTGTGGTTTTATTTGATTTCTTTGTGGATGGTCATTCTGCGAAGAATGGGGTTGTACTTCTTCAACTCCAAACGTTCGGGAGTGTTCTTACGATTCTTCGTAGTGATGTAACGTGAAGTTCCGGGGAGTCCGCTTTCCTTCATTTCAGTGCATTCGAGGATAACCTGAACGCGGTTGCCTTTAGCTTTTTTTCCAGCCATTGTATTCTACAGTTTTTAGCCGATTACTTTAATATTTTTCCAATCGCAATATCCCTTGGCTACAGCGTTAGTGAGCGCGGCATCCAAGCCGACCTTGTTGATAAGGCGCAAACCAGCAGCGCTAATGCGCAAGCTAATCCAACAATCCTGTTCAACATAGTAGAACTTCTTAGTAAACAAGTTTACGTCAAACGAGCGCTTAGTGCGACGCTTCGAGTGAGAAACGTTGTTGCCAATCATGGCCTTTTTTCCTGTAATTTGACAAATCTTAGACATTGCTTTCGCTTTGTTTCTTTATTGTTGTAATTAGAGTAGCGGGCTGTTTAGCATTTATTCTCTATGCGTGTAGGGTTTCAGGGGTTTGTTGTTGCGTAATCTTGGGGTGGTTTTCCTTAGATTGACCTACATTGAATAGACATGCGTCCCACTTTTCGAGTTGCAAAAGTACTAACTTTTTGATTTACAACAAAGTTTTCATTAAGTTTTTTTGATTTTGTTGTCAAAAAAGTAAGGCTAAAGAGTCTATAAAAAAATTTCGATGCCCCTAACGCTTAGGGCGATGAAGGCGGGCGATGTTGTAACGATACCTTTTTTTGATATTCGGCCGTCGACGGTTTACAATGCTGTGCAAAAGCAAAACATAATGTGCGGCTGGAACCAATGGGAGATAAGACTAATTAAGAAAGACGGCGGTAAGGACTATTACGAAATTCGCCGTTTGGGTAAAGACGAGTGACATGAAAACGAATAACACCCCCTACCCCACCGCGATGCAGTTTGTTATGGTTCCGCAAAAGGATTGGGAACGGATTATCACTGCACTTGAAAAGGTTGAGGCTCGACTTGAGCCTGAAGATAGGTGGATAGGCACGAAGGAGGCTTGCAAGATGTTGAATATAAGTGTTAACACTTGGTTGAACTATCGCAAGCGTTTTAAGATTAAGACTTCACAAGTGGGGCGCAACGTGTTGGTGTTGAAGTCGGATATTGATAAACTATTAAAGATGCGAACATTATGAATAAGATATTAACAGTAACGAAGTGGGCGGTTTGTGGTGTTGCCCTGGTGGCTTGCTTTGCATGGGCTGGCAAGAGTGATTATGAGGATGCGGTTATTAGCGAGATGAAGAATAACGGCACTTATTACACCATGAGCACGGAGCACCCTGATTGGGACGAGCATAAAATGGTTGAGACCTATGATGCTTGGAAGAAGCAACGCGACGAGGAAACGCGCCCTTTGCGCAAGCGCTATGATGGTCGTTAACATTAACAACTAAAACGTAGTAATCATGGACCATGACGACATCAAAGAATACGTTGGGAAGATAAAGAGCCGTAATAAGGATTTGCGCCTTTTGTTTCGCAACTTTGAGCGCTATGTGTGTGAGGTTGATAAGCGGTGTGCCTTTCCTGAACGTGGGCGGGCCCTTACTTTTGAGCAAGAGGGCAAGAGGTTTGCTTTGAATTGTGTTTATTCAATTATAGCAAATGTCAAGCAGAGCGGCAGCGAGGAGTCGGGCATTGGGGAGTTGATGACGTATTGCAGCCGTTGGGCGTGTGCCTCGCTTTATAGTGAAGACCATTGGGCCGACACGGAGCGCGCTAAGGGTGAGAACTCTATTAAGATTAAGGTTGCGCGTTGGTTGCGCCGCATGGCTGGCGAGTGATGAAGAGAGAAGTATAATAGTTTCCATAATAGATTAATAGTTCTTTAATTGTGTGGCCCTGCCACGTGTTGGCTATGGGCATTCTTTTTTCATAGAAAATGGTTAAGGCTATTCGGTTCGTGAGGAATAGGATAGTCAGTTGACGCGATAGGAGGCTAATCGGATAGGCCTTGGGCTTGGATAACATAACAGACTGCTGAGTTAGGGACCATTAGTCGGGTTCGACTCCCGACCGCGTTGCTACGATCGTGTGATATAATAAGGTTAGAACAGGCATTCCATTGCGGTTCGTGAGAATAGTAATGGGAGACACAAGGAGTATAGGCCGTTAATCGGATAGGCGGTGAAGAGAGTAATCGTCGTCTGCTGCTATAAGTTGGTTTTGGGTTATTGGGTATGCAGTAGATACGCTTTGAAAATTCGCACATTAGGCGGTTCGACTCCGCCACTCCTTACCATTGGTTTTCACTACTCATATTTTTTATAATCGTGGGTCTGTGGTTCGTGAGAATAGTAGTCCCAACTTGATGAGGATAGGTTGCTAATCGGATAGGCAACACACCATATAACATAAAGAGACTGAGGTGCTAGGACATTAGGCGGTTCGACTCCGCCACTCATCGCAACATTACTAATCCTTAAAAGAAAGCGGAAATATGAACAAAACATTTTGGGTAGAGGTACGCATCAGTTATGACAGTGCGGCCGAAAGTGGAGAGAATATCCACCTGAAAGAGACGTGGTTAGTACGTGCTGCCACATTTGCTGAGGCTGAGGCGCGAGCCGTAGAAGCGGTGAGTGAGTGTGGAGACGTGTGTAACGTTGACGTGGAGACTTGCACGAAGCGCAACATTGCAGCTGTGTGGGTAGGCTCTACTTCCGACGAGCCAGGCAAGTGGTATAAGGTCCGGTGTGAGGTTATTCGCATCAATGAGAAGACAGAGAAAGAGAAGCGCTGCAAGCGTGACTACATGATTATGGATACGAACTTAGCCAAAGCGCATTCTACGTTTCTCAAGTGCATGAGCGATTACAAATATGAAGACATTGAGTTATTAGGCATCAACCTTACGCCCATTACGCATGTTATAAGCATGCAAGGTGAATAGCTGAGCCTATTTGCACATAATCAAAACAAGGCACAACGCTGTGGGGCGAGTTGCTATTCCTCACAAGGGGGTGAGGTGTGAAGCTTGCAATGCGCAGTCCAAATAAGAAAGAGGATGACACAGGAGGGGGGAAGCCACGAAGTGCTTCCTATCCTTGCAATGCGAACTCGGGCGATGACACAGGAGGCCGCCTCACCATTAAGGGGTGATGCAACACACACAGAAGGCCGCAGTGTTGTGCTATTCGTTTTACTCAAACACATGAGTTATGAGCCGACAGAAGAAGTCGGGCTTGGACTACTTCCCTTTTGAAGTAGACTTTTTTCAGGATATAAAGATACGCAAGTTAATTCGGCGTAACGGTGGTAAGGCTATCGCAGTATATGCTCTCCTGCTATGCTATATTTACAAGAGTGGGTATTTCATGACGTGGGATAAAGAGTTGCCCTTCATTATTTCGGAACAAACGGGGTATGGAGAGGTGTATATACAAGAAGTCTTAGAGAGCTGCCTTACGTTAGGGTTGTTAGATAGGCGTATGCTTGACGAAGAAGGAGTGCTTACAAGCAGAGGTATTCAGGAACGATATAAGAAGATTTGTGCAGACAGTAGGCGTGCGGCATCGATAGGTGAGTACAACCTTTTGTGCGATGAAGCGACTGAAAGTGTAGCGAAAACGCATGAAGGTGTATCAATCTTCGGTAAAAAAGCCGATAAATGTACAAAAGTGTGCAAGAAAGAGCCTTTTCTGCGCAAAAGTGTGCAAGAAAGTACACAAAGTAAAGTAAAGGAAAGTAAAGAAAAAGACGATGTAGAAAAAGCGCCGCCAACGTCGGCTCCGACGACGGATAGCGTTGAAGCATCGTTTTCGGGTTTATTGGCCTCGTTAAGTGCTGAGGCTTCATGGTGTGAGTTGGTGCAAATGCGCTACCACCTGAGCGCAGACGAGCTACGAGCGTGGCTTGATGCCTTTGCGCTCGACTGCCGTGTAAACGACAAGACGCAGCACGACGACCTGACCGACCTAAAGCGTCACTTTACTTCGTGGCTTCGCATTCAGCAACAAAACAGCAACAATCATGGCACGAAAAATAGCAACGCCAGCCCCCTTGCCCGACGCAGAGGAGTTGATGTCGCAGCTACTTCAGCAGCGGACTATAGCACACGCCTTTAGGCTGCCCTTGGCGGTCGCAGATGCTTACCGCTTGCTTTACTCAGCCTACAAGGTGGAGGTGGAGCGCCGAGGGCGCACGCTGCAAATGGACGATGACACAACGCGCATCATAGCCGAAGTGGCTCGTCACCTTACAGGGCCGTCGCCTAATGGGCTACTCTTTTGCGGCACTACAGGCAATGGTAAGACCACGTTGGTAATGGCCATACAGAATGCCGTAGCGTGGCTCAGGTCGCATGGCATGTTGCCCTCTGAGCTTATGCAGTACGACCTTGACACGGTGCGCATGGTTGAGGCTCGCCACGTGGCTGCCACTTACAAGGTGGCGAGGGATCGCCTCACGCGGCTCGGTGTGTTGGCCATTGACGATGTAGGCACAGATCCTGCCGAGGTGGTTGACTATGGCAACGTAATGGAGCCTATCACCGAACTAATCGAAGCGCGTTACGCTCGTGGTCTCTTCACCATTGTCACGACCAACCTTACAGGCGGTGAACTGCGCCAAAGGTATGGGGTGCGTATGGTGGACCGAATGAACGAAATGATGCACGTCGTTGTATTTAAGAACAATAGCTACAGGTAAAGAAGCAAAGCACTATGGCACAACTCATTTACGTAGTCGTATATTGGCGCTGCCGCCGCGAGACGCGCCTCCGCATTTGTGAGCGGTTTAGCATTCCGAGTGGTTACGTCAGCATCAATGGCGAAACGCCTTGCATGGTGCTTTCGTCCGATTACGAACTGCTACGAGAGTGTGAACGCCGTGGCTTTATCAGCTTGCGCGATAAGGAGACAAAAAAAGCCTCCAACAATCATGTGGAGGCTTCCAAGCACTAAGCGCTAAATGCTTTTTCACGTGGAACCCACAGGAGTGGGAGAAAGCGCTTATTTGTCTTTTGAAGACGATGCAAAGATAACATTGTCTTTTTTATCACCCAAGCAAAAACGTAGCAATAATAAACGAACCTTTATAACACGAATAACCTTATGTTTAACCCGAAGTACATCTATTTGGGTGGGAAGCGGCGAGACACGTATCTGTTGACGCCTGAGGGCGAAGCATTCCTTCGGGAGCGGTTTCCCACCTCGCCTGAGAGGGCCTTGATTAAGGAGTTGGGGTGTGGCCACTCTACGCTACACAAGTTTGCCGCGCACTATGGGGTGAAGAAGGACCCCACGTATAAGCGTGATATGCGGCTCCGCGCTATGCTGAACGCTCGTGCTCACTTCGAGCACGATAAGGCGCAGAACCCCGAACGCTATCAGCAGCTATTCCTAAAGCGTGGGCAGCGCATCTGCCGTCAGCGGCGCACGGAGGAGCTGCGCGTCATGAGTGGCGAGGAACCGCGCTATCGCTTCTACTTCGCTCCTGCGTATAGCAAGAAGTTGAAGTACGTGCGCAAGTGGTTGCGCCATTTAGGTTACATCCCTTACGACAGGCGCGGCTCCGTGGTATGGTACTTTGCGCCCGAGACGAAGCGCAGCCTACGAGTTGAACGCAGGGCGAAGGAGTACGGACTGAAGTTCTTGTGCTTTCGCTAAGGGGGTGTTATAAACACCTATTCACACAACATCAATTTAAAAAAACGACAAGTATGAAACGGAAAGAAGAGTTAGAGACTGCCGAGCGCATACCCGAGGCTACGCGCATTCTTACCAACGTGGCTTACCTTATGGGCGACGTGACGGCTACACTTATGCTCAATGCTGAGACGCGCGTCACGCGGTTGGGGTTTGGCATGAAGCAAGGACTGAAGCAGCGCATGAAGTATGCGCTTGAAGCTACTCACCGAGCGCGCCGCGCATGGGAGAACTTCTCCACGGAGTTGTACGGCATTGAGTGTGCCGACGATGCTTGTGAGTGTAGCGACTACTTTGCCGATATCGTGTTGCTCATAGCCGACCGTACAGGCGACAACGATGAGTATCGCGACAAGGTGCGTCGCGCGCTGCTGCGCATGAAGAGCGACCGCCACATATACGACCAACTTAAAGACGTGATAAAATGATGCCTCCTGAACGCTATATCAACGCATGGCTCAGCCGTCGGCCCGATGGGTCGCTGCGCTATCCGCGCACCGTGCGTGCTCACCTCGAACTAATTAGGAAGCTCGCCCCATTGGCGCTGAGCGAGGAGGATATTAACCAATTAAAAGGACATGCATGAGAAGGGAAGATAAATACTTTATCAGCAAGCGCACCGAGGGATCGGGCGTGCTAACGGTCTTTGCCGTACAGATGCGCTACCTATTTCGTTATATTACGATTAAGCAATTCACTGCCCCTACGGCCGATGCTGACGAACTTTGGTGGGCTGAGGCGCAAGCCTTGAACTTGTTGGACGAATTAAATAAGTAAGCGTTATGACTGAAAAAGGAGATATACTCGCCTACCTCGCTGAGGTGCAGCGCATGCAGCTGCAGGCGACAAGGGCCTGCATAACATTAGCCTATTGGCCTGATATGGATGCCTTTAGGGTAATACTTGAAGTTCTCGGCCAAGGGATTGAAGAAGGCGAAGGCTCATTTACCATTTGGAGTGACTTTTCAGCCGAAGAGAACCAACGCGAAATGGAACGACTTCGCGAAGTATATAAGAAATGTGAACACGACACTAAAACAACAAACGAACAATGACACCGAACGACATTTTACTCCTATCTTTTACCCTTATCGGAATATGGTTGATACTATACTTAACTTATAAGTTTGGGCGCTTCAAGGGTGAGGAGACTATGGCCGACGAAATGGCTCGCTTGCACCAATCGCGCTATCAAGACGGCTATCGCGTGGGCTATGAGCGCGGTCAGGCTGAAGGCTACGACAAGGGCTACACCAAAGGCCGTGCCGAGGGCTATGACGACGGCCGCCGCTATGAGGCTATCACGCATCATAACGAGGAGGAGATAAAACGACAGATGAAGCTATAGAGAGGGGGAGAAGCGATTGAATATGACACAGTTTTTTTGTACCTTAGGGCTCGTTTTGATGAGTAACTATGTGGCCTACATGATAGGCCGCGAGCGTGGGCTGTGGCGCGGCTTCTTTAGCGGCCGCGCTGAGGCCTTTCGCGAAATTGAGAGGCTGAACGACCAAACGAAACAACCCCCTGAAGATTAACGCACTTATAGTGGCAAGACGACGCATTAACCTCAGCGTGCCGCCCGAGCTATTTAAGGAGCTGGAGCGCATACGCAAACGATACCGCTTTAGTACGACGTGCAAGATGTGCGTCGTACTTTTGCGTGTTTATGCGCGTATGGTAGCTGAGGCTGAGTCAGCTCCTTCTGCCTCTCCCGACACGGACGAGGACTACATAGCTGCCACCTTTGAGCGCATGAGTAACGCTATGGCAACGCCTTCTAACACGCCACCCTCAGTGCGCCACCCACGGAGGAGGATAGAATAAGTTTAATAAGTTTAATAGGGCGTTCAACCCAATAAACTCATTAAACTCATACGCTAAATGTTTTGTTTAATCTTTCGTGACACACTGATAAGTTTCAGCCCTAAGTTAAGAAAAGCGTCAGAGAGTATGTGCAGTTCGTCTGAAGTGAAAGCAGCGGGTTTGCCGTTGACGATGTTGCCTTTGATGCGCTGATATAGCCATGAGCGCCCCTTCTTAAAATAGGTGCGAGCAATGTATGATAGTGAAATGCTTTCACTCACTTCGTTCAATAATTGTTCTACATCAATATCTGTGCGTTTCGGGCCACGACTGCCAAGTGACTGCATAACGGCCTCAGTCACTTCGCGCCCCTCTTCAGCAGAGGTTATAAGCATGCTGATTTCGCTGCGCAATTGGTCATTAAGCGCTTCGCCCTTTGGGGTGTTGATGTTTGGAATGTTGGCTATTAAAGCATCTACTTTCTGTCTTACTTCGGATTTCATGTGAGAGTGTGTTAGTAGTTGTGGGTTATTGTAATATTAGAAGATTTCATTGTCTTATCGCTTTAAGACAATGCAAAGATGATAACCTTTTGGATATTAACCAAGCAAAAGAACAAGAAAATAACCAAAAGTGTATAAACAAAAGACGACTATGGCCAAAGACAAAGACTACACCCGAATGATACACACGCGCCATTGGCTGGAGTTGCGACGCATGGTGCTCTCGGTTCACCCTCTGTGCCAACGCTGCGAGGCTGAAGGACGCGTGAGGGCTGCCACGGAGGTGCATCACGTGCGCCCTGTCGAAGAGGGCACGAATGCTCGCGAGAAGGAGCGGCTTATGTTCGATGCGCACAACCTACGCGCCTTGTGTCATGACTGCCACGTGCTGACGCACACCGAGTTGGGCCGTTCGGGGCGTAAGGCGAATGCTGAGCGCAAACAACGACAGGCTGAGAGCGTTAATAAACGCTTCTTTACATAAGCATAAAAGCCACGGAAACGACTCAAAACGAGCGAAAAACGTGCAAAAACGGCACGAAAACGTGCGTTTTCCACCACCTTCCGCCCTATCGTTTCGGTTGATGAGCGCGAACGCACACCCCGGGGGGCGTTTTTTTAAGGGGGTGGGGGTGCCGTTAAACCCCGCCCAAACCCTTTTTTTTGCGCGCGCATTTTTTACGATTTATGGAACTTTGGGCAATTCAACATCCTTAAACAATATTTCACAGAGCGCGGCATTAGCACATTAACACATTAACACATTAGCATCATGGCACGTACTACAAAGCAATGGTATGCCCGCATCACCAAGGCACTCAAGAAGTCGGGCACTTATAATACCAGCCTTGAAATGCAGATACAATCATTGGCGGGGGCGATGCGCACGCTCGAACTTGCCACCGACGAGATAGACCGCCTCGAGACTACCGTCGTGTGGGAGGAGACGCGCTATGGCAAAAAGATGATGCCCCACCCTGTATTTAAAATTCAGCGTGACGCGCAAGCCTCTGTTACTCGACAGATGAAGCAGCTGCAGCTTACCACGGAGGAACTTACCACCGACCAAAGTTCCGACCCCCTGATTGACCTAACACAAAAGCTCATTAACGAACAATGACAGAAGAAGAAGCCCAACGTTACCGACAGGAGAAGGGGCGCGTTTCGCGCGCGCTCGCTGCCACCTCGCTGGAGTCGTACCACTTAGAAGCGGTTGACCCTCGGCTGTACGTCTACGTCTCAATGGTGCGCGACAACGCCACAGAGCACAACCTTTGGGAGCAGTTAGCCGTTGAGCGCTTTCTGCGCATGGTGAAGCGTTACGGCCTCGATGCGCGCAAGGTGCGGCGCTTTTACTTGTTTTATGAGTCGCTCTACTTCCCTGGTAAGGAGGGCATGCAGCACTACAAGTTGACACCTGTGCAATGCTTTCAGTTTGCTGCCGTGTATGGATTTTGGCACAAGGGGCGTCGTGTGGTGCGCGAGGTGTGCCTATTCGTACCCCGAAAGTTCTCGAAGACCACCTCGGGTGCCGCCTTTCCGCTTTACGACCTCTTCTTTGGCGATGCCAATGCTGAGTGCTACTTTGGTGCCAACTCTTACGACCAAGCCAAGAAGGGATTTAACGTGTTGCGCGGCTGCGTGCGTCGGCTCGATCCGCGCGGGTTGCGCTATACGGTCAATGAAGATGTGATTAAGAGCCGCCGCCAAGACCGCACGGCCTTTGCTCAGTGTCTGACAGGTAATAGCCGCACGAAGGACGGCTTGAATGCTTCTACCGTCCTGATTGACGAATACTCGCAAGCTCGCACCAATGAGTTGCTGACCGTGCTCACCACTTCTATGGGTGTGCGTCAGAACCCGCTAACGGTTATCATCACCACGGCCTCCGATGTGTTTGAAGGGCCATTCTATGCCAAGCTGCAAGGCTACAAGCGTTTGCTCCTTGGCGAGGTGGACGACGATAGCGTATTTGCCCACCTATTTGAGCCCGACGTTGACGACCCCGAAGACCAGCCCTCAACGTGGCGCAAGGTACACCCCCACATGGGCGTAACGGTGAGCCTCGAATTTTACGAAGCGGAATACAAAGCCGCACGTCGTGACGGCGCTGAGGCGATGTTGGCCTTTCGCACGAAGTTGCTCAACGTCTATGCCGAACAGCAGCAGCGCTCTTGGATAACGGCCACGCTTGCTACCGAAATCATGCGCCCCTTCACGCTTGATAGCCTCAAAGGCCGCCCCGATGCTATGGTGGCTATTGACTTGAGCGAAAGTGACGACTTCTCGGCCGTCACCACTGGCGTATATTCGCCTGAGTCGAAGTCGTTCACCTTCCACACGGCTTACTTCTTCCCTGACGAAGCCTTACCAGGTCACCCCAACGAGCGCCTTTATCGCAAGTGGGCCACGGAGGGTCACCTCACGCTCACCCAAGGTCCCGTGATTGACTATAAAGCGATTGTTAACTATGTGCTCAGTGTGAACCGCTCGGTGCGTATTCTGAGTATCGGTTACGACCCTTGGAAGAGTCAGGAACTTATTAACATGTTGGCCGCCTCGGGTGCGCGCGATGTGTTGCGCGGAGTGAAACAGACGTACGGCAACTTTACTGCTCCTGTGCAATCCTTTGAGCATGGCTGCAAGACAGGCCACATCTATATCAACCCGAACCCGATTAACGCTTATTGCTTCGGCAATGCTATACTCGACACCGACAACCTTGGCAACTCTAAGCCCATTAAGCGCGCTCGCTATCAGAAGATTGACGGCCTGATAACGATGCTTATGTGTTTGAGATTGTTCATTGACTATGAGCGGTAATCCGATTTTAATGCTTACTTTTGCCATACATTCTCAGGTAACCTCTGTATTTCATCATTACTTTTTTGACACACCGCGCCTGCCACCTGAGGGCGCAAACAATGAGCGCCCCACCATGTAACATTGGTGGGGCGCTTCGTCTTTTCTACCATTAAAACTAAAACCTTATGAAAAGCGGAATTTCTTTTAAAGAAATTGATACTCCGCGTTTCACAACGAGAAGTATCACACAGAACTTATATAGAGATGAAAAACTATAATTATGTTATTATTATAATGTGCTCAAAACCTTAGCAAAGGTAGGCATTAAAAACACAGGAAGCAAAGAAAAACACACTTTTTTCCACAAAAAACGGCTCAAAGTGGTACCACTTACACCCTTTTGCGCGTAGGGTATGAACGTATTACGCAAAATATTCAAGCTAAAGCGCAGCAGCGATGCTAGTGCTAAGGCCGATGGGGGGAGCATTCGTGCAGGGGCTTTGCCGCTTTTCACCTCTGCCGCAGCCGACCCACTGGCCATTAGTACCGTGTATCGGTGCGTGCGCTTACTCTCTGAGAGTGTGGCCAACTTGCCACTCCGTTATATGAAGCTTAAGGACGGCATATTCGTTGACGACCGCCAAGCGCGCCTTCACTATCTACTGAGCGTGCAGCCTAACGAGCTTTACTCCGCCTTTGACTTTTGGGCGCAAGCCGTGCAGCAAATGTTGCTTACGGGCAATGCCTACATCGTGCCGCAGTACTCACCGCTCACGCTCGAAATGGAGCGCCTCGTGCTTTGCCAAGCTGGCACGGTGAGCCACGACACCATTAACCGCACTTATACGGTAATGGATATGGTCAACCGCCTGAGTGGCACCTATGCTGAAGAGGAGGTGGTCCACCTCAAAAATCTCACCATCGACGGCCAACAAGGCCTAAGCACCCTTGCCTTTGCCCGCCTCACTACTCAAATAGCGGCCACAGGCGACAACGAAACGCTTAACCGATTTGCCAATGGCGGCAACGTGCGTGGCATCGTTGGCAACGATACGAGTGTACGCGGATTTGGCGACTATCAAGATGAAGAGTTGGCCAAGACGGCTACCGACCTCGACCAATCATTCTCTGAGGGCAAGAAGATTGTGAGCCTACCAGGGCAAGTGAAGTTTAATCAGCTCTCGCTCTCGAGCACTGATATGCAGTTCTTAGAGAGCCGCAAGTTTACCGTGCGCGAGTTGTGTCGCTTCTTTGGAGTGCACCCCTCGTTTGTGTTTGACGATACGAGCAACAACTACAAGAGTGCCGAAATGGCCAACGTGGCTTTTCTCTCCAACACGCTCAACCCCTTGCTGCGCAAGATAGAGTGTGAGCTTCACCGCAAGCTCATTGAGCCGTCGCTCTGCTGTGAGCGTCGCTTTGAGTTCGACCGCCGCAGCCTTTATGCGTGCGACCTCGCGAGTCGTGTGCAGTATCAGACGCAAACGATAGCAGCGGGCATCTACACCGTCAACGATTGGCGCAAGGCTGAAAACATGCCACCTGTCAAGGGGGGCGACCGCCCATTGGTGAGTGCTAACCTAAAGGGGCTTGACGAGATGAGTGCGGCCCCCACTAACTAAAAACGATATACGATATATGAACAAGCAAATACAATTTCACTCAGCGGGCACCGTCCATGTGCGTAGCCAACAAGGCAGCGAGGGCGATGCCGAAAGTCGCACCATTGAGGGGTATGCTATATTGTTCAACACTCCCTCTGCCCCACTATGGGAAGACGATGAAGAGGTAGTAGTCGAACAAGTGGCCCCCGAAGCCGTTACGAAAGACTTCCTCGACGGTTGCGACATCAAGATGACCATGAACCACGACTTTGCTACACTATTGGCACGCAGCAAGCGCGGTAAGGGCACTTTGCAGTACGACATTGATACGAAGGGTGTTCACTTCACGTTCGACGCGCCCCAAACCGACGACGGCGACCGCGCGCTTGAACTCGTGCGTCGAGGCGACATTGACGGTTGCTCCTTCATGTTTACGTGTGACTACCGCGACCCTGATGTCACTTGCGAGGTGAGCAAAGACAAAGACTCGGGCAAGGCGGTGAAGCTCTATACCATTCACGCCATTCGCGGCATTTACGACTTCACGCTCACGCCCATGCCCGCCTACCCCGACACGGAGGTGAGCGCTCGCACCTTGCGCAACCTGACGCCAAAGCCTACCCCCAAGGCGGAAGCCACCGAGCGCGCCAAGGAGCAAGTTACGGCCATGCGCAATGAGACAATGAGAACACTCTAAGGAAATATAAACCACTATAACTTTTTTAAGATTTATGAACAAGAACGAACTTACGGTACGTCAAATCGTTGACCAATACCAAAAGAACTGCGCTCGCATCTCGGCCATTGCCGACCTTTGCGAAAAGGAGAAGCGCGAACGCACCGAGGCTGAAAGCAGCGAGTACGAAGCCCTTGTGCGCGACAATGAGTTGCTGCGCATGCGCATGCAAGCTGCTGCCACTCAGGCACAGCAGAACCCCAACCTCCTTGCCGACGCTAACAAGTTGGTGCGTGAGAACATGGAGGCGGGCCGTCAGACGCAGATCGCCTTCATGCGCGACCTCATGGTGGTGAGCGATGCCACTACGGGTGGTATCATTCCGCTCAAAATTCAAGACATCCTCGACCCCTTGGTTGAGGGCTTAATCCTCGACAAGGTAGGCCTCCCCATGCCTACAGGCTTGGCTGGTGACTACGTATGGCCCACCTATGAGGCCGTTGAGGCTCAAATCCAGGGCGAGGGCGTGGCACTGACCGACACGAAGATTAAACTCTCTAAGCTCACCGCCTCACCTCAGCGTATTGGTATCGCTATCCCTGTAACGCGTCAGACGATTGTACAGACTGAAGGCATTATCGAAACGATTGTGAAGAAGGTGATGCCGCAGTCAGTAGCTATGCTCTTGAACAAGATTTTGTTCTCAACCACTAAGGTTACCGCAGCTACTACGTTGGTAGGTCCCTTCGTGGCTAAGGCCGCTAAGCCGACCGCGCTGAGCGCTACTCCTACCTTTGCCGACTTCAACAAGATGAAGGCAGCCGTATTGGCTTCAGGCGTTGACGGTAGCAACTTGTGTTGGGTAATGACGCAAGCCCAAAAGGCCATTGCTGAGGCTACTCCTAAGGACGCGGGCTCAGGCATCATGGTGTGTGAGAACGACCACATTGCGGGTCTCCCTGTATTCTGCACTCACTACATTGGCGAGGGCTTTGTTGGCCTTGGCGATTGGCGCTATCAGCCTATGGGCATGTTTGGCGACATCTCGTTCATCATCGACCCCTATAGCCAAGCACGCAAGGATGCCGTTGACTTCGTGTTGAACGTCAACTATGGCACTACTACCCTCCGCCCCGATGCCTTTGCATTGGGTAAGATGGCAAGCGCGTAAGCGCGCTGCGCTCTGCGCTTTGCGCTAATGTGCAAATGTGCAAATGTGCAAATGATTAAATAATGCTTCACTTGCTCAGCGTACAAAGGCGACCATTCGCACATTTGCACATTTACACATTTGCACATTTCCTACGCATTTGCACATTAAAAAAACTCCTAACCTAAAAAAACACTATTACCATGACCTATCTTTACAAACCCCTTGCCCGCAAGAACTTCAAGGTGGGCAAGATGCAGTATTACCCTGCGCCCATGCCCGCTGCGATGACCAGCTTTGAACAGTTGGCAGCCGAAATCAGCGCTAAGTGCACCCTGACACGTGCCGACGCTATTGGCGTGTTGAAGGAGCTTGAGATGCAGCTGCTGCAAACGTTGCTATCGGGCTACACCGTGCGGCTCGGCAACTTAGGCGCATTCCGCCTTACCACAAGGGCCGTATGCGTTGAAGACGTGGAAGACGTTGGTGCCGACCTCGTCAAGAAAGTGCGCGTGCGCTACGTTCCCTCTGTGTGGATTAATAAGAAACTATTGCTCCACAACATTGAGTTTAAGAATGCTTACAAAGCCAATAAGAATAAAAAGAACAATAAAGCTTTACAATCATGATTAAATTAACGAAACGTAGCATTAAGAGTTCGCAGGACCAAAAGTGGTACTACTACCCCGCCATAACCTATAGCGGAACAATCACGCGCGACAAACTTTGCGAGCGAATAAGCGAGCGCACCACCTTCACACATGCCGATGTGTTAACGGCCCTTTACGCCTTTGAGGAGGCCATTGCCGAAAAGCTACAAAGCGGTGGTGCCGTAAAGTTGGGCTCGCTCGGCACATTCCGCACCACGTTGCGCTCAAGCGGGGGCGTGGACGACAAAGATGACGTAAGCGCAAAGAACATTCGCTCGCTTCACGTCGTGTTCCAACCCTCTGACACGCTCAACAAGCGATTGCAAGAGCAAGCAGAGTACGCTATGGGGTAATATAGCTCTCGACGAGCGGTTTCGTAACTCTCGACGAGCGGTTTCACAACTCTCGACGATGGGTAACGGAACGCTCTGCGAGCCACATTTGTAAAGAAAGTCATGGTAATAGTAATCATTTAGAGTCTAAGCACACATTCACACTATGTCAGAAGTTGCCCTTTCCCTTTTTAAAAAACACGTTCGCGCTGATGATTTTAGCGACGACGACGACTACCTACAGCAGTGCCTTGATGCCGCTGAGGCTTCCGTGGTGCGCGCCACTAACCGCACACTCGATGAGCTAAAGCTAATGGGCGGTGGCTCACTGCCCGCGCCCCTGGTGCAAGCTATTCTGTTGGTAGGCGGGTCGGCCTACGACCACCGCGAAAACGATGCTCCGCAGCAGTACAGTGAAATTCCGTGGGGCGCTTCATCAATCATCAAACAATACCGAAAGCTATGCGTGCGGGAGGAATGAAATATCACTTACAACTCTTTCGCCCTGTTCAGGTAACCAACGAATATGGTGAAGAACAAACCACCTACACCCCGACCCGCATCATTTGGGCCGAGCGCGTAAAGTGGGCGGGCGCACGCAGTGAGGAGGTGGGCGAACACTTTGCCGCCTACACCGTAACCTTTCGCATTCGCGATGTTCACCCCATTGGTGAGGGGTGGCGCGTACAGCTCATGGGCGAACACCTTTACACCGTTATGGCCATTGAGCCTAACCGCGACAAGGGCATGCTCTCGCTCATCTGTCAGCGCGTTAACGTGTGATAAGAGGTTATGAGGTTAGTGGGTTATGAGGTTATGAGGTTAAAAGGTTAGTGGGTTATGAGGTTAGGGGGTTAAAAAGTTACCTTATATATCCCGCCTCACAAACGCGCCCACAAGAACAACCTTTTTAACCCCCTAACCCCAACTAACCCCCTAACCCCAACTAACCCCCTAACCCCAACTAACCCACTAACCCCTACCCCCCTAACCCCCAAAATTATGAAAACAATATTAAGCGCTGGTACTGCCGTTTACGAGGTGCTGAGCGAACGATTGCAAGACAAGGTAACGAAAGTATTTCCCGTCGTGACAGATGAGGCCGTGCTTCCTTACGTGTGCTATCATCGCGAGGCCCTCGAGACGGCCACTGCCAAACACGCTCCGAGTGCCGACACGGCCGTTATCATTGTCGACTGCTATGCGGCCACTTACAATGGCTCCGTAGCGTTGGCTGAGGCTGTGCGCGAAGCGCTTGACGGTGTGAGCATCACCACTGAGGCTGGGCTCAACGTTCGCTCGTGCTTCATGACCGATGCTTCCGAAACGTGGACCGACGATGCTTACGTGCAGTCGCTCTCCTTTAAACTCCGCTGCTAATGGACAACGATAACGAAAAGGCGCTGCAGACCTTTGAGCGCGACCTCGCAAAACTCTACACAAACCTTTCGCCCAAGGAGCAACGCAAGGCCATAGCCGCTGCCATGAGGCACGAGGCTAACCGACTGAAAAAGGCTGCGCAGACCAAGGTGCGCACTTCGGGCCTTTCGGCCAAGACAGGAGTAGAAAAGGGCGTGTATAGCCGACTCTACCCCAAACGCTATGGCACAGGCTTTATGGTAAGCGTTAAGCCCTATGGAGCCAAGAAAGGCATCCACACCAACCGACAAGGCAAGCAGAAGCCTGTGCTCCTCTTTGCCGAGGAGGGTACGAAGCAGCGCAACGTGGGCCGTCGTAAGGGGGAAGCGCAGTATCGCAAGGGGCGCTTTGCTCAAAAGAAGTGGCGCGACTATAGCCGCTCGGGCCATAGCACAGGGCGAATGCCACGGTATAAGTTCCTCGCTATGACCGAACAAACCGAAACGGCGGGCATCGAGCAGCGCCTTTGGACGGACTTTGAGCGAAACGTTGAGAAGGCTGCTAATCAGGGGTTGACGAGTTAACAAGTTAACAAGTTGACGAGTAAGTTACCTTTAAAGAGTGGTTTACCCACCCAAAGGAACAAACCTACCTTTTACTCGTCAACTATAAAACAAACTTACTCGTTAACTCGTCAACTCGTTAACTATAAAAACGCAAACTAACAAATAAACTCATTATGGCAAACACTGGTTATATCAATGGCAGTGACCTCTTGCTCTCTGTAGGAGGCAAGTGTATCGGTCACTGCTCAAGTCACAAGGTGACGTACAATTCAGAGACGAAAGAGCGTGCCGTTAAGCCTATCCAAACGCAAGCTACCGATGCTGGACTTTGGAAGGACAAGGGCGTTACAGGTCTTTCTATCACCATTTCTGCTGACGGCCTCCGCTTCTACGATGAGACGGAGAACGGATTTACCGAAATCTCTGCCCTTTGGGGTGTAGGTCAGGCCGTAGAGGTGAAGTGCTTCCCACGTGGTGACGGCAAGGCTGCTACGCAGACTTCTTACCTTGAAGGCAAATTTGTGATTACTTCTCTCGAAGAAGATGCACCCGCACAAGATGATGCAACCTATAGCATCAACCTTGAGAATGCGGGCATGCCGACAAAGTACCCTGGCATGACGCAGACACAAGCTGTTAGCAAGTAGTTAATGTGCAAATGTGCGAATGTGCAAATGTGCGAATGGTCGCCTTTGTACGCTGAGTATTTAAAACATCATTCAATCATTTGCACATTTGCACATTCTCACATTTGCACATTGACTCTGCATTCGCACATTAGCACATTAACCCCATGGCACAACCTTTAAAACGACTTGTAATACATTGCACGGCCACTCCTGAGGGGCGCGAGGTCAGCGCGGCCGACATTCGCCATTGGCACTGCGACCCCGTGAGCCGTGGCGGGCATGGTTGGAAACAAGTAGGATATACCGACCTTATCCACCTCGACGGACGTGTGGAGCGGCTCGTTAAGAATAATGAGGACCTCATTGTTGACCCTTGGGAGGTGACGAACGGCGCAAGCGGCTACAATTCCACCTCGCGCCACATCGTCTACGCTGGAGGGTGTGACAAGCAGATGCGCCCCAAGGACACACGCACCACGGCACAACGCTCCGCACTCGAAGCCTACGTAAAGGATTTTCACCGCCGCTTCCCTACCGTTGCAATCGTGGGGCACAACCAACTGAACCCGAGCAAGGCTTGCCCCTCGTTCGATGTGAAGAAGTGGCTCCGCGAGATTGGAGTAAACTTTTAAGTTAATTATCTCGTTGACGAGTTGGCGAGTTGACGAGTTAACTCGTTAACTAAAAGAACAAACTTACCTGTTAACTCGTCTACTCGTTAACTCGTCAACAAAAAAGAAAGGAAGAATGGCGGACACTATCTTGCAAATTATCCAATGGGCAATACCTTCGGGAGGCATAGGTGCCGCCATAGCATGGTTTGCCAACCGCAACGCACGAAAGGCCGAAACGGCCAAAAGCGTGCACGATACGTATAAGCTCATGTACGAAGACGTGAGCCGTGAACTATTAGAAACGCAAAAGAAAGTTGATGGAAGCACTAAGAAAATTGACGCGCTTGGTGAAGAGAATAAGCGCATACACTACGCGCTCAACCGCCTTACACGCGCCATTCAAGCTATTCAGCGTTGCCCTCATAGCAGCAATTGCCCTGTTAGCGACGAGTTGTCGCTCGGTGAAGGTGGCAACGCGTCAAACCTCGCAAAGCCAAAGCGCGCTGAGGCTCGACACCACAACGCACCGAGAGCAACAGACGCTGAAGCTATGGACGCAACCCATAAGGGCTGACACTACACGCCTTGAGCTGAGGCTCGACTCTACGCTCCTCGCCTTACCTGAGGGGGCGAGCTTCACGGCCGAGAGCGGACGCGCCCACCTCAAAGCGAGCCTTAAACGCAATGCCGAGGGGCGGCCCACCTCTATCATCATTGAGGGCGGCTGCGATAGTTTACAGCAACTCTGTATGTACTATCAAGCTGAGGCCGAGCGGCTCTCTACCTCCAACGCACAGCTACAGACCTCCGTCGAAACGCTTAGCGCTGACTTGCAAAGGCGCGGACGCACATGGGGCGTGTGGGCTGCGTTGGCCCTTTTGGCCGTGGCCTTAACGCTCATCATTGCCAATCGGCAGATTAAAAGTTAACAATAGAATAATACACTTACTTTCCATGATTTTGATGTTGTGAATTGTGCCCTATTTGGCCACACGCAAGGAGCTACCACTCCCTTTTGTGCTGAGGCGCAAATGGGGCACTTTTACGCTCAACTCATTAACATCAAAAAAAAACTCACAACAAACCATGGCACTACTTAAGAAAGGCAGCACAATTGCCACCGCACGACGCGAAATGAAGATACTTGGCTACCCATGCCGACAAACAATGGGTGCATTCCTGCGCTTTAAGCGCGAGACAGGACGCGAGGCCACAGAGATTACGAACGACCTGACCGACCTACTTACGTTCCTCTACTGCTGCACGGCTTCGGCCTCTGCTGCCGACGGACGCGACTTCGACCTCACGCTCGAAGAGTTTGCCGACCGCATCTCACCCGACGAGCTCAACGAGTGGACGGCCGCCATGCAAGCCGAAGCGGCTGAGGCTAACACTGACGATGAAAAAAAAAGCCGTTCAGCATCACCGAACAATTAGGTTTTGCGCTGGGGGCCGTTGGGCTGAGCCTGCGTGATTGGCAAGCCTTAACGCCTGAGGAGTGGACGGCCGTGGCCGAAAGCTACGCCACAACGCACGAGGCCACCATGCACGACGGCTGGGAGCGTATGCGCATGCTTGCGACGATTACCATTCAACCGCACGTGAAGAACCGACTCACCCCCGACACGCTGCTCCCTCTTCCGTGGGACAACGAAGCCACCCACACAACACAAGCCGCCCACGTGCCACCTGTCGGTAAAGACGAGGCGCGTGAGCGGCTTGTTAGCTTGATGAAGAGGTTGAATGCTTGAGCGTGTGTAGAAGCCTAAGTCTTAAAAGAAGTAGTCCGATGGGAAGAAGTCGTTTCCTCTTTCCTTCTTAAGCGTAGGGTTTTTATATATAAAATGGCATAGACGCACCGCGCAAATTGAAAAGCATAACGCGCCCAACAACGTAAAAAATAGCGTATACCGTGCGTCTGTCCAATCGTTAGTGGACACAACAAAATAAGGGATAAGTATTAAAAGTATTGCCACGATGAGGCTAAAAAATGTTTCAGCTACATCTGCTCTCTTCTTTCGCTTTTGCAACTTTGGAGAGAGTGGTCTTTCTTTCACTTCGCAACTAAATTCCACTTTGATCTCTTTCGGTTTCTGTTCGCTTTCCATATCGCAAAAAATCAATAATAAAATCCTCCTCCGCTTTGAAAATCTTCATCGAAGATTGACAATACGACTGTCGTTACCAATAACACAACTATTGTTATAGCTGTTGTATAAATGATAAAATCATTAACACAGTGCATAAGTGGGGTAATTACACAAAATATAAGGATTAATACTAATATTGAGAGTGACCACAATACTTCACAGGTCTTATTTACTTTATCTTTTAAAGTAGCCCCTTTCTTATCTGTTTCTTGTTCGCTTTTCATATCGCAAAAGGTATTAGTTTCTTTGCAAAGGTGTGACTTTATAATTTATCAACCAAGTAAAACTTAATAAATATATGGCTTCAAAAGAAATAAAATTCAATCTTCGGCTCGCTATTGACGGCAAAGAGCAGTTGAGCGTTATAAGTTCATCGGCAAAAGATGTCGCTAAAACCTTAGAAGAAGCGAAAAGTGCTGCGTCTCGTTTTTCAGATAGAATATCAAAAATGAACCAAGCTATCGGTGTTCTTAATGGGCTGAAAACAACGATACAAGATTTCACTGCCGAAAGCTCTTCTTTCGCCAAATCTATGGCAATAGCAAACACTATGGCAGGTAAAGGAGGCAAAGACTTTGCGACACTGAAAGATAGCGTAACAGAGTTATCGAAAGATATATCCTTAACACGTGATGAGTTAGCCAACGGCCTTTATCAGGTTATCAGTAATGGTGTGCCTGAAGATAATTGGATAGATTATCTACGTGCATCGGCCAAAGCGAGTGTGGGCGGTGTGGCCGATTTGGGCGAAGCCGTTAAGGTCACTTCTACGTTGATTAAAAACTATGGCCTTTCGTGGCAAGACGCTACTGCCATACAAGACAAGATACAGCTAACGGCCAAGAATGGTGTAACGTCGTTTGAACAAATGGCACAAGCCTTACCACGCGTGTCGGGTAATGCAGCCACGTTGGGTGTGAGCGTTGATGACCTTATGGCCACCTTTGCCACGCTTACAGGCGTCACAGGTAACACGGCCGAAGTTAGCACGCAGTTGGCTGCCGTGTTTACTGCCTTGGTTAAGCCTTCGTCTGAAGCTACGAAAATGGCACAACAAATGGGAATTGAGTTTAACGCTGCGGCGATTAAGAGCGCGGGCGGCTTTCGTCAGTTCCTCACGCAACTTGATGCGAGCGTTAAGGGCTATGCGCAAAGTTCGGGCATGTTGTCAAAAGAGGTGTATGCAAAGCTCTTCGGATCTGCCGAGAGCCTACGTGCACTTGGGCCGCTTACTACTCAGCTGAAGGATAAGTTTGCCGAAAATGCTGAGGCTATGAAGGACAGTGCTGGCACAATTGACGATGCGTTTAAAACAATGGACAGCACAGGCGGAGCAACCATTCAAAAGTTAAAAAACAGTTGGGGCGAATTAACCGACCATGTAGCAACGGCATCAAAAATTTTAGTAAAGGCACTTAATATCGTGGCCACGGTTGGATTAGCCTTGAATGCTGTTCAATCCATTACTATAGCACTCGGCAAACTAAAACTTATAGTCTTTGCCGCAGCCGTAAGGATTAAATCTCTTGCCGTAGTGCAAACTACATGGAAAGTCGTAACCATTGCCTGTGCCACGACCACACGTGTGCTCAGTGGTGCCTTGGTTGCTCTTGGTGTGAGTGCCAACGTGGCAAAGGTGGCCATTCGTAGCCTTCTAACCGCAACAGGGGCGGGCATCGCCATTGCAGCTTTGGGGTTTGTTGTAGATAAGGTAATAGGCTACTTCGACAAGTCGACCGAAGCCATTGAGGACAATACCGACGCTATTAAGGAGAACCAACGTGCCACCACGCAAGCGGAGCGAAACCGAGAAGCACTGAATAGCATTCAAAAGACGGCGGCCGACAAATATACCGACGAGAAGACGCGCATTGCAGCACTCACCAAGATTATTCACAACAACAATGCTGAATACGCTGAGCGCATGAGCGCTATCAAGCGGTTGCAAAGCATTATTCCTTCCTATCACGCACAAATCAGCAAGGACGGCTCGATATACGAAAAGAATGCTGAGGCTATTGACAAGTATATTAAGAAGCTTGACGAATTGGCTTGGGCGGAGGCTGCGGCCGACATGATTAAGGACTTGAACAAACAAATCATCACGTTCCAACTCAAAGCCGACGAGGACCAAAGCCGTATCGACACTTACCAGGGCAACATTAACGAGCGAAACAAGCAACGCCACGGAGGAGTTATCGACATCACGCGCCCCGAAACGTATAAGGTGGACGGCACACCGCTCACGGCACAACAGATAGCCGAAAACAGACAGATTGACAAGGCAAATGCACGCACTATGGGCTTTGTCAATAACGTGCAAAAGGACCGCGATTATAACCTCGGCCGCGTAAACGACTATAACAAGAAGAAGGCAGCTATATTCGGAATGGCGGGCAAAATGGGCTACACCTCAGCACTTAACAACGCGCTTACAGGTAATGCCGAAACGATTGAAAAAC
>JBNMKQ010000008.1:0-37912 GCA_050874425.1 Alloprevotella sp.
ATTGGCTATTACATCGTGGAGTTTGAGCAGCACGGCAAGGATAGGGCTGAGTATGGAACACAACTGCTAAAAAAGTTGGAGGAACGAGTGAATAGAAAAGGACTCAATGTTACTCTGTTTCAGACTTCTCGAAACTTCTACAGCTTATACCCACAGATGGGAGGGTTGTTCGTTCCAAATGAAAATTATTCAACGTTGTCGAATAAATTGGGAACAGATATATCTTTTATAAGCGAACTTGCTGATAATGAGACTAATGCAATTTGTGCGACAGCGTCGCATAAATTGCAAACATCACCAGAAATGATTGTTTCACGCCTTTCTTTTTCTCATCTACGAGAGATTATGAGCGTGGATGACCCTCTTGCTCGCTACTTCTACGAACAGGAGTGCATCAAGTGTACTTGGTCAGTTCGTGAACTTCGCCGTCAGATAAGCACCAATCTCTATTTCCGTGCTGGCATCAGTGCCAATCCAGAGAAGATGCTCTCGTTGCCATCAATGCAAGGACACGACTCGGCAGCATTGCAGATTCGCCAGCCTTTCACCTTTGAGTTTCTCGACTTGAAGGCACAGGACGTAGTGGATGAGCATGACTTGGAAGACGCATTGATTAGTCATCTTCAAGAGTTTATCCTTGAGCTTGGTAAGGGTTTCTGCTTTGAGGCTCGCCAGAAGCGGATTATTATTGACGATGAATACTACTACCCCGACCTTGTGTTCTATAATCGCATCCTGCATTGTGGTGTCATCATCGAATTGAAGAACGAAGAATTCTCGCATGAGAATCTTGGACAACTCAATGCTTATGTGTCCTACTATAAGGAGAACGAGATGCAATCGGGAGATAACCCTCCAGTAGGTATTTTGCTCTGCACACGAAAGGGAAAGAAGATGGTGGAGTATGCCCTTGCAGGCATGGACAACCAACTCTTTGTCTCCACCTACATGCTTCAGTTGCCCGACAAAAAAACCTTAGAGAATTTCTTGTTGAAGCAGCTGGGCGAATAACTCGCAAGGTAAAACTACACCTAATAGAAACGTTGTTGATGGACATGAGGGGTGTTCTAAAAATTCTGTTTTAGAATGTTCTAATTCTGTCGGTTGATTTGCACCCTCTCGAAAGTGTCTTTTTTACTCTGAGAAAATGGGCTGCGGCTCAGTAATTCTATCTTGAATCTATATTAAATACTATGTTGGTCATAAAATATGAGAGGAAGATTTGTATCTTTTGATTAATATAGAGTTCTACAAAATATCACGGCAAAAAGACTCCTGACTCAAATAGTTTCTTTGCGCAAAAGTGAAAAAAGGAGTTACGAAAGATCGTAACTCCTTGATATTGATTGTGGACCAGCCTGGGCTTGAACCAGGGACCTCCAGATTATGAGTCTGTTGCTCTAACCAACTGAGCTACAAGTCCGATGCAAAATGCTATGGCATGACACATGTGTTGTGTCCCTTTTGCGGTTGCAAATGTACAAGTATTTTTTGAATTGTGCAATACTTGGGTGGAAAAATATGAGAGTGACGAACTGACAAGTTTTTAAGTTGATGAGTTGACAAGTAAACGAGTTGACAAGTAAGTATGCCTTTTAAAAGTAACTTACTTGTCAACTCGTTTACTTGTTAGCTCGTCAACTTGTCAACTTGTCAACTTAAGAACTATCGAATTACCTTCTTTGTACCAATGATGTAGATGCCCTTGCCGGGAATGCTGACGCGGCGACCGCTGAGGTCGTAAATGGCGGGGGAAGCGTTGAGGCTTGCGGGGGTATCAATGGGGACGGTGTTAATGCCACTCGTTAAGCCCTCCATGGGGGAGAGGGGATAGTGCGTCAAGGTGAATGACTGAATGCTGAGGCATTGCTGTCCGCTCATGTTGGTCAAAATGCCAAGGCTGAGCGTGGTGGGTTCGGAGAGGATGAAGAAGAGAGCGTTTTGGCTCACCTCGCCCTTGCTCGTCATGGCTTTGTAGGCAATAGACGAAGCGTCGAGTGCCTTGGTGTCGGGTAGGGTAGTGCCCTCGGCTGCTACGAGGTAACAGTTGTCGGCTTGCCCTTCGTAATTGCCATAGTTGGCGGTAAAGACGTAGGCGCCTGCGGGTAGGGTGACGGTCTGGTAGACTTTGTGGTTCTCCAATAGGCTCTCAAAACCGTCGTCGCCAGTGGTAATGGTGAAGCAGTTGTCGCGCTGCGTGTCAACGTGGGCTCCGGTGTTGTACTTCTCCGCATTGATATTCTCTAACTGCCATGCCTTCAGCGTCATGAAGCGACCGGTGTAGGCGTCGCTAAACACTTCGCCCGTCGTTTCGAACGGAGCGCGCGTGTTGCTCAAGTGCTCTGCCGTGACGTCGGTGGCACCGCCGTCAAAGTTGAGCGCAAACACGCCCTTTGACTCGCCCCAAGCATCGCCGTCGGGACCAAAACCTACGCGGAGGCCCGTGTTGTGGTTAGAGGTGAGGTCTTCGACGTTGCCTCCGTTCTGATTGAACTGATAGTATACCTTCAAGCCGGCCGTTTCGGCTGACTTCACGGCCTCGGCCGATAGGGGGGCGATACTATTGTCGTGCATGGGCTTCAGATTATTCTCGTTATAAGCGAAGCCATTCCAAACGCGGAACTCGTCGATTGTGCCACACATCGGGGCATCGGTGCTGCCTAAACTAAAGCTGCTGAGAGAGGGTAACGTGGCGTTGACATAGCTGCGGCTGATCTGTGCGCCGTCGCGATAGAAGCAGACGTAGCCCATGTAGTAGGTGACGGCATAGTGGTGCCACTCGTTGGGAACGACGTAGCCGTCGGCCGACTTGGCATATTTGCCGTTGACGTAGAGGCGCATTTGTCCCGTCGAAACGGTCTGTAACTGGAAGGTAGAGGTGCGCTCGCCAATGCCGTTGCATACGGCGGGGAGCGAATTGGGCTTCATCCAATATTCAATCGTAAAGCTGTTCTGTCCAGCAGTAAGCGGTACGCTCGTGAGATTGACGCGAGCAGAACCTGCAGGCATGAAGCTGAGGCCCGACTTGCTATCGGCATTGCATACGACTAAGGCGTGGCTCTGCGTCGTCTCGCTACTGCCGGCAGCGTTGGAGGCGCGCAGCGTGACGTCGTAGATGCCAGGGACGGAGGGACGGAAACTGATACGGGCACCTTCGCCCTGCATGGCTGTCTGCGGACTAACGAGTGTCCAACGGCTGTGTTCCGAGCCATAGAGCGATTGGTCGGTCAAGAATACTTCGTCGCCCTTCATAACTGCGGCCGGTTCGATGTCGAAGGCTGCTTGGGGAGCAACGGCCGTTACGTTGATGGTCTGTGTAGCCGTAGCCGTTTGACCCTCAGCATTGGTAACGGTGAGCTGCACTTGATACGTGCCGCTCTCGGCATACGAAACGGTGACGCAAGGCTGGTCAGACGAAGTGACAGAGGCTCCTTGCAGCGTCCAGTGGTAGCGATAGCCGTCCTTCATCTGAGTAGGCATGAAGGTGATGCGGTCGCCTGTGGGTACGTTTGCTTTGCTTGACTTGAACTCGGCCGAGGGGGCTGTGGCAGCAGTCACGTTGAGCGTGATAGTAGCCTCTGTCTCAGCGCCCTTCACATCGGTAGCAATCACCTTTACTTGTTGTTCGCCAACTTGGCTGAAAGTGAGCGTCGGGGCAGTGCATACGAGGTCTTTCACGCCGGCTCCTTCGGCCGTCCAACGCAGTGACTGAATGTTGGTAGACCCTGTGGCATGAAGCGTGACAGATTGGCCTGCCGTAACGGGCACGGAGGGCTGCTCGATGGCCACTTGCGTAGTGGTGGCATAGTTCAGCGTCTGTGCATAGCCACTATTGAGTGCAAAGTTGGCGTTGGCAAAAGTGCCGTGGTGGCCGTTGGGGGTAAGGTCGCGCAGTAGGCGGTTGCCGTCCACGTCAATCAGGTCGCCACGATAGTAGGCGATGAGTTCGGAGGGCAGTAGCCCCGTAGCATATTGTTGCTTGTAGTCAGCCTTAATCTCAGCAGCAGTGCGTGCCTTCTGCCAAATGCGGATTTCGTCGTAGAAAGCGTGTTGGTCGTTTTGTGAGCCGTTGCTTGAGAACACGAGGTCGCCAAAGCCACCAATGCCACTGTAGGATTGAGAGGTGACCGTCCCCTTCTGTGAACCGTTGACATAAGCCGTCATCTTGTTGCCGTCGACAACAAGGGCAATGTGCGTCCAGCGCCCAGCCGTTAGGGCGGCAGTTGCGTTCAGACGGTTAGAGGTGTCCCAACCCGCAGTGAAAGTGCCGTTGGCATTGGCGTGGAACATAAAGGTGCCCCAACCAGGACCTGCGCTTTGATTCCAATCGACGAGTGATTGTGGACGAATCCAAAACTCAATCGTGGCTTTGTCGTACTTGGTTGTAAACACGTTGGGCAGTGTGAGGCCGTTGTGGTCTAACTTGACGCATTGATTGTAGTCGAGTGAGGGCACGGGCACACTGGCCGTGATGAGGCTTGACTCCTTGTCGCCATAAACGGCCATGACGCCGTAGCTGCCTGTGGCATCGGTGGGGAGGTCGTAGTGGGTAGTGGCCTTGTCGAGTGTGGCAAGGGTGGTGCCGTCCTTCATTACCTTATAGCCCGTGAGCGTGTAGCTCGAAGGTTTTGGTGCGCTCCATGACAGGCGGTTGTTGGCAATGTTGACGTTGAGCGGTGCTTTGATGCCACGCCCTGGCACGACAACACTTAGTACCGTCTGATTGCCTTGACTCAGCACGTTGACGGTCTGGGCGTTGAGGGGAATTTCAAGTCCTTCGGGGTCGTTGGCATAATCAATGATAGAGGCATTGTAAATGTGTCCTTCGCCAATGGCTGAACCCTTGGTCTTGATAATAAAGAAGTATTTTAGGTCTTCATTCTGGTCGAACTCTGCGCTCAAGTCGGTCAAGTCGTAGCCGAATTCCATAGGTTCGCTGTGCAACTTGTTGTCAGCCCAACGACCTAACATGGGTACTTCGGGAGCGGGATCGGTGTTGCCATAATTGCCGTCGCCTGCGTACTTAAAGTGGTCGAAGGCTTGCGACTTCTCAGGCGAGGTGGCATTAATGTCGCTCGAAACGCCCGCCATTAAGTAAAGTTCGGAGCGACGGTTGTAGTCCATATTGACCTTAATCGTGCGTAGCGGACGATAGTTCTTGCGTACGTGGTACACTTCGGGTGTCCACCAATTGCCCGTAAATTTTCCATTCGCATTGAATGTAGCGCCGGCATAAGCGTATGGCACGTAAACAAAGCCATTGTTGCCCCATGCCGTGCCCCAAGAGTTGACCAAAATCCAGGCACCACGTTCGTCGGCGGAGGCTTCACCATAAACGCCATTGCCATTGAGATCGAACTCAATGCGGTCGTCGTAGCCCACGATGGTCATGGCGTGGTCGGTCGTGGTGCCCCACTTTTTGAGGTAATACTTACCCGTCACGCCAAGCTCGTCGTTGGTTGGGGTTTGGCCAATAGTAGTATTTTCAAGTCCGTTTGATGCACAGCCAATGCCCACAACGCCACCTGAGTGGAAATCGGTGTCGCCATTGTGATTCCAAAGCCAATTCTTAAGGGCTTCGCGGCCAGCCTCTGTGCCTAAGTTTTCGGTAAAGTGAACGGGCTTGAGCATGCGGTTGAACATGGCCTCATACCATTTCTTATAGCCTGTCATCCAACCGAAACAATCAGACGAGGTGTCTTGACTGCCAAAAAGCTTAGAGTAGGTTTGTCCACCATAGGTTTCGGCCGAAGGCACGCCTACAAACTGCACGAACTCGTCTTTGCCAGAGTTGCCATTGGTTAGGAGCCAAACGAAGTGAGAGGGGTAATAATTCTTAGCGTCCTTTCCGTCTAAGTCGCGGAAGGAATTCAGCTCGTGCGAGAACATATAACAAATGCGCGAGGCTGAGCCGCACGAACCGCCAGCTTGGTAGAATACGGGTGGAAAATACTTCGTGTCGGCATTATTCACGTGGTCAGGACGTGCCGTTGTGGCACGAGTGTTGGCCTTATTCACCCGCATGAGCGTAGGGTCAGGATTTAGCTTGTCAGAGTAGTCGGGATATTTGCTGCGGTCGACAGCCACCTGTGCACAGAGTGCGGTGGGTAATAGTGCTGAGGCCAGCAGCCATTGTTTTAGATACGGTGTCATTAGCTTGTATTAGATAATGTATTAGTGTTGTGAGGGCAAATTTACAGAAAAGTATGTAAACGAAGCTTTTTGAAGGGAGTAATCTATTTCGTACGAGTCAACGACGATTAAGAATAAGTCTGAAAAGAGTCAACTTGCCTTATAAATAAAGATTGTTGAGGTTAAACAAAATCGTTTAACCACAAAGGTTGTCGTCCACTACGTAGTGGACGTGTTTCCACTTGGTAGTGTACGTGTTTCCACTACGTAATGGAAACACGTACACTACCAAGTGGACGATAACCAATCAAGCAGATCTGTGTAGTTGGTTGGTACTTTCTTACTGCTTGATGTGTGACTTTATGATTTTGTTGACTGCTTTTCTCTTTATTTGTAAGGCAGGTTGACTTGCTTTGGGCTCACTGGTAAACTGCAATTGGGCCTCACCCTCTAACCCCCTCTCCTTGAAGAGAGGGGGGATAAGTCACTTTTTCTTGCTCATTTTCAAGAAATATCTCAAGCAATAAACTGGGGAGGAAAAGGTAACTTCAGTCCCCCTCTCCTCAAGGAGAGGGGGTTAGGGGGTGAGGTCCAATTGCAGTTTATTGAACCATTACCCGTACAAAAACAAACGAGGCTGTGCAGCTCTCTGCACAGCCTCATTTAGGACAAGAACATAACAATCTAGTATTCTACTTAACTCGATGCAAAGGTACGGCGACTTTGGACCTTTGGCAATACCCATAATTAGGTATTTACGACAAATTTGCTGCTTAACGCAAGCGATAGCCGAGGCTTATAAGTGCGCTGACGTTGCGATGGCCTTGCGTGTTGAACTTGCCGATACCCCAATCGGCTTCAAGGCCGAGTGTAAAACTTGAGGGGAATTGATAACCTACGTAGGTTTGTACACCATAGTCGAAACGATGTGTGCCAGGTTCGCTGAAGGTTTTCTTCTCATAATAATAGCGCTCAGCTCCTCCTTGTTCGGTATCGCCCTTGGTCTTTTGCTTGCCGCTGATGCCGTAGGCTACGTAGGGGCCTGCTCGGAACACGATGTAGCGGCTCTCGCCCGTGCGTAGATAGTAGCTAAAGAGTAAGGGAAGTTCGATGTAATTCTGTGTGGCGGTGCAGCTTTTGATGGCTTTGAGCTGTTGACCATCTTCACCGATGACGGGGTTGTGGTCTTTGTCAAAGGCATTGACCAATTGGTTGGGGTCTTTCCACCCCTTGCCGTATATTTCAATGCCAGGGGTGAAGGTGAAGTGTTGGTTGAACTCTAGTTCGTAACCCAATCCTATTTTGAATGCTCCTATAACCTTAGCTTGTCCGTAGTGTGAAGAAAAGCCACCCCCAATCTTTAACTGCAAGTTTTGTGCTTGCGCACAGAGTGGGAATAAGAGTAAAAGATATAGTATTCGTTTCATTGAATTGTGAAGTATTCAGTACACATACTGTTAAGTAGGTGTTTAAAATTAGTTTATATTTAGATGCTCACAATTAGCTTATATCAAAAGCACTATCTTGGGGCGCATTTTGTTCCTTTGTTCTCGATCGCATAGCCCGCTATGCTCGCTCGAACAAAGGAACGAACTGCACCCCAATAGAGCACTTTTGATATAAACTAATTATGAACACCTACTTATGTGTCAAGCATTGTCGGTTTTTTATGACTCAAAGAACTGTCGCCAATCGTCCTTCTTACGTGATTGCTTGGCTGGAGCGTAGTCGGGAGACTTTGGAGCGTCTTTGCGCTTCGACTTTTTCTCTTTCTTCCACTGTTGCTTCATGGCACGAGGGTCGGCCGCTTCGGCAAAGGTACGGCGCTCGCCGCGACGGCGCTCAGGCTTCTCGGAACGTCGGTTTGAGGCACGGTTGCCGTTAGACTGTCCTTCAACGTGGTCGGCATGGTCGACGACGACCTTGCGGTCGCCTACTTTGACGCGCTTCATCTTGTTGAGCACGAGGTCAGCGTCCTCGTTGGGCACTTCGAAGAAGGAGCAATTGTTGGTTAAATCGATGCGGCCGATTTCAACCTTTCCGCCCTTAACGTAGCGATTGACGAGGTTGATGATTTCGCGTGCATAGAAGTTGTCGCGCTTACCTAAATTGATAAATAAGCGAGTGTAGCCCTCCTCTGCTTGATGATTACCATCAGTGCCTTTGCGACGCTCGCGGCGTGACTTGCGCGTGTCGTTGTCGTCGGAGCCTTTGCGGTCGGCAGGTTGCTCAATGATGGGGGCATCGGCATAGTAGCGTAGGAAGTGGCCGAACTCACGGCTTACGATGCGCTTGATTAAGTCCTCCTTTGTGAGCCATTCGAGTTTGCGGAAGATTTCGGGCAAGAAGGGGGCTATCTCAGTGTCGTTTACTTCGATGCGTTCGAGTTCGTCCATTACCTTATAGAGCTGCTTGGTACAGATCTCTTGCGGTTCGGGAAGCGTACCCGCTTCGAATTTTTTGCCGATTACCTTTTCGATGATGCGCACCTTGCCCTTTTCGCGTAGGTGAATGATAGAGATGCTGGTGCCTCGCTTGCCAGCACGGCCTGTACGTCCTGAGCGGTGGGTGTAGTTTTCAACGTCGTCGGGTAAGCCATAGTTGATGACGTGAGTGAGGTCGTCAACGTCCAGTCCACGTGCTGCTACGTCGGTGGCGATGAGCAGTTGCGTGTGGTGTTGGCGGAACTTTTGCATGGTCAAGTCGCGCTGCGCTTGTGAGAGGTCGCCATGTAGGGCTTCGGCATTGTAGCCGTCACGAATGAGGTGGTCGGCCACTTCTTGTGTTTCGAGTCGGGTGCGGCAGAATATGATGCCATAGATGCGCGGGTAGTAGTCGACGATGCGTTTAAGGGCAGCGTATTTATCTTTGGCATGAACAAGGTAGTAGATGTGATTGACATTTTCAGCACCTTCATTGCGCGAGCCTACTACAATCTCTTTGTAATCGTGTAAGTAGCTTTTGGCGATGCGTTCAATCTCCTTGCCCATGGTGGCAGAGAAGAGCAGTGTATTGCGCTCGGCAGGAACGCCTGCTAGGATCTCGTTGATGCTCTCAGTGAAACCCATATTGAGCATTTCGTCGGCTTCGTCAAGCACAACATTCTCAACGGCATCGAGCTTGGCCACACCACGGTTCATGAGGTCGATAAGTCGACCTGGAGTGGCTACAATTACTTGTGCTCCCTTTCTGAGTGAGCGAATTTGGCTCTCAATGCTTGATCCGCCGTAGACGGCCAATACGTGGAGGTCATCAATATAGCGAGCGTATTCCTTTAGGTCGCCAGCAATTTGTAGACAGAGTTCGCGTGTTGGGCTGAGAATGACGGCTTGTGTGCGGCGGTCGTTAGGGTTGACCTTTTGTAATACGGGTAGGCCGAAAGCTGCGGTTTTGCCCGTACCCGTCTGTGCTAAGGCTATGACATCGTTGCCTACGCCTAAAAGGTAGGGGATAACTTCTTCTTGCACGGGCATGGGGTGTTCGTAGCCCATTTCACTAATGGCGCGACGTATTTCGGCCGACACGCCTAACTCTTCAAATGTTTTCAATGTATGTAATTTTTAAAGACAACACTCACGAAGGAATAACTGCTGCCACTTGATTTTCAAAACGTTTTGGTTACAAAGTTACGCATTTTCGCCGCATTATTCTACGATTAATCTTGATGAATGAATATAAACGAAAAATTTAACGAAAAAAATAAGGCTCTGCAACGAATTGTGTAGGGAAACAACAATTTGATGCAGAGCCTTATTTATTCTCCCCAGTCGCCACGGTCGAGACTGCGATAACCAATGGCTTCCTTTATGTGGCGTGCTGCAATTTGGGGCGACGCATCGAGGTCGGCGATGGTGCGTGCCACTTTGAGTATGCGGTCGTAGGCACGCGCAGAAAGATCGAGGCGGCGCATGGCCTTTTGTAGGGATTGGGCAGCCTCAGCGTCTAATTGTGCAAATTGTTCAATCATGGCACGCGACATTTGGGCGTTGCAGTGTACGCCGTGTTCGTTTTTATAACGTTCGGTCTGTATGGCACGCGCAGCGATTACTCGCTCTCGAATAGAGGCACTTGGCTCGCCCTTAGGGGCACGTGCCAATTCGGTAACGGAGACGGGAGCGACTTCTATCTGAATGTCAATGCGGTCGAGTAGCGGTCCTGATATTTTGCTTTTATAGCGTTGTACTTGGGTAGGGGTACAGGTGCAGTGGTGATTGGGATCGTTGTAATAGCCACACGGACAGGGATTCATGGAGGCTACTAACATGAAGGAGCAGGGGAGGGTAGTGGAGTATTTAGCACGTGAGATAGTAATCTCGCGGTCTTCAAGAGGCTGACGCAACGTCTCAAGGGCTGTGCGTGAGAATTCGGGTAACTCATCTAAAAAGAGTACACCATTGTGGGCCAAACTAATCTCGCCAGGTTTATATACTGTACCGCCACCAATCAGTGCTACGTCGCTAATGGTGTGGTGAGGTGCTCGGAAGGGACGTTGCGCAATAAGGGAAGTCTGACTGCCGAGTTTACCCGCCACGGAATGGATTTGTGTGGTCTCAAGGCTTTCGGCTAATGTAAGTTGAGGTAAAATAGAAGGAAGACGCTTGGCCATCATACTCTTGCCACAACCAGGGGAACCAATGAGTATGATGTTGTGTCCGCCTGCGGCAGCCACTTCGAAAGCTCGCTTTACGGCCTCTTGTCCTTTTACGTCAGCAAAGTCGGGGCCTGCTTGAGCTTGGGCGGCATAGAATTCTTCGCGTGTGTTGACTACTACGGGCTGAAGTTGTAGGCCTCCTTGTAGGAAGGCAACCACTTCAATCAGGCTGCTCACACCGTATACTTTGAGCTTATTGACGACAGCAGCTTCACGTTCGTTTTCCTTGGGTACGAAGAGAGCTTCAAAGCCTTGTTCGCGTGCTTTGATAGCAATGGACAGTGCGCCCTTTACGGGACGTATTGAACCGTCAAGCCCTAATTCGCCCACAAAAACGTAACGGCTTAAAGCATCGCATTGCAGCTTCTTCGCGGCTACTAACAATCCAATGGCTAAGGGTAGGTCGTAGCCTGACCCTTCTTTGCGCACATCAGCAGGAGCAAAGTTGATGGTATACTTCTTTTGGCGCGGAATTGTTAGGCGGCTTGTTTCTAAGGCTGCTTCTACGCGTAGGCGGCTCTCGCGTACTGCGTTGTCGGGCAATCCCACCATCATAAAAATAGGCTTGTTTTCCTGTCGTTCGGGCAAGGTGGTAGCATTCACCTCTAAAAAGACGGGCATTGCCGTGAGTCCGTTAACTGCTGATGTATGAATGGTGGATAGCATAGCGTATAGGTTTTAAGGGGTGTTCTATTTATTGGTTTTTTAGTTTTAAGGTTATGAGGTTATAAAGTTACATCATGTTGATAATCACCGAGACTAACTTTATAACCTTTAAAACGTTAAACTGGCTATTGGGAGAAATAGCCTTTATTTTGTTGATGGACTTTAGGTCAGCTTGTCAATTAGACTGTTCGTCAACAAGAAAATTAAAATCTCGCGTCTGGTACTTGAATTACATCGCGCTGTATGATGCGCCCTTGGGCGTTAATCAGCATCAATGAAGGCACATAGTGTACGCCTAATTGATTGACCAAAGGAGAGTCGAAGGCTTTTCGGTCGCAAATGACGGGATAGGTAATAGAGTCGTTACGCAAGTTGGAGCGTAATAAGTTGCGGTCGACATCAAGTGATACAATTAAGCAAGACCATTTGCCATTGAACGTCTGTAGCTTGCGACGCAGTTGTACTAAAAGTGAACGAGAGTCGCTTTGCCAAGCTCCCGTAAAGGCTATGACAAGGTTCTTGCCGCGATAGTCGGCGGATGAGACTTTACGACCGTCGAGCGTTTGTGCCGTAAACGCAGGTAAGAGTTGTCCTTCGCTGTTCAGAAAAATGGGTCGGAAGAATTGGTCAAGGCTTACGACAGCACTCTCTTTGGGTTGTGCTTGTTTTAATAGGTCAAGCAGCTGTAGTGCCGTTCGTGGGTCGGTGGATTGTTGGTTAGCAAAGTACATACGAAAGACTGCCACTGCGGCCAAGGACTTGGCATTGTCGCGCACAAATTGTGCTGCGGCTAAGCGTTGATTGGTGGCTACGTCGTTGGCATGCTTCTTACGAAAGTCGGATAATTTTTCATTCTGCTCTGTGCCGCTAAGGGTTGCCTCGCTAATGGTTGAGGCATCTCCTTTTAATTTGATAGTCTTGCCAGGTTCGGCAATGATATAGCTTTGTGAAAAGTTGGGGTAGAGAAGGGTAAAGATAGCAGCGTGAGTGAGTTGACGTTCATAGGTAAATTTGCCATCGGTTATGCGTACCGTGTCAATGCCTTCAAAGGCTCCATCTTCGCTATATACGTAAAATTCGGCATCGCTAATGCCGTTGAGCTTTCCTTCAAAACGCATGTGTGACTTATCAGGGCCACAAGAAGTAAGTAATGTAAAAGAGAATAATAGAAAGGTGACGATTACTCCTACTCCCTGTTCCTCACGAAGAATAGAGGATAAGTTGCTTTTTATGAAGAAGGGAAGTCTTGAAAGGATTGGCTTCAATGTGAAAAAGAGGCTTTTGTACATATATGCTTATATAGAGGGGTAGGGATATTTAAGGTATAACTTATCCCCCTCTCTGTTTAAGGAGAGGGGGATAATAGGGAATGTGATAAAGCTTATAAAACTTTTGTCTTACTTCACTACGCTTTGGAAAGCAGCGTCGTTGAAGAGTGATACGAATTCAAGGTCGCTAGCTGCGCGCTTCTTTAGAGAGCTATCCTTAGCAAAAGCGTCTTTGAGGTTGCTTACTACGGCAGCATCCTGGTTGGTGCGTGCTGCAACAATGGCCTTGAGATAGCTTGTTGTCGCGTCGGGACGTGCTATGGCTTTTAATGTGTTGGCCGCTGACGTATAGTCCTTATTTAAGATTTGAGCCAAAGCGGCAGTATTCGTTTTAACGCCTTTGAGGCAATTGGCAGCTTTGGCATAGTTTCCAGCAGCTACTTGCAGATTGCCCAAAACTTCGTTGTAGTTCTCAGTAGAGGTAGCCTTCATCAAGTAGTTGTTTGCAGCTTCATTGTTGCCTTCAGCCATGGCGATGAGTGCTAAGTTTGCATTTACTTCGGGAGCATCAGCCTTTGATGCAGGAACTTGTGCTAAATAGTTCTTTGCAGCTATCAAGTTACCTTGTTGGTAAGCTAATGTTGCCAAGTTGTTGTAGGCTCGATAATCGTCTGGGTAGAGTGTAGACGTTTTGGTGTAAATGTCCTTTTGCTCGGCTATATCCTCAGTCAGCGTTGCTGCATAAAGTAGCTCTTCAACTGATAGCTTAGAGGCATCTGCTTTGTATTGTTCTTCGATTTCATCGTCGCTGCGGCCAATCAAGTTATAGTTGATGGTTAAGCGGGCACGGCGCAATTCGGGAAGAATTTCGTCTGCTAACTCTTTGTAGCCAGCTGAGAGATTACGAATCTGTTGCTCGCGCTCTTCAGGGTCTTCATACATAGAGAGTACGCGAAGGATGATATCCTTGTCTTGAATGTTTGATTGGCTTACCAACTCTTTAAAGCCTTCCCAGTCTTCTGCAGTGTATTTTGAGTCAACATCAGCGTCGAGTTTAGCGGCTTTGAGTTGCTTACCTACGTAGCCTTTAGAAGTCTTTTCACGATTTTGAGCTAAAGCTGTATTGAGCTTCATGCCACCATCGGGTGAGGCATAAGCAGACACTTCGATGTTGTCGAGCATATAGCCCTTTTGGTCGGCCTTAATCTCTCTGAGTGTTTTGATAAAGTCTTGCACAGAGGTGCTCTTTAACTCACTGTTGCGAATGTTGGCTTGATTAATTAGATATTTAATCTGTGCTTGTTTGGTTTGCTTGATAGCATATTGGTATTTGTCGGCAGCAGTTTGTGTGTGAGCAGAGGTTACGGTGCTCTTCAGTAATTCAGAAGTTGCCAATACACCATCAGCAATCTTTACTGCAGGCACGTTGGCTTTCTTCTTGCCTACTTGACCATCAAATTCAAGCCAGAGTTCGCTCTTTTCCATACCTGGTTCGAAGGTGAAGTTGTAGCGGTTGCTAAAATTTCCGCCTAATTTGTATGAAATCTCTTGATCGTTGCCTTGCACCTTTTCGCCCTGAAAAGCTGCATATTGTGCTTGGTCCGCAACTTTTCCTGCATAACGAATGACGGGCTTGAATTTCAATACCGCATTCTTTTTCATGTACTTTTCGGGAAAGCGGCCGTTAATGTCGAAAGGCACTTTACCACTTACAGCTTCAAGTGGAGAAGGTGTAACGGTAAAGTTGTCGGCTGAGAGCGATCCTAATTTATTATTACACGAAGTGAGTGCTAACGTTCCAGCTAGCGCCCAAAATAATAATTTGCTTTGCATTTGTATAATGATAGTGTATGATTTCTCAACAAGAATATGAGCAAAGGTAAGCATTTTATGCTGATACACTTACCTTATTAGTCATCTTTTGTTTGCTGATTAAGTATATTTTAAGAATGGGGCATAATATAAGGTGACTTGTTAAGACTTTAAGAGGTCTTTTACATCGTCAGCACTTTTATTGATGGTCTTTGCGATAGTTTCTATACTCATGCCATTCTGTAACATGACTTCGACAACCGCCTTTAATTGAGCTGTGGTTTCGTTCAACTGTGAAGTGGTTTCGTTCAACTGTGAGGTGGTTTCGTTCAACTGTGAAGTGGTCTCGTTCAACTGTGAAGTGGTCTCAGAAAGTTTTTTATTCATCTGCATCAGTTGCGTATCACGAGATTCTATGGCAGAAAAGAATTCGTCTTCATCATCCATTTCTTGTCTGACGCTTGCGTTCATAGCAGCAAGTCCTAATCGATGAACAAGATGCATGAGTTCAGCATCGCCTTCGTAGTTGTTTATGTTAAGGCGAACGATGTGTTGATTGCTATCATCTCGTTGTGATTGGTCGAACACACTGAGCACACGGTCAAGTTTGTTGTTGATCTTTCCATGCAGTAAAGGTATCTGTACGATAATGCTATCGTGTGTAAGACTGTTGATAAAGGGATCGTTCTCACCATTTTTAATTTCTTTCCCGTCGTAGTCGAGCGCCTTATGATTTACATACACAACGGCTTTGTCTATGTCGCCAATGCGGTGACCTAACAGGTAGATAGCAATCATGGGTATAGCATAAGGGCTTGCTTCGGAATCGCTCTCCTTCAGCATGTTTTCTTCTGCATTATATTGTGCTGCAAGATAGCGCCGGAAACGAAGCGTTTCGGTGCTCAACCAGGTCTTTTGCAATTCAATAAGTACTAAGCGTGTCGAACCATCATCTTGTATCACTCTCGCGGCAAAGTCTATACGGAACATTGAAATATTGTCGCGTGTTATATTGGGGTGTTCATGTCGACGCATTTCAACGCTTACTACTTCCTTCTTAAGTAAGGCTGATAGTACGGTCTTAGCTATACGCTCGTCTTCCATTAAGAACTTGAATACAGAATCGTATATAGGATTGGCTACTGAAAAATTCATGTCTCTTTTCATTTATTCTGTTGCTATTAGGTGCAAATATATGGTATTGTTTCCAAAAAGCCAAAACATTAAAGGGTGTTCTATACATTTGTTATAGAACACCCTTTAATCAATTTATGTTGCTCTTTTATTCTTGCTCCTTTTTCTTTCGCAGCATACAATAAAGGCCTAAGATTACGAAAGGAATGCTAAGTAGTTGGCCCAGGTTTAGACCAATGAGTTGTTGCATGTGCAGTTCCCATGGTTCTTGTACCTCCTTAAAGTATTCAACGAAGAAGCGGAATACAAAGATAGTGGTTAAGCAATACCCAAAGAAAAAGCCTGTGCCGACTTTACTCTTCATGCGGAAGTAAAGCGCTACACCTATTACAAAAAATAGGAAGTATGCAATTGCTTCGTATAGTTGGGCTGGGTACCGTGGTTGCGTCTCATTAAGGTGAACAAAAACGAATCCCATATCCGACCCCGTGAATTTACCCACAATCTCGGAGTTCATCAGGTTGCCTAATCGAATGAAGCAGGCGGTGATGGGAGTAGCAATGGCTATGTTGTCAAGTACGGTGAGGAGTTTAACTCCCGTCTTGCGTACGTAAAGCCAAAGGGCTATCATAAGTCCGAGCGTTCCACCATGTGATGCAAGGCCAGCATAGCCTGTAAACTTCCACGTTCCATCGGCCAGTTTATGCATGGGTAGCACCATTTCAAGTGGGTGACTTAGAAAGTAAGCAGGCTCGTATAGTAAGCAGTGTCCCAATCGTGCACCCACTAATATGCCAACAAAACAGAAGAGAAAGAGTGGGTCGAATTTCTCTTGCGGTATGCGTTGCTGCTTGTAAAGCTTATACACTACGATGTAGGCCAGAGCTAATCCAATACACCAACATAATGAGTACCAACGCACTTCGAGCGAACCTATGCTAAAAGCTACGATTGAAGGATTCCAAATGGTCATTTCCCTTAAAACTGATTTTTGTCAACGAGTTAACTGGTTGACGAGTTAACAGGTAAGTTTGTTCTTTAGTTGACGAGTTTGGTGACTTGCTTGTTAACTTGTCAACTCGTCAACTAAAAAGAGTTACACGTTAAATCTGAAGTGCATAATGTCACCGTCTTGCACTTCATATTCTTTACCCTCTACGTGTAAAAGGCCTGCTTCGCGAACAGCAGATTCTGAACCTAAACGAATGTAGTCGTCGTACTTGATTACTTCAGCGCGAATGAAGCCTTTCTCAAAGTCCGTGTGGATAACGCCAGCACATTGTGGTGCTTTCCACCCCTTGTGGAATGTCCATGCCTTTACTTCCATTTCGCCTGCGGTGATGAATGTCTGTAAGTTGAGCATGTGGTAGGCAGCTTTAATTAAGCGGTTGCAACCACTTTCTTCAAGTCCTACGTCTTGTAGGAACATTTGACGCTCTTCGTAGGTCTCGAGTTCTGCAATGTCGGCCTCGGTTTGTGCGGCAAGTACTAATACTTCAGCCCCCTCTTCTTTAACGGCTTCACGTACTTCGTCAACGTAGTGATTACCCTTCGCTGCAGAAGCTTCGTCTACGTTGCAAACGTAGAGTACTGGCTTAGAGGTAAGCAAGAAAAGTCCTTTGGCAGCCTTTTGCTCTTCTAACGATTCGAATGAGACACTACGTGCGCTCTTTCCCTCTTCAAGAGCTGTTTTATAGGCTAACAGAACTTCGTATTCTACTTTGGCATTTTTGTCACCACCCACTTTGGCAATTTTTTCAACGCGCTTGATACGGTTCTCAACCGTTTCAAGATCTTTGAGTTGCAACTCTGTGTCAATGATTTCTTTATCGCGTACAGGGTCTACACTACCGTCTACGTGTACCACGTTGCCATCGTCAAAGCAACGTAACACGTGGATAATAGCGTCAGTCTCACGAATGTTGCCCAAGAACTGGTTGCCCAATCCTTCGCCTTTTGAAGCACCTTTGACAAGGCCTGCTATGTCAACAATCTCGACAGTTGTAGGTACGATACGTCCTGGGTGAACTAATTCAGCCAACTTTGTCAATCGCTCGTCAGGAACGGTGATAACGCCGACATTCGGTTCAATGGTACAAAATGGGAAATTAGCTGATTGTGCCTTGGCATTACTTAGGCAGTTGAACAGGGTTGACTTACCTACGTTGGGCAAGCCTACAATGCCACATTGTAAACTCATATTTTATATTTTCTCTTTTTTTGTTTCTTTTAATGCGCAAAGTTACAAGAAAAAGATGATTCTAAAATGAATCGGGTTGATAAACTGCAATTTAGCCTCACCCCCTAATTCCTCCCCGACTAGGAAGGAGTTAGGGGGTGAGGCCTCAGTTTATCAGTTGCTCTCTGCTATACTGCCGTCTTGGCTTACACCGCGTACGCTGATGTCGAGCCACTGCTCGGGGCGTGAGTTGGTAAAGAAGAGTACGTGGGCCTTGCCCTCCTTGTCAGTCTTTACCGACGGATTCCAATAAAGCGTGCGGCGCACATCATTGTCCGATGGCAAGTCGAAGCGTCGATAGTCGGGAGAGTAGAATTGAGGGTGCGAAGCAAAGCCTTGCAAGATGCGTTGGTCTTGACCGCGCGTGCAGTTTTGTCGGTAAAGGTCGGGTTGCTCGTATACATAGAGTAAGTCCTTATCACTATGCCCTAAACGCTTGTCCTGACCTGTCACCGCATTTTCGCTTACAATGCTTGGTACAAAGGTGATGCTTTTATACCCCTCAGCTGATTGTATAAAAACATTGTCTTGATAGCGAAGGTAATAATTTTCGTACCACGGCAAGTTATTGATAAACATTGTTACATAATTGGCATTGTAACTGACATGAGGTGCTTCATACATTTTCTTCATCATGACTTTTTGTGCCTCCTTTTTACCATCTTCTGAATGAATATCATTCCTTTGCCGTGCTGTTGGTTGAGATTCAGAGTTGAGTCCACCAAAGCGGTCACCTCCTGTAGTAAATTCTTGTTTTTCTTCATCTTTTTCTTCGTCTTTTAGATCGTCTTCTTCAAACGACCCAGACAAATTAGTTGTTCGATACAGGCCATATAACTGCACCGAGAAGTGATTGTTGAGCATAGGCAGCAATTCGCCCAAGTCGGGCAAGGGTTTGCCTTCGTCCTTGAGACGTTGCATGATTTGGGCAACGTTATAATATACTGTACTGCGCTCTAATCCCTTATGCTCGCCCCCTAACCAAGTGTAGCGTGTACCTGTGAGGCCATGATATTTACCTCTGATTGTTACCTTTACTTCATTGAGTTTGGAGGGCAAAGTGCGAGGAATGGTGTCGCGCCACGCAAAGGTTTTGGGTTCTTCCAAGCGTTGATAAGTAACCAAGCTATCTTGGGCGAGGGGAATGTTTAAGGCTAAACTCTGAGCCGTGAGGGCGCGCGGCTGCGGCGCAAACCATTGGTCTATTGAGAGCCGACTCCAAGACTTCTTACCCGAATCTGAGGATTGAGAGAACTGGGCATAGAAGTTGCCCTTGAAGGGAGCATTATTCTCGAAAGCAAAGCAGCCGTCCTTGTCGGTACGCGTCTTGCCCTGCATGGTTTGCCCGTCGAGCGAGTAGGCCAACATGTTGAGTTGATAGTTAGCACGTGGTTTCTGGCGAGCATTGTCAGCAAAAAGGCGCCCACGCAATATGGGGCGTTCTTCAATGGGTTGCTGCAAAGTGAAAGGCTCTGCTCCACACATTACGCTAAAGCGGTTGGCTTGCCAACCTTGCACCATGAGCAAGAGGTCAAGCATTTGACGATGGGCGGCATCGTCCTTTTCAAAATAGAGGTCGGGGCGCGCTACGTAGCCGCGCAACTCTGACGCCAATAAGAGGTTGGCCTCCAGTCCTCCGTCGCGTGTATCGGTTATGTTGCTACCGCCATCACGCACGGCCACTGAGAGGGTAGTCGAAACAGGACGATTGGTCTTATCGTGCAGGTCGATTGTTACAACGGCAGGACTAAAGGGATTATATACCTTCTCATTTTGTTCAAGGTGTACGTTTATACGACGGTTCTCCTCTTGATTGGGCGCTACCCATACCAAGCGCGTGGCTTGACTATGGCCACTCACATCATATAGTTCAACACGATTGACTCCTCCGCGCAAAGCCTTGCGCGGAATGAAGAGTTCCGTTTCACTCTCGTTGACCGTCAGCGTGTCAAAGTAGCATACCTTCTCGCGTGAGAGCACGGCCAATCCCAATAGATTATTCTGTTGGCATACTGAATCATTAGCCAATATCGACAATGAAAGTCCGTCATCCGCTTGTTGGGCGCGCAAGCCGTAGTTGGTCGTAGCAGTGGGTAAGGTGAATTGTTTTTTCTCTCCTTTAATACTAACGTAACCTCCATTTAAATTATCTGGTAGTAGAAAATACCCTCGCCCAGCATATAGGGGCGCAAAGGAGGCTAATAATTGTTTCTGCTCGTTATAAAGTTGTAGTGTATCGTCTGCAGCTGTGCCGCGTCCGTCAGTCAGTTCGTAAGCGATGCGTTGTGCTACGCCTTTGGCGCGTGCGCCCCCTTCGGGGTAGAATGTGAGCAGTCGCTCGCTCTTACTCCTCATGGTGTAAGGACGCGGAGCACCTAACGTCACCTTATCGTGGCTGCGTGGGCTGGGTAGGGTGAGTTGTGAAATATCGCCTGAGGCGAGCGTGTGTTCTTCCTTTTGTGGGTTATGGCTTTCGAATATGGGTACAACGCGTGAGAAATATCCCTCCCAGTTTGTCATCGCGCGTGTATAGGCGCGCACTTCGTAGTAGCCAGCGCGAATAGGTAGTTTCAATACAAAAGCGCCATCAGCCTGTCCTAACGAGTCGATGTGCAGCATTTGACGTTCCATCTCTTGTCCGTCAGCATTCAGAAGGTCAACATAGAGCACTCTACTCACATTGGTGGGCAATAGGCTGGAAGCACGTACAACATAGGCCTTGTACCACAACGTATCGCCTGCCATATACGATGTATTGTCCATGTGTAGATATACCTTTTCACGTGGATAGTTGCGGTCAAAGCCCGATGCTTTCTTAAACCATTCAAAAAGTGTTTCAACGTCTTTTTGCCTCTCTTCATCTTGTGCTTGTATACTTAGCACCGAAAGTAAACAACACAAAACAACGATATATTTTTTCATGATATTGGAATTTTGTAGAACTAATTGGCTACGAGGTTGACTATCTCCTTTCTTCTTCATGGTCGCATGCATCAAGTTCTTCCATATAAATGGATATGTGCTCGTCAAGACGCTTAATACGGTCATCCAATTGTTTCTGCAGGCGTACTACGAATAAATCCTAATTCTTCCATTTTTAGACTATCGACAAAGGCATCGAACAGGCGCACAGGAGCGTCTGCCTCTACATATTCATCAATGCAGTCTGGGAAAAACCTTTGATTTCTATCTTGCCTTTTTTATATGCCATATCTTAGTCCTTTTATTTACTACAAATATAAGCAGATTTGTTGAGGCTCAAAAGGCTATAATGGTTAAAATAATATGATACGGAAGAAGAAAATGCTAAGATTATCAGACATTAGCAGCTTTAGGGGATTTTCGTACAGCCTCTCCCGGTTGGGGAGAGGCTGGGGGAGAGGCTTCCCAATTCCAGTTAGGCTGACATTCCTTATTTTTCTGCAACAGGACGAACTGTCAATCCAACAAAACGACTTTTGAGTCCAACTGTTTTATCAGCACTACTAAAAACGAGCCAACACACATCGTCCGAATATAATGAACTAATCCAATAATAACCAAAATAAACGTTATTGCACGAAGTGCCATAGTGATAGCCCGTAACGGGAAGAAATATAGTATTACCATTAGTACCTATAATAAGATAGCCACATTCTCTCTTGTTATCTACCCATAGCCATTCACACTTGCTATAAAGTTCTTCATAATCAGCAAAAGAAGGCATACGGCAAGGCGCGCCCCAGTTAGCAGTGGCAGCATCGTCTTCGGGATCGAGCATAGTTTTGCCATCTGAAGATTTATACTTCGACAAATTGTTTTCATCGCTACCCCACTTATAAGTATCCCAAGAATAATCGGACTTCGGTTCGGTTTCGCCCCAAGCAAAGTAGTCACCAGCTTCTGAACATGAAGAAGCTCCCACATTGGTTGTTGCCCAAAGCAATCCACTTGGCAGACCAAGGTCTACAAACTTGTGACCATTCATAAGAGTGTAAGTAGGAGAAGTGGACTTTTCACCCAAAGTTGTAACAGATTCTACATTACTATAAAAGATATCATCAAGATACTTTACATAGTAACGATAGTAATAAGTTGTACCAGGGTCAAGCTCTAAGAAGGTAAAAGTGCCATCCTGGTCATAATCTACTACAAAGCCATCGCTGATTTCATCGCTATTTATACAAATATGGCCGTCAGCATAAGTAGGATTCGCATTTGTTGAAGAAAGACAAATACCTTCTTCTAATAAATATTTTTTCAAAGATATAACTCTAAAAGAGCAAGTGCTTGACCAACTGTAAGCTACCTCAAATGTATTATTAGTAACAGAAGTAGCGGCAGATACATGAATCGTAAATAACTTCTTATTTACAGAAGTCGTAATACTATCATACGCTGCAACCGAGCGGACGGATACATTACCGTCCCTCCAAATATAGATGTTTTGCTGCGCATGAGCGACAGTAAAGAATACTGCTAAGAATGCCAACACAACATAAGAAAATATGCGTTTCATATATTATTTCTATTATAAATTCATAAAAGTACTTCGCACAATATTGAAGTCACAGATACTTAACACACCTTATTTTTCTGTAACAGGGCGTACGGAAAGCCCATAGTAACGATAAAGCGACCTCGCAGACAGAAAAGGGTATTCAATTAAAAATTGCATGGCAACAGGTTCTCGAACTCCATCAGTAAGAATCGAACGAGACCAATAACAACCACGCTCACCCCGGTTATAAAAGGACTCATTGTCAATGGCCCCCGAAGCAGGTAAAAATATAGTGTTACCATTAGGCCCTGTAAAAAGGTGTCCACTCATACCATTGTAATCGTATTTACTTAACATGAGACAGTTCTCATAAAGTTCTTCCATTTCTGAGTAAGAAGGCATACGACAAGGAGCCCCCCATTTGACGGTTGCAACATCGTCTTCGGCATCAAGTACAGTCTTGCCATCTGTATCGTTGTATTTAGTTGGAGTTTCTCCCCATTTATAAGTACCCCATAAATAATTAGCCTTGGGCTCGGTTTCACCCCAAGCAAAGTAATCACCAGCATCAGTAGCAGATGAAGCCCCTACATTGGTTTCTGCCCAAAGTAATCCACTTGGCAAGCCAAGGTCTACAAACTTATGCCCATTAATAAGGGTATAAGCGGGCGGTGTTGGTTTCTCTCCCTTTGTAGTAACAGATTTAACTTCACTATAATAGACCGTACGCTCTATTTTGACGTAAGCTATGTAATAGTAAGTTGTGCCAGAGACGAGATTTTTGATTGTAAATGGATAATCTTGCACCTTATTGCCTAATAGCTTAAAATAATCATTATAAGTAGGAGTGCTATTCTCATCAGAAAAGAAAATACCAATCTCGCAAGAATTATCAATTGATTTCATACCTTCTTTCAACACTATCTTAACTGTACCTTGAACAGTATTAGTTGTTGCATTCAAATCTACAAAGACAGGATGTAAGAAGTCATTTCCTACACTAAAGGTCAAGCTATCCACGTCTGAGATAGTCTCCATGTATGAATTACCCGTCCAAAAATGAAAATTTTTCTGCGCAAATGATGCCGAGGCTATTAGCATCAGAGCAGTTAACAACATAAAAAGTCTTTTCATAGCTTACTTTTTAAAGAATTTGTAACTAATACCGCTTTGCGTGTGGATTACGTAAACGCCTTGCTGAAGGGCAGAAAGGCTAACTTCTACACTGCCGTCAGCATGAGCTTTCTCAGTTAATACAAGTTTACCATCGGGGGTATAACAAGATAATTGTTCGTGGGGGGCAAGGCCTGAAGCCATCAGCATGTTGGCCGATAGGGTGAAGATAACATGTTGACCATCTCCATTGGCTTTCCCATTATCCACTGCGCTCACAACATCGTCTACATCGGCTACTACCGCCACACGTTGCACTTCAGTATAAGCGTAACGCACGCGTTCTACGCCGCTCACACTCACCGAAAAATTGTCGCTACTCAAAGCAATAACAGGTTTCTCAATAAAGGCAAAACTTACTTTCTGACCGCTTCGAAGCAAAAATGTCACGCCAGGGGTACCAGCCAGCACCGATAGACTAAAGGCAAATAGCGCCAAAAGCATTGTAAAATGTCTCTTCATAATTGATAGTTTTATGAGTTGCTAAAAAGTATTAGATTCTACCCCAATACTAAAATTATTTTTGCAAATATACCCCCCCCATTTTTTTTAGAGCTTCATCATTTTTAATGATTTTTGAACAACGACACGTTTGTTTTTTAACGTCTTGTCAAATAATAATTTGAAAGTTTAACATGAATGAACATTAACGAAAAAATAACGAAATAATTAATTGGTGATAATTAATGTTCAACCCAAAGCGCGAAGCGCGCAAAAAAAAATTGTCTCGCATTTGGCGTTTAAAAACAGAAATCCCCTTGTCACTCCATCAGGAGTGCAAGGGGACTTCAAGCAACTATGGCTTTCTTTCATTCAATATTTTCAGAAAGGGAAAGTGTCGCAATGATTAATCGCGACGAGGACGACGAGGAGCGTGACCGCCTTCAGCGCCACCTTCGCGGCGTGGACGACGTGCAGGACGTTCTTCCCAACCTTCGGGCTTCTCCTCTAATACGCGGTGAGAGAGGCGGAACTTACCTGTCTTCTCATCAATTTCAAGGAGCTTCACCTGAATGGTGTCGCCTTCCTTAATGCCAGCTTCTTCAACTGACTCAAGGCGCTTCCAAGCTATCTCTGAGATGTGGAGCAAACCTTCCTTGCCCGGCATGAACTCTACGAAGCAACCATAAGGCATAATGCTTACAACCTTAGCGTCGTAAACTTCACCTACCTCAGGAATGGCTACGATAGCACGGATCTTAGCTACGGCAGCGTCGATGCTATCCTTGTTAGGACCAGATACTTGAATCTTACCTACGCCGTCTGCCTCTTCGATTGTGATGGTTGCACCCGTATCTTCTTGCATACCCTGGATAATCTTACCGCCCGGGCCAATAACGGCTCCGATAAATTCTTTAGGAATCTCGAAGGCTTCAATGCGGGGTACGTGAGGTTTGAGTTCTGCACGAGGAGCAGGCATTGTTTCAAGAATCTTGCCCAAGATATGCTCGCGTGCTTGCTTAGCTTGTGCGAGTGCCTTTTCAAGGATTTCGTATGAAAGGCCGTCGCACTTAATATCCATTTGAGTAGCCGTAAGACCCTTAGCCGTACCAGTCGTCTTAAAGTCCATATCGCCCAAGTGGTCTTCATCACCCAAGATATCGCTCAATACAGCGTACTTCTCTTCACCGGGGTTCTTAATCAGACCCATTGCGATACCACTTACAGGAGCCTTAATGGGCACACCAGCGTCCATAAGGGCGAGCGTACCAGCACATACGGTAGCCATTGATGATGAACCATTTGACTCGAGGATGTCGCTTACTACGCGTACAGTGTAAGGATAGTCAGCGGGAATTTGTCCCTTGAGGGCGCGCCATGCCAAGTGGCCGTGACCGATTTCACGACGACCTACACCGCGTTGTGCCTTAGCCTCACCAGTTGAGAAGGGAGGGAAGTTGTAGTGCAACAAGAAGCGCATATAGCTCTTGTCGAGCACGTCGTCCACCATCTTCTCGTCTAACTTCGTACCGAGTGTAGCAGTGGCCAAAGCTTGTGTTTCACCACGTGTGAAGATAGCTGAGCCGTGAGGCATGGGGAGGGGTGATACTTCACACCAGATAGGACGAATGTCGGTTGTCTTACGACCGTCGAGACGCTTGCCCTCGTCTAAGATGCAACGGCGCATAGCGTCGCGCTCTACGTCGTGATAGTAGCGGTCAACCATGGCATTCTTCTCTTCCAACTCATCGGCAGAGAGCTCGGGGTGAGCCGCAGCGTAACGTTCCTTGAAGTCCTCACGAATTTGTGTGAAGGCATCTTCGCGTTGGTGCTTATCGTGGTCGCCTGCTTCAGCAATAGCGTAAGCGGGCTGATAGCATTCGTCTTTAACTTGCTGACGGAGCTCTTCATCGTTTACCTCGTCATCGTATTCGCGCTTAACGTCTGTGCCGAGTTCCTTAGAGAGTTCCTTTTGCAATTGACACATAGGCTTAATGGCCTCGTGAGCTACCTTGAGAGCTTCGAGCAGTGCGCTTTCGGGCACTTCGTCCATTTCGCCTTCTACCATCATGATGTTCTCTTCCGTAGCACCTACCATGATGTCCATGTCAGCGTGCTTGAGTTGTTCGAAGGTGGGGTTGACTACGTATTCGCCATTGATGCGAGCTACGCGAACCTCAGAGATAGGGCCTTCGAAAGGAATGTCGCTGGCAGCCAAAGCAGCTGAAGCAGCGAAACCAGCCAATGCGTCGGGCATGTCAACGCCATCAGCAGAGAAGAGCGTGATGTTAACGTATACCTCGCAGTGGTAGTCAGAAGGGAAGAGGGGACGCAAAGCACGGTCAACAAGGCGAGAAGTTAAGATTTCGTAATCGCCTGCACGGCCTTCGCGCTTAGTGAAGCCACCAGGGAAACGACCTGCTGCACTATATTTTTCTTTGTAATCGCACTGTAAGGGCATAAAGTCTGTGCCGGGCTGAGCTGTCTTTGCAGCACAAACGGTGGCCAAAAGCATGGTGTTGTTCATGCGCAACATTACTGCGCCGTCAGCTTGCTTGGCCAACTTTCCTGTTTCGATGCTGATGGTGCGTCCGTCAGGCAACGAAACGGTTTTCGTTATCACGTTCATCTGATTGTTATTATGATTGTTGTTTTTTATTACCTTATAAGAAACGTGCAAAAATAGTAATTATTTTTCATGTGGTATTAAACTCTGCACCTTTTTTATTCACATACAATGATTTATGCTACATTCTTACGCTTATTTTCTTCAAAAAAAAGCGAACTATAACGAATGCTGTGGGTTAGGTTGCTTTTATAACAAATCAAAAAAAAACTTGCCAAGCCCTCGTTACTTTTGTTAGAGCAATGAGGGTTTGGCAAGTTTTGGGTAATTAGTTTATGTTGTGAGGTATAATAAAAGAGAGGATTATTTACCCTTTTTAGCCGTTAGCTTTGTGTTGAGAATTTTGTAGTGCGGTTGTTGCTTCTTGCGAAGTTCAGCCAAGTGTTGCTGACGCACGTTTTCGCCACGCGTCTTCCACTCCTCCATGGTGTAGAAGCGACCGGTAGCGGGGTCGAGATATTTAACTTCGGGAATGTAGGGTGCGGCTTTTGTGTCTTGTCCGCTGTCATTGCCAATGGTCTCTACCTTAACGGCAGCGATGCCTTGGTTGACCATTCCTAACTCGCGAGCGGCAGCCATTGAAAGGTCTACCACGCGACCTGCAGCGTAAGGGCCACGATCGGTTACGCGAACGACCACTTCCTTACCATTCGTCTTATTTGTTACCTTAAGCAAGGTGCCAAAGGGAAGGGTGCGGTGGGCGCAAGTTAAACTGTCTTTGTGATAGCGCGAGCCATCGCTTGTGCGATGTCCGTGAGCGCGGTTGCTGTAGAAAGATGCCTTGCCGTGCTGTTGGGCATGGGCGTTAGTGGTGAATGCGAATGTTACGAGTGATGCTAATAATACTTGTTTAATAGTCATTTGTTTTGTTTTGCCACGAGGATTGCCGACGATGCTTGTGCTGTGGCAGCTTAGCCATACTGCCTGTGCCGCACCATGGTTTGAACGGGAGGGGTGAACTTATAACAAGTCGAAAAGAGCAGGAGGTAAAGAGTTTCATTATGCAATCACTATTGGCCTCAATTCTGCCTCAATTTGTCTAACTTCACGCACCGTAAATTCGGCAAATGCACGAGGGACGCTGAACCTTAAAAAGGCTATATGAGTGTCCGCCCCGTGAGGTTTACGGCTGCAAAGATACGCATTTTTTGTGGTTTGGCGAAACAATAAGTATTGATAATCACCACTTTAACATTTTCAACCTTTGATTTTAATACTTCCGCTTGCGAACTGTTCGCACAAAGAGTAGGGCTCACAAACTGCGTGAGAATGGGCTTTTGGGCGTTATACTCTATTGTTAAAAAGTATTGAATAGATAAGAATATGCAGTGTGTAATGAACTGAAGTGTTAAATGCCTTTTTAACAACTTGAAAAGGCCCGTTTCGGTGTAAAAAAGCATAGTTTTCAATTGCCTTTGCTTACACTTTGCGCTTTTATTGTTACCTTTGTGGCCAATGAAAGCAGATAAATTCATGACACGAATATACGCATTACTCATTGCGCTTTGTTGCACACTTGTCGTGGCGGCACAAAATGAATTGCCAACGGCCAATCCAACGATGACCTACATAGACGCTGACGGACAAGAGGCGAGCGAGAGTCAATATGACGGTTCGGCTCCCTTCCGAGCCACCTTTAAGGCCTGCCCTGAGAATGTGGGCGACTATACGCCCCTCTATGAATGGCGCTTCACGCGGAGTGGCGAGAGCACCCCTTTCTTGGTGCGCTATGACGAAGACACAGAGTATGCCTTCAACCAGTCGGGCACGTTTAGTATTGAAGTGCGCATCAGTTTTGTGCAAGGTACCGACACGATAGCCTACGAAATGGACCAACCCTTCTCGGTGAGCATCAGCGAGTCTAAACTCGAAGTGCCCAATGCCTTTACGCCCAATGGTGACGGCGTGAACGACGTGTTTAAGGTGAAGGAAGGCTATCAGAGCATTGTATCGTTCAAGGCTATGGTGTTCGACCGTTGGGGCAAGAAGCTCTATGAGTGGACCGACCTGGCAGGAGGCTGGGACGGTCGAAGTGGTGGACACGACGTGCCCGACGGCGCTTACTATCTCAACATTCAAGCGCGAGGCGCTGATGGACGAAAGTATAATATTAAAAAGGTAATCAACCTGTTGCGTGGCTATAACGAAAACGGCACGTCAACAAACTAAAGGCCAATGTCAGAACAAAAGATTGAAATATTAGGAGCACGCGTTCATAATCTTAAGAACGTCGACGTAACCCTGCCCCGTTACAGCCTATGTGTTGTAACGGGGCTCAGCGGTTCGGGCAAAAGTTCGTTGGCCTTCGACACACTTTATGCCGAAGGGCAACGTCGTTATATCGAAACCTTCTCGGCTTATGCTCGCAACTTTTTAGACAACTTAGAGCGCCCCGATGTTGACAAGATTACAGGGCTTAGTCCCGTTATCAGCATTGAGCAGAAGACTACGAATAAGAATCCTCGTTCGACAGTAGGCACCGTGACCGAGATATACGACTTCCTTCGTCTGCTCTATGCGCGTGCTGGTGAGGCTTACTCTTACGTATCGGGCGAACCGATGGTGAAATATACAGAGGAGAAGATAGTCAACATGATACTTGACGACTACGAAGGCCATAAAGTTTACCTCCTTGCTCCCCTCATTCGCAATCGTAAGGGACATTATAAGGAACTCTTCGAGAGCACCCGGCGCAAGGGGTTCTTGACCGTACGCGTTGACGGTGAACTGCGTGAGATTACTTCGGGCATGAAGCTCGACCGCTATAAAAATCATGACATTGAAGTAGTGGTCGATAAGTTAGCCGTGCAAGCCAAAGACGGTGAACGATTGACCAAAAGCGTGGCCGAAACGTTGCACCAAGGACATGGCCTGATGATGTTACTCGATGCGGCCGACCACCAAGTGCGCTTTTACTCTAAGCAGCTAATGGACCCCGTATCGGGCATCGCGTATCGCGACCCTGCTCCTCATAACTTCTCGTTCAACTCTACGCAAGGAGCCTGCCCCAAGTGCAAAGGCTTAGGCTTTGTAAACGTAATGGATCGCGACAAAGTGGTGCCCGACCCTAAGCTCTCAATCAAAGAAGGTGGACTTGCGCCCTTAGGCAAATATCGCAACGCTTTGATATTTTGGGAGATACAGACCGTCTTGGCCGACTACGACTGCGACCTCAAGACGCCCATCTGCGACATTCCCGAAGAGGCAATGGACGAGGTGTTCAATGGTCGCGCCGATCGCCTGCGCATTCCCGCCTCGACAGCTCATACTACCGACGATTATTACGTAGAGTTTGACGGCCTTGTAAAGTACATTCAGCAAATGGCCGACTCCGAGATGAGTGCCGCCTCGCAGCGATGGGCCGAACAGTTCTCAAAGACGGCTGTCTGTCCTGCATGCCATGGCGCACGATTGAACAAAGAAGCCTTGGCCTATCGCTTTGCCGGCAAGACCATTGCTGAACTGAGCAATATGGACATTGCCGAACTCTATGACTTCTTACAACACGTTGAGGCCGAACTCAACACCAAGCAGCGTGCGATTGCTCACGAAATATTAAAGGAATTGCTCTCGCGCCTGAAGTTCCTGCTTGATGTAGGACTTGACTACCTCTCGCTGGCTCGTTCGTCAATGACGCTATCGGGTGGCGAAAGTCAACGCATACGTTTGGCCACACAGATTGGTTCGCAGTTGGTCAACGTACTTTACATCTTAGACGAGCCGAGCATCGGACTCCATCAACGCGACAACGTGCGCCTTATCAACTCCCTTAAGGAGCTACGCGATTTGGGCAACACAGTTGTCGTCGTAGAGCACGACAAAGACATGATGTTAGCCGCCGACTACATTGTCGACATGGGACCAAAAGCTGGTCGCTTGGGCGGTGAGGTCGTGTTTGAGGGAACACCTCAGCAGATGCTTCAAACGCAAACGCTCACCTCACAATACTTAAACGGAAAGCGCGAAATCAGCGTTCCCGCGGTGCGCCGCAAGGGCAACGGCAAGACGTTGCGCCTCGTTGGAGCACGTGGCAACAACCTTAAAGGCGTGACGGCCGACTTCCCGCTCGGCACCCTCATCTGTGTGACAGGCGTTTCGGGTAGTGGTAAGAGCACGCTTATCAACGATACGCTGTTGCCCATTCTCTCGCAACACTTCTATCGTTCTCTGCGCGAACCTTTAGCTTACGACCGCATTGAGGGCATTGACTTGATAGACAAAGTTGTGGCCGTTGACCAAAGTCCGTTAGGCCGCACCCCACGCTCCAACCCTGCCACTTACACGGGCGTATTTGCCGACATACGTTCGCTCTATGTCAACCTGCCCGAAGCAAAGATACGTGGCTATAAGTCTGGTCGTTTCAGTTTCAACGTGCGAGGTGGCCGTTGCGAGGTGTGCAAGGGCAATGGTTATAAGACCATTGAAATGAACTTCTTGCCTGACGTGTACGTGCCTTGCGAGGCTTGTCATGGCAAACGCTATAATCACGAAACGCTCGAAGTGCGCTTTAAGGGAAAGAGCATAGCCGACGTGCTTGACATGACGATCAATCAAGCGGTAGAGTTCTTTGAGAACGTGCCCAACATTCTGCACAAGATTAAGACGCTGCAAGACGTTGGCCTTGGTTACATTAAGTTAGGTCAAAGCAGTACCACGCTCTCAGGCGGTGAGAGCCAGCGCGTCAAGTTGGCTACCGAACTTTCAAAGCGTGACACGGGGCAAACACTCTACATACTTGACGAACCGACTACGGGACTTCACTTTGAGGACATTCGCGTGCTGATGGACGTATTGCAAAAGTTGGTAGAACGTGGCAACACAGTCGTCGTGATAGAACACAATCTTGATGTTATCAAAGTGGCTGACTACCTTATCGAAATGGGGCCCGAAGGTGGCCGTGGCGGTGGTCAACTCCTCTACGAAGGCACGCCCGAAGGCCTTGTCGAAAGCGGCGTAGGCTATACGGGCAAGTTCTTGAAGGACGAACTAGCGCGTAGCGAATGTGCAAATGAGTAAATGTGCAAATGCAAGGGAAATGTGCAAATGTGAGAATGTGCAAATGTGCAAATGATTTAATGTTTAAAAGATAAGGTGCTACAAAGGCGACTATTCACACATTCACACATTCACACATTCACACATTTTCCTATAGTCTCCATTGCTTCATCTTTAGACATTAAATCATTTGCACATTCTCACATTTGCACATTTGCACATTTCCCCCGCATTTGCATATTTATAAATGATATTATTCACTCTTAATAAATTCTATTTCTATGTTTGAAGGACAACCGAAAGGCTTGTATGCCCTTGCCCTTGCCAACACAGGCGAGCGCTTTGGTTATTACACCATGTTGGCCGTATTCGTACTCTTCCTCAAAGCCAACTTTGGTTGGGAGGCAGGTACTGCAGGCGCCGTTTACGCTTGCTTCTTGGCCTTAGTTTATTTATTGCCCTTGTTTGGCGGTATGATAGCCGACAAGATTGGTTACAGTAAGTGCGTAACTACGGGCATTATCGTAATGTTTCTGGGCTACGCTCTGCTCTCTATTCCAGCAGGAGCAGGCACGGTAGCAGCCGCCCTTATGTTTGGTGCACTCGTCATGATTAGCGTCGGCACCAGCCTATTCAAAGGCAACCTCCAAGTAATGGTGGGCGACCTCTACAATTCGCCCGAGATGCAAGGCAAGCGCGACTCAGCCTTCTCTATCTTCTACATGGCCATTAACATTGGTGCCCTCTTTGCACCCACTGCAGCCGTCAAGATTATGGAGTATGCACAGCATAGCTTAGGCGTAAGCGCTGCCGACTCTTACCATTATGCCTTTGGTGTGGCTTGCGTTTCGCTGATTGTATCAATCGCCATTTACTATGGTTTCCAAGGCACATTCAAGCAAGTAATCGTAGCACCCACTCAAAAGGACGCTGTCAAGACCGCCGAGGCTGCCACCACTGAACCCGAACTCAGCAAGAGCGAAACGAAGGACCGCATTGTAGCCCTCTGCCTTGTCTTTGCCGTCGTTATCTTCTTCTGGATGGCTTTCCACCAGAATGGCTTGACACTTACCTACTTTGCCGATGAATATACTCAGAAGCACGCAGTGGGCGTTGAAAGCATGCTGTTCGACGTGACCAACCTCTTGCTCTGCATTGTAATCATCTACGGCCTCTTCTCACTCTTCCAGAGCAAGACGGGCAAAGGAAAGGCTATCTCAGCCATTGTAATATTGGCCTGCTTGGGCGGTTTGGCCTATAAGTACACCACACTCGACCCCAATGGCATTGGTATCGAAGCTCCTATCTTCCAACAGTTCAACCCCTGCTTCGTAGTAGGTCTTACGCCCGTTAGCATGGCTATCTTCGCATGGTTGGCCAAGAAGGGCAAAGAACCCTCAGCACCTCGCAAGATTGGTTACGGTATGTTGGTAGCAGGCATTGGCTACGTAATCATGATATTGGCCTCAATCGGTGTAACTTCTGCTGATCAAAACACCGTTTCGCCCAACTGGCTCATCACCACTTACCTTGTCCTCACGTTTGGCGAATTGTTGCTCTCACCGATGGGCATCTCGTTCGTGTCAAAGGTTGCACCTCCCAAACTCAAGGGTACAATGATGGGTGGTTGGTTTGTAGCCACTGCCGCAGGTAATATGTTGGTATCAATCCCCGGCTTCCTCTGGGGCAAGGTGCCTTTGGTAGTTGTATGGGGTGTATTAGTAGCCCTTTGCTTAATCTCATTCATCTTCATCTTCAGCGTGATGAAGAAGTTAGAGAAGGTTTGCTAATCGTTTAAGGGGCGTTCTAAAAAATCTGTTTTTAGAACGCCCCTTAACATTAACTTTTATATAAACGGGTCTATGTTGATTCGTGTGGGTAATATTGCGTTTAAAGATATGTACAAACTGCAATTTGATGGGGCCTCTCCCCCTAACCCCCTCCCCCACAGGGGAGGGGGAATAAGTAATCTTTACTTGCTGCGTTTCTAGTTGAAAACCAACAGAAAACTCAAGAAGTAAGAGTGACTTATTCCCCCTCCCCTGTGGGGGAGGGGGTTAGGGGGAGAGGCCCCAATTTATCAAACAATTCGTTGCAAGGCTGTTAAATTAAAGTTACATTTTTCATGAAAATTTTGTAGTGCGCTGAGTTTGCATTACTTTTGCACGTATAATAAATAGACTCAATATGCGTAAACTACTCTTTACCTTCGCGCTCTTTGTCTTAGCGCTCACAACGCTCACCTCATTCACAACACGAGGAACTGCCGTTGACCAAAAACGTTATGCCCTTTACGGCGTAGCCTTTTATAACCTTGAAAACCTCTTCGATACCCTACACGATGCAGGTAAAAATGACTACGAATACTTGCCCAGCGGCACGATGAAGTGGGGCAAGATGAAGTATGAGGCCAAGCTTCATAATATGAGCCGCGTGCTCAGCGAACTTTGCACCGAAAAGTTGCACAACATAGGCGCAGCTGTTATCGGTGTCTCAGAGATTGAAAACTCCAATGTACTCGACGACCTCTTGAAGCAACCTTCACTCGCAGGACGTGGCTATAAGTACGTCGACGTTCCTAGCTACGACCGTCGTGGTGTTGAGTGCGCCTTCTTCTATAATCCCAAACTCTTCGATATGGAACGCTACTTCTGCGTACAATACAACTATGGCCCCACCAATAAGGTAGACGACCCCATGGTTGGTTTCTATATCGACGATAAGGGCAAGGTGCAAGCATACGACCACCTACAAGGCGACACTACCTATATCACTCGTGGTTTCCTCGTCATGGAAGGAAAATTAGCTGGTGAAAAGATGTTCTTCATTGTTAATCACTGGCCCTCACGTGCTGCAGGCGACGAGGTGCGTCAGCGTGCCGGTTGGCAAGTGCGTCAGTTGAAGAATGCACTGCAGAAGAGCGAACCTGGTGCCAAAGTTATCATCATGGGTGATATGAACGACGACCCAGGCAACAAGAGTATGACGACTCAATTGGGCTGTAAGAGCGAAACGAAAGATGTGAAGGAAGGCGATATGTACAACCCTTGGTATAACACCCTTTATAAGGTAGGCCAAGGCACGTTGATGTACAATGGTAAGTGGAACCTCTTCGACCAAATCGTAGTGAGTGGCAATATGATTGGTACTGATCGAAGCACCTTGAAGTATTATCAACACGCCATCTTTATGCCTCCCTACCTCTTCCAACAAGAGGGTAAGTATAAGGGCAACCCCTTGCGCACCCACGCAGGTGGTGTATGGCTTAATGGCTATTCTGATCACCTTCCTACCCAAATCTATTTGGTAAAGGAAGTGAAGTAATCATAAACGTACGATACATGTATAGGGGCGAGCCTCATAGGCTCGTCCTTTTTTTGTTGGAAAAATGTGCAAAGAATACATCTTCTTAAAATTGCACATCAAAAAATGTGTGCAGAACAATAGAAAAACCTTATATTTGCAACGTGAAGAATAATCCTCTCTTTATCCTATTATGATTATAGAACAACCCGCTTGTTTTTTGCGTTGGCTCTATCCGCGAGCCCTATGGCGCATGAATCCCAACGAGCATGCTGTATACTTAACGTTTGACGACGGACCGATACCCGAGGTAACACCTTGGGTGCTCGACGTACTCGATCATTATGGTATTAAGGCCACTTTCTTTATGGTAGGCGATAACATACGCAAGCACCCCGAAGTGTTTGAAATGGTGAAGAGTAGGGGACATCGATTGGGCAATCATACCTATAATCATATAGGCGGTTTGCGCCATGGTATACGTTCTTATATGCGTAATGTCGAAAAGGCCAATGAATATTTACAGACCGACCTCTTTCGTCCGCCCCATGGCTGGCTGAAGTGGGAACAGTACCTACGTGTAATGATGAAGTACCGCGTGGTGATGTGGGACCTCGTCACGCGCGATTATTCCATGCGTTTGAACGGTCGTGATGTGTTGCGCAATGTGAGACATTATGCACGCAATGGCAGTATTATAACCTTTCATGATTCCTTGCGCAGTCAAGACAAACTGCTTTATGCCTTGCCACGTGCCATTGAATGGTTGCAGAAGCAAGGCTATGAATTTAAGGTGCTGCCGTAAAAAGTGAGGTTCGATAGCTTTCAAAGAGGACGTGATAAATGTAGTCGTAACGCTAAGTACTACATTTATCACGCCCTTTTTTCGTATTTTTATCCTTATTTTTCGTTTTTCTTGACATTCTGTTAGCGAAAACTAATAGTTAACGGATGCAAAATAGGGCGTTTTTAGCCTATTTGGGGAGCAAAAAGAGGCATTTTTAAGGCGAAAAAGAGGCAAAACACAGGCGAAAAAACATAAAAACACAGTGCAAGAGGCGCATCTCTCCCTCAGTGTTTTGAAAATTCTCCCTCAGTGCTTTGATTTTTCTCCCTCAGTGTTTTCAAAATTGTCTCTTTATCCCCTCTTTCTCCCTCAGTGTTTTTCTAGAACGTCATGTTCGGAAAGTCAATATTCCTTACCAAAAGCAGCATGTATCGGTCTTAGATAAACTGCAATTGGGACTCACCCTCTATCCCCCTCTCCTTGAGGAGAGGGGGGACTGAAGTTGCCTTTTTCTCCCCAGTTTCTTGCTTGAGATATTTCCTGAAAATGAGCAAGAAAAGGTGACTTGTCCCCCCTCTCCTCAAGGAGAGGGGGTTAGGGGGTGAGGCCCAATATAAGGAATTGGACCTCGTTTCACCCATTCTTAAACACCTCCTTCATTACCGCCAATGAATTAAGCTCAGGGAAGTTAGGCACGTGAAGCCTGTAATATATATTAATGTATTCCAGTAGGCGTGAGCGTTCCGCTCCCGAAAATCGGAAAAAACGCATCGAATCATAACGCATACGCATCAGTTTAGGCACTAAAGCAGCGTCTGTAGGTGTGAGAAAGTCAGGGTGGGGTGGTTGTTGTGGAACGAAGCAGGCGGCGCGCAAGTCGAAGTAATCACCAGTGGCAGCCTCTTCAACGTTGGGCATAAAACCTAAGAAGTGCGTCAAACGAAGTAAGAATACGAGGTGAAAGTTGGCGTACCCCTGCGTACACGTGTCCAACCATTCCACCGAACGCGCTATATAATTATATATTAGGTGCGCATCAGGCTCGTTGCGTACCGAATGGTGAAGCACCTCGGCAAGGAATAATGCAATGCACGACTTTGCAGCATCGAAAGGCAAAGAACAGAAAGGCACCGCCACCTGTACTGCCTTCGGGCGCTGAAAGTTTGCACGTGGTCGTTCGTCCCATTCCACTTCTAATAGGGCCAACGGTTGAAACAGCGAATGACGCACCGCAGCACGCTTGCTGCGGCTAATACGCACCATCATGGTGACGCACCCAACCAACTCCGTTAGTAAGTCTACTATCAACTGTTCGTCGTTATAACGTGTAATATGTAATACGATAGCTCGAGATTTCATATTGCAAAGGTGCTACTTTTCTTTTGTATAAAGTGTTCTTTATGGTGTATTATGTATTGCAAAAGTGTTCTAAATGGAAGAAAAACATACAAAATGCACTTTTTTTGAAAAAAAATAGCGAGAAGGCTTGGTAGATATTGCAGGAAGTACTACCTTTGCACTCGCAAATGAGACATAACAACAACGCAAACAACAAACAAGCGGTGTTGAGGCTCAAAAAGCGATGGTCCCTTCGTCTATCGGTTAGGACGAGAGATTTTCATTCTCTAAAGAGGAGTTCGACTCTCCTAGGGACTACTAATAAAAAAGAAGAAATAAAAAATGGCAAACCACAAATCATCTGTAAAAAGAATTCGTCAGACGGCGTCTCGCAGACTGCACAACAGATATTACGCTAAGACAATGCGTAATGCAGTACGTAAGCTCCGCGCTACGACTGACAAAGCAGCTGCCACCGAACTTCTGCCGAAGGTTCAGAAGATGTTGGATAAGCTTGCTAAGAATAATATCATTCACAAGAATAAGGCAGCAAATATTAAGAGCGGTGTGATGTCTCACATCAACAAGCTTGCTTAATTCAAGTTTTTGGTTCATAAGGTAAAAGGTTTAGTCCTCTGTTGAAGTGATTCAACAGAGGATTTTTTTTGTTTTGTCGTATACAATCGTTCGCTTTCGCGCACCTTTTCTCGCCATTGCAAAGTTGAAACACGTTTCACTTTGCCCATTTGGCTTAACGAAAAGGTTCCTATTTTGGCGCATATAACGAATTGTGTGGGTAATATTGCGTTTAATGATATGTACAAACTGCAATTTGATGCGGCCTCTCCCCCTAACCCCCTCCCCCAC
>JBNMKQ010000009.1:0-34107 GCA_050874425.1 Alloprevotella sp.
GGCTCGATGCCTTGACAAGCAAATGCTCTTCTATTTAATGCATTGCCATGTTGGGGCCTCGAGCCCCAACATGGCAATACCGACGCGGGGACGCGTCGCCCCCAGGTGAGGACGCGTCGCCCTAAGTGGCCCAATTACAGTTTGTCTAAATCTCAAACTTTCGTTCCCTAATAACTTTCTCTTTCTTTACAATCTAATCCATTTAAACGCAACTCTTCTTACCCAATCTATCAGTGCGCTGGCGAGGTAGATAGCGCTGATGAACAACACCATATCGGCAAAAAAATGGAATGAAGTGGCGGTCTGTTGATCGAGTTGACGCACCAGTTTGAAATATTCTTGACGCACAAAAGGGTGCTGATGGGTGAGGTAAACGGCAAAACTTCCTGCAGCGAGCCAGTTGACAGCCTTGCTTTGAAAGTGCATTCGTGAGAAAAATAAAAGCAAAGAGGCAGAAGCTATGATAAGCAGGGGGTTGGTGTAGGATACGTATAGGGGAATAATTGCGGTAGTGTAGGATTGAGCTGTCATGCTTGCTCCCCATACAAGGAGCGTCATGAAGGTGATGCAAGCTATCCACGTTGTTAAAAACTTCCAGGACTTCACTTGCTCTAAGCGTGGCGTGAGGTAAAGGTGCAAGTAGCGACCGAGTAAATATAGCCCCATGAAAGGTACGGCGGCAAAGCCATTGTGTAGGTCGGCAAAGATGAACGAGGCGGGAATGACGCACACGTAGAAGGTGATGAGAAAGTGGCGCAGCGAGCGTTCGTCCGATTTTTCAACAAAAGCATTGAGCACGGGGGTGAGCAAGTAGAGTACTAAGTAGCTACATACAAACCAGTAGCTCCACAATGGGCGGAAGTAGTCCATAACTTTAGTGGGCAACTTGAAGTCCATTAACCACGCAAACAAGGTCATTGCAATGGAGATGTAGGCAACTTGTAGCACCAACTTGAGTGCACCCTTGGGGCGGAAGGTAGTGCCAAACCACCCCGTGATGAGCACAAATAAGTCAACACTGCCTAAGCAGGCTGAGGCAGTGGTGATGATGCCCAACCAACTGCCAGGGTGCGCTTGTACGGCGGAGGCTCGTGCGTAGCCAAACGTTTCAAATGTGGCATGGAGGGCAACGACCATGAGCATGGCGAAGATGCGCAATAGCTCGATGTTAGATTGGCGAGCGGGCTTACGGGGAGACATAGTGTGGGGTTAGGCAATGCTTAGGAGTTCAACGTCGAAGATTAGTGTTGAGTTGCCAGGTATGTCGCCGTCCGTACGACTGCCATAGGCGAGGGTGGCGGGAATGTAGATAGTCCAACGGTCGCCTGGGCGCATCTGGCTTAAAGCGATTTGCCACCCGTCGATTACTTCGAAGAGTCGGAAGGCAGCGGGTATTCCTTCGCGGCGTGAATCGTCAAATACGCGGCCGTTGATGAGTCGGCCCGTGTAGTGTACGCAGACGACGCTGCGTAGGTCGGGGCGACGGCCTTGCGGATTGCCACTCTTTTGCACTTCGTAAAGCACTCCTTTGGCTAACTCTTTGATGCCTTCTTCTTGTCGCTTAGCAGCTAAGAAGGCTTCGTTCTTTTGTTTGTATTCAGACTTTTTACTCATTTGCGTTAGATATTAGGGTTGTCCGACAGACGTATATTTACTCAAATTTCGGACTTAGCCTTTCCTTGCTAAATCCGAAATTCAAGTTGTTTTCTTATGATAAAGAACAGAGGTTATGGTAACTTCAATTCCATGCCGACAACAATGGTGTTAGCATCTTTAAGGTTGTTGGCCTTAATAATCTTTTCGGCATAGCTATCGTCACCATAATATTTGCGAGCTATGCGGTAGATGTTTTCGCCTTTGCCAACGCAGTGCGTTTTGGGACGTTGTGGCGTGGCCGTTGTGGTGGGTTGGCTTGGCTTAGCTTTGACAGGCTGTGCTGGAGTGTTTGCGGGCAAAGTCGTATTGGAGGCTTTTGCTTCGTTGTTGGGTTGACTTTGCTTTTGATTTGCCTTTTGTGCCGTGTCAGCGTGTGCAACATTCGAATCGGGTGTAGTAGGAACGTTTGCAGGGCGAGCTACAGAAGTTGGTTGCACCACTTTCGTGGGGACTGGTACTGGTTGTTCGGTCTTAGTCCCGAATAGGTAGTTATCGCATGTGGGACAAAGCATACGGTAGTAGCCTGCGAAGTAACTTGCCGCCATGAGGGCGAGCATGAGCAATATGAGTGAGAGCGTTTTCCACCAATTGCGTTTGCGGGGCGACGGCACCTCGTTGTAGGTGTAGCCCATTGTAGCATTCGTTGGAGCGCTTTCTGCAATAGTTGCTTTGGGGGCAGCCGTGTTGGGCGTTTGGGTACTACTAATAGGAGTGGGGTCGGTCACAACTATGTCTTCTCTGCCGCGGCGCTTGTTGGGGATTGCGCCCGTGTTAGTGGCTTCGGTCTGCGCTGTGGGGGATGGGGCTTTTGCTTTATTGCCGTCAGTTACAGAGGTGGTCGGTGTAATGTTGGGTTCAGACGAAGATTCCTTGTTGAGAGTAGCCGCGGTGGCTTCTTCTTGTTGCGTGGGGATGGGCGATTGGTCTGTAATGATTTCGATAGGCGTTTCGTTGCTGAGGCTTTCACTATCATTGGGCTCGTCAGCGCTTTCAGTGCTTTCAACGTTTTCAATGTTATCAACGTCTTCCGTTATTTGATGAGCGTCCTCAGTTTTGCCGTTATCGTAGCTTGTATTGTCCGTGTCGTCGCCACTTTCAATCTCTTCAACTTCGGTGGTTTCAACCTCGTCGGTTGAGGGGGCTATTTCGTCCTCTTCTATCTCTTCGTCTGTCTCTTCTTCCATTTCTTCGTCAATCACTTCAAACTCCTTGGTATCGGTGTTGTCGTTGAGGTCGACGGCTTCGAAGTGGGCAAAGGGACGATTGACCAGTTCCTTCATCGTAGAATCAGGCGTGAACGACACCTTGGTGTGACCGCTGATTTGGAAGCGTTCGCCTGTATTGATGTTGACGCTTTCGCGCTCGCTTACGGCTACGAGTTTGAACGTGCCAAACCCTTTGATTTTGACAAACTTATCGGTTTGTAGTCCTTGCTCAATGATGTCGAAAAAAGAGCGCGCGAAGGCATCGGCCGCCTTGCGGTCGATGTCTTCGCGTTGTGCTAAGATTTCAGCGAAGTCTTGTAAACTTAACTTTTTCTTCATTTATCTTATTTTCTCCTTTAGCGTGGTGCTGGGCTTGAAGGCTAACACCAATTTGGGCGGAATGAGTTTGCGTTGTTTTGTAGCGGGATTGACCACTACGCGCTCTAACTTTTTCTTTACCTCGAATGTGCCAAAACTCTGTACGGAGAGTTGCGTGTCGTCGTCGAGCTTGTCGGCTATGGCAGAGGTGAGCGTATTGACCCACTTTTGCATGGCTTTGGCCGTGCTGCCATTTTGCGTGGCAAGGGCATTGATAAAGTCTTTGTTGTTCATACTTTCCTTCTTTGGGGGTGACAAGTTGACGGGTTGACAGGTGAGTTATTTTTACAAACTTACTTGTTAACTTGTCAATTCGTTAATTTGTCAACTCGTTAACTAAAAAAGAATCAACGTACCACTCCAAAGAGGTCGAACTCTTCAGAGTCAGTAATCTCGACTTGGTAAAAGTTGCCAATCGTGAGGGGACGCTCGGCAGACTTAGCAATTAGCACTTCGCAGTCCACTTCTGGCGAGTCAGCCTCAGTGCGGCCGATGTAGTAGTCGCCCTCTTCGCGGTCGATGATGACGCGTAGCGTTTCACCCACTTTCTCTTCAGAGAGTTCGGTGGCGATGTCCTCTTGTAGGAGCATGAGGCGATCAAGGCGCTTTTGCTTTACGTCTTCGGGCACGTCGTCCGTATAGTGTTCGGCAGCATAGGTGCCTTCTTCTTCGCTATAGGCAAATGCGCCCATGCGGTCGAAGCGAGCATCGCGCACGAAGGTCATGAGCTCTTCAAAGTCAGCATCTGTCTCGCCGGGGAAACCTACCATGAGTGTAGTACGAATGGCAATGCCTGGCACTTCACGACGCATAGCGGCAAGGAGGTCGATGGTCTCTTGCTTCGTGATGTGGCGCTGCATGCGCGTGAGCACGTTGTCAGAGATGTGTTGCAAGGCGATGTCGAGGTAGTTGCACACATTGTCATTCTCGCGCATAACGCGGAGTAAGTCCATGGGGAAGTGAGTGGGGTAGGCATAATGCAAACGAATCCACTCCACGCCGGGAATGTGTGCCATTTGTTCGATGAGCTGCGGCAAGCGTTGTTCGTGATAGAGGTCGATGCCGTAATAGGTAAGCTCTTGTGCGATAACTTGAAACTCCTTTACTCCTTGCTTCACCAGTTGCTTCACCTCAGCCAAGATGTCGTCCATGGGGCGGCTCTTGTGTTCGCCTGTAATAATAGGTATAGCGCAGTAGGCGCAGTGGCGATTGCAACCTTCAGATATCTTAATATAAGCGTAGTGGGCGGGAGTTGTAATCGTGTGTTCGGTCTCGCTATCGGGAGCAGAAGGTTGCGTAAGTGCGTCGTCACCATCGGCAGCAGCAAGGTCGTTGAGCAACTCTTTCCAATTGAACTTGCCGTAGAACTTGTCTACTTCAGGTATTTCGGCACGCAACTCGTCCATATAGCGTTCTGACAGGCAGCCCATTACGTATACGTGGTTGAGTTCGCCGTCAGTCTTCAGATCGCAAAGTTCGATAATCTCGTTGATGCTCTCTTCCTTGGCCGATGCAATGAAGCCGCAAGTATTGATGACGGCTATGTCGCCATGTGTCGTTTCGGGGTTGTGATATACCTTTATGCCGTGCTCTTTAAAGAGGTTGATAAGGCTTTCAGAGTCGACAAGATTTTTCGAACACCCCATGGTGATGATGTCGACCGTATGCTTGTAAGAGTTGTTTACTTGATTGTTGCTCATCTTGTTAGTTTGTTGTGTCGGGCGTGCTTTATAATTCGGTACCTTCGAAGAGAGAGTTGACGAAGTCTTTGCGGTTGAAGGGTTGAAGGTCGGTCATCTTTTCGCCCAATCCGATGTACTTTACGGGCACTTTGAGTTGGTGAGAGATGCCGATTACTACACCGCCCTTTGCTGTACCATCCAGTTTGGTGATAGCGAGCGAGGTGACGTCGGTGGCCTTAATGAATTGTTTGGCTTGTTCGTAGGCGTTCTGCCCTGTGCTGCCGTCGAGAACGAGCATAATCTCGTCGGGGGCAGAGGGCACAACTTTTTGCATTACCTTCTTAATCTTGGTAAGTTCGTTCATCAAGCCAATCTTATTGTGTAGGCGGCCTGCGGTGTCGATAATCACGACATCGGCTCCTTGCGCTTTGGCCGAGTTGACAGTATCGTAGGCTACGCTGGCAGGGTCGCTACCCATTTGCTGTTTGATGACGGGCACTCCTACGCGCTCGCCCCAAATGACGAGTTGCTCAACGGCTGCGGCACGGAACGTGTCGGCAGCGCCGAGTACGACTTTCAGCCCAGTTTGCTTAAATTGGTAGGCTAACTTGCCAATGGTGGTAGTCTTGCCCACACCATTTACGCCTACGACCATGATTACGTAGGGACGGTGGTCGGTAGGGATTTGAAAACCTTCGGCATCGTCGTTACCGCTTTGGGTGAGTAGGGCACCAATTTCTTCTTTAAGAATGTTGTGCAGTTCGGCTGTGCTGACATATTTGTCGCGTGCTACACGCTCTTCAATGCGGTGAATAATGTCGATGGTGGTGTCGGTGCCAACGTCAGAGGTGATGAGAATCTCCTCAAGTTGGTCAAGCACTTCATCGTCCACCTTGCTCTTGCCGGCAATGGCACGTGTGATCTTGCCGAATATGCTGGTTTTGGTTTTTTCCAGTCCGGCATCGAGAACTTCCTTTTTCTCCTTTTTTGAAAATATGCTAAATAGACCCATGAGTAAACTTGTATTTTATCACCTTCCGAGGGTTGTGACAATCACTTTGTCAGTACAAACAAATACGGAAGAACAATTAGTGGGCTTTGCCCCAAAATATTTTTGCAAACTTACAAAAAAAATACTGAAAGATGTTTATTTCAGTTGTAGAAATGTAGTGTGTACGCTGATGAAGGATGAAAAATAAAAACGGGGCAAACGTGAAGCTTGCTCCGTTTTTATGTTTGGCTCTATAACGAATCATGTGGGTAATATTTTGTTTAATAATAGATACAAACTGCAATTTGTCAAAGAGTCCACGAACCACCCTAACGGCCTCACCCCCTAACCCCCTCTCCTTGAGGAGAGGGGGGACAAGTCACCTTTTCTTGCTCATTTTCAGGAAATATCTCAAGCAATAAACTGGGGAGGAAAAGGTAACTTTATCCCCCCTCTCCTCAAGGAGAGGGGGTTAGGGGGTGAGGCCCAATTGCAGTTTATCCACACAATTCGTTATAGAACCTTATGTTTGTTCTTTTTATTTAGCCAATGTGCGGCGTGCGCGACGTTTGGGTTTCTCTTCAGCGGGCTTTTCGATTTTAACGCCTGCTAATTCGGGGTCAATCATGATACGGCCGCAGTATTCGCAAACGATGATTTTCTTACGTGTGCGAATGTCGAGCTGACGCTGAGGCGGAATCTTGTTGAAGCAACCACCGCAAGCACCACGCTGAACGTAAACGACACCTAAACCATTGCGAGAGTTCTTACGAATGCGTTTGAAGGCAGCCAAGAGGCGAGGTTCGATAGTCTGTTCGATGTTCTTAGCCTTTTCACGAAGCTTTTCTTCTTCGGCTTTTGTCTCGGCGGTGATGTCGTCGAGTTCAGACTTTTTCATGTCGAGGTCGGCACGACGTTCTTCTAATTGACGCTTAGCGGTATCGATATCGTTCTTGCGAGCGTCGATGGCACGTTGTGCTTCGCCAATCTTCTTGTTTTGCAACTCAACTTCGAGACTTTGGAACTCGATTTCCTTTGAGAGCATATCGTATTCGCGGTTGTTCTTAACGTCGTTGAGCTGCTGCTTGTAACGTTCGATAGCGCTGTTTGCCTCGTTGATTTTTGCCTTTTTGTTGGCAATATCGGTGTGAAGGCCTTCCAATTCTTCGTTGAACTTAGCGATACGGTGGGTAAGACCTTCAATCTCGTCTTCAAGGTCTTGCACTTCGAGGGGAAGTTCGCCACGGAGCGTCTTGATGCGGTCTACTTCAGAGAGTGTGGTCTGTAACTGGTAGAGGTTCTTCAACTTCTGTTCTACAGACATGTCTGCTACGTCTTTTTTTGCCATGATTATATAGGTTTTTGTTTGTCTTGGGTTATTCAACACAATATTTTATAGGATTCGTGTTGATGTTTGTTTTTATAATTCGCAAACTTGGCTGTGCTTGCGTAAGAATGCGTTCGAGCAATTGAATGGTAAACTGTTCGCTTTGATAGTGTCCCATTACGCCAATCAAGAGGTCGTCTTCGTGGCCAAAGTAGCGGTGGTAGCTCATCTCGCCTGTTAGGAAAGCATCAGCCTGTTGACTGATAGCTTCGTCGAGTAAGAAATCACCTGCTCCGCCACAGAGGGCTACACGCTTAATGCTTTGTTTCGTTGTGCTATTGCAGTTGAGGCATTCAATGTTGAATGTTTGCTTAACGTGCGTCAAGAAAGTCTCTGTTGGGATAGCTTCAGGGAGTTTACCTATAATGCCGCTACCGCCTTCTTTACCTTTGAGGGGAGCGAGAAAGTGAACGTCTTGTAGTGCCAACTTCTCGGCAATCATGTAGTTAACGCCGCCTTGGGCATTGTCCAAATTGGTATGAGCTGAATAGATAGCAATGCCCTTTTGTATAGCCATTACTACGCAGCGTTCTACTTGCGTTTGTAGGGTGACGTGGTGCAGCGGGCGGAATAGTAAAGGGTGGTGTGACACAATGAGGTTGCACCCATTTTGTTCGGCCTCGACTATCACCTCCTCGGTTACGTCAAGACACAATAAGACCCCTGACACATTTTCGCCCGCTGTTAATCCAATCTGCAAGCCTGCATTATCGTAGCTTTCTTGCAGCGGCAGTGGCGCGAACCGTTCAAGGGTCTCAGCGACTTCCTTTATCTTCATAGTGAGTGTATGATGATATGTTTTATGTATATTTCGGTGCGAAGATACAAAGTTTTTTTTGAATATAAAGGAATATTGTGGTGCTTTAATGCGATTCTATTAAATTTTGACTTTATGACAGCGTATTGTAAATAGACTAATCTATGATGATTAAAAATCGCGTAAACGACTGATAATTAAATAATTATTGCTACAGAGGAAAAATCTGTTTATATGACAATCTGATGACTTTGTCAACTTTTTTATGACTAATTTTTGACAAGTCAACGCTAATTAAAAATAAAAATAAATAGAGTCAACTAATCTTACGAATAAAGATTAATGTGGTTAACGAAAATCGTTAAACCACAGAGAGTTGTCGTCCACTTGGAAGTGTACGTGTTTCCACTACGTAGTGGAAGCACGTACACTACGTAGTGGAAACACGTCCACTACGTAGTAGACGACAACAAATCAACTTTCTCAAATAACAAATCGGGCTCTATAACGAATAGTGTGGGTAAAACTACAATTGGGCCTCAGCCCCTAGCCCCCTCTCCTTGAGAAGAGGGTGATAAGTCACTCTTACTTCTTGAGTTTTCTGTTGGTTCTCAATAAGAAACGCAGCAAGTAAAGGTTACTTATTCCCCCTCCCCCGTGGGGGAGGGGGTTAGGGGGAGAGGCCCCATCAAATTGCAGTTTGTTCCACTTACCCCTTGCATAATAAAAAGGCAACAACTAACTTTGCAATCATATAAAAAAGTTGCAATAAATATATTATGCACTACTCCATTGATAATATTACCGCCCTTATCGGCGCACGCCGCTTTGGATCAGCCGAAGCGAGCATTGATTGGCTACTAACGGACAGCCGCTCACTGGCCTTTCCCGAGACAACACTTTTCTTCGCCTTGCGCACTAAGTTGGGCGACGGACATCATTATATAGCCGAACTCTACCGACGTGGTGTTCGTAACTTTGTGGTGGGCAACGTGCCTGGCAATTATGAAACGGATTATGCTGACGCTAACTTCCTGCTCGTTGTAAGTCCACTGAAAGCCTTACAACGCTTGGCTGAGCGCCACCGCGATGAATATGATCTGCCTATTATCGGTGTGACAGGGTCGAATGGTAAAACGGTGGTGAAAGAATGGTTGTACCAACTGCTTTCTCCTTCACTTAACGTAACGCGTTCGCCCCGTTCGTACAACTCTCAAGTGGGTGTCCCTCTGAGCGTTTGGTTGCTCAACGAACACTCACAGGTGGGCATATTCGAAGCGGGTATATCTCAACCGGGCGAGATGCAGGCACTGAAAGCAATTATTCAGCCGACCATCGGCATTATGACCAACATTGGCCCCGCACATCAAGAGAATTTCGCCACTATTCAAGAGAAGTGCTTGGAGAAGATTTCTCTCTTCAAAGATGCTGAAGTGGTGATTTACTGTGCCGACGACGCGGTAATCAATGAATGTATGGCTGCCTCACTCTATACGGGCGATGCCATAGCATGGTCAACGCGCAACACGGACTCACCTCTCTTCATTCGCAGCATTGAGAAGGAGGACCGCACTACGCATATTACGTACCGCTTCTTAGGCGCGGAGAACGACTTCCGTATCCCCTTTACTGACGAGGCTTCGATTCAAAACTGCATTCACTGTCTGGCCGTTTGCCTTTATCTCCACTTACAACCTGAGGTGATTGCTGAACGTATGGCTACACTTGAACCAATAGCAATGCGACTCGAAGTGATACAAGGCGTGAGAGGGTGTACGCTCATTAACGATAGCTACAACTCTGACGTGGCTTCGCTCGATATTGCACTTGACTTTATGAACCGCCGTCCTGAGCAGCAGGAGAAGCACAAAACGCTTATTCTTTCTGATATACTGCAAACGGGGCTTTCGGCTGTTGAACTTTATAGCCAAGTGGCCGAAATGGTCAATCATCGTGGCATTGACCATCTGATTGGTGTCGGTCCTGAAATATCGGCCGCTCACTCCCTCTTCAACGTGAAGAAGACTTTCTTCGAATCGAGCGAAGCGTTGAAAGAGAGCGGACTACTCGACTCGCTGTCGAACGAGATGGTGCTGATTAAGGGATCGCGTAAGTTTGGCTTTGAAGAGATTACAGCAGCTTTGTCGCTGCGCGTACACGAGACGACACTTGATGTAAACTTGGAGGCTATTACCGAAAACTTAAACTTCTACCGTTCGTTTATGAAGCCCGAAACCAAAATCACGTGTATGGTGAAGGCTTCGGCTTATGGAGCAGGTTCGGTTGAGATAGCAAAGACTTTACAAGATCGCGGCGTGGACTACTTAGCCGTGGCCGTGGCCGACGAGGGAGCGGAATTGCGCCGTGCTGGCATCACAACGGGTATCATCGTTATGAACCCTGAGATGACGGCTTTCAATACCTTGTTCCAATACGATTTAGAGCCAGAGGTGTACAACTTCAAGTTGCTCGACGCATTGGTTCATGCCGCCGAGAAGGAGGGTATTCAAGCCTTCCCGGTTCACATTAAATTGGACACGGGTATGCACCGCTTGGGATTTAATCCTTTAACCGACGTGCCCGAAGTGATTAAACGACTAAAACGTCAGACGGCCATTGTGCCACGTTCGGTATTCTCACACTTCGTGGGTTCTGACTCACCCGACTTTGACGAATTCTCACAACACCAATTTGAGATTTTTGACAAGGCTTCACGACAATTGCAAGCAGCCTTCCCTAACAAGGTGTTGCGCCACATCTGCAACAGTGCGGGCATTGAACGTTTCCCCGAGCGTCACCTCGACATGGTACGCCTTGGCTTGGGACTTTACGGCATCGACCCGATTGACAACCGCCGGCTGCACAACGTTACTTCATTGCGCACCACAATTCTACAAATTCGCAATGTGCCAAAAGGTGACAGCATAGGTTATTCGCGTCGTTCGTTCGTTGACCGCGACTCACGCATTGCCGCCATTCCTATTGGTTATGCTGACGGATTGAACCGCCACTTAGGCAATCGCCATTGCTACTGCTTGGTGAACGGACAGAAGGCGCCCTACATTGGCAATATCTGTATGGACGTTTGCATGATTGACGTGACCGATATCGATTGCCACGAGGGCGATACGGTCGAAATATTTGGCGACAACCTCCCCGTAACGGTGCTCTCTGACGTGCTCGACACGATTCCCTACGAGGTGCTTACCTCTGTCAGCACGCGCGTAAAGCGCATTTACTTCCAGTAACATAAGGTATGAAATATATACGTTTCCTACCGCTACTATCGCTGCTACTCCTTACGGCTTGTGCCAGTCACCGCGAGGCGACTGACACTTGCCCTTATAGCACAGGATATGACGGCATTGACGTGTCGCGCCATAATGGTACGATTGACTGGAAAACGGTGCGACGCAGCAACAAGAACATTCGCTACGTGTTCATTAAGGCTACCGAAGGCACAGGGCACGTTGACCGCCGCTACCTTGACAATGCGCGCGAGGCGCACCGACAAGGCTTTAAGGTAGGTATTTATCACTACTTCACGGCACGCAGTTCGGCACATGAGCAGTTTGCGTGGTTTCGCTCGCAAGCTAACCTTACGTATCAGGACCTTGCACCAATTGTTGACGTGGAGGAATTTAAAGGGTGGAAGAGCAAGCAGCAGCTGCAAGATAGTCTCATGACCTTTGTGCGCTTAGTGAAGAAGCATTATAATAAGTTGCCCATTATCTATACGCACCAAAACTTTTACAATACTTATCTCAATCCACGCTTCAACCGTCACTACCTCTTCATTGCCGCCTATCGGCGCACGCCTCCCATTATCAATGGTGCAAATTACGACCTCTGGCAGTTTAGCGACGCTGGACGCGTAAAGGGTATTAAAGGTAATGTCGACCTGAGCCGATTGTCAAAGAATATGACGGTAAAGAAGATGTTACTACCTTAAGGGGTGTTCTAAAAACAGATTTTTTAGAACACCCCATAACATACATACTACCATTATTATATGAATAACTTCATCGCATCACAACTACTCACCGACGCTGAGTGGACAAAATATGTAGCTCAACCTGAGCATTTCACGTTTGAAAAGACTGAACTTTCTGCTGCACAACAACTTCGTCCTCTGATACTGAAAGGCATGGAGGAGGAAACGGCTGAGGTAAACCAGATTATCAACAACCCCGAAACGCCTAACTTTCAGAATACGATTGTTGCACTATCAAACAGTGGCGAGTTATTGGAACGCGCCACTGCTGTTATGTATAATCTACTGAGCGCCGAAACGGACGATGAGTTGGACGAATTGGCGAACGAAATGGCTGCCCCCTTGTCGGAACATGGTAACAACATCATGCTCAATCCTCAACTATTTGAGCGCGTTAAGCAGGTGTATGACAATGAACGAGACTCGTTACAAGGGGAAGACCTTATGCTACTGAACAAGACGTACGAGGGCTTTGAGCGTTCGGGAGCGACACTGAGCGAAGAGAAGAAAGCAATGTTTCGCGACATCACACGCGAACTCTCTGAATGCACACTGAAGTTTTCGCAAAACTTGCTCAAAGAGACGAATGCCTTTGAACTACATCTGACAGACGAAGCCGACTTACAAGGCATTCCCGACATTCATCGCCAAGCAGCACGCCACGAGGCCGAAACACGTGGCAAGGAGGGTTGGGTATTTACACTTCATGCCCCAAGTTACGGTCCCTTTATGATGTATGCCGATAAGCGTGAGTTGCGCGAGAAGATGTATCGTGCCTACAACAGTCGATGCACAAAGGACAATGAGTTTAACAATTTCGGTATCGTGAGCCGCATTGTTAACTTACGTCGCGAAGTGGCACAACTGTTGGGTTACACCGACTTTGCTGACTATGCCTTGCGCCGCCGCATGGCAATGAAGGCTGATAACGTATACCAACTGCTCAACAACTTAATCGATAGTTATTTGCCTAAAGCGAAAGAAGAGGTGCGCGAAGTGGAATTGAGAGCACAAGCCGCTGAGGGGGCTGACTTCGTGATGCAGCCTTGGGACTTCTCTTACTATAGCCAGAAGTTGAAGCAGGAGTTGTACGACTACGACCCCGATATGCTACGCCCCTACTTTGAACTTTCGAGCGTGAAGAAAGGCGTGTTAGGTTTGGCTACGAAACTTTACGGCATCACGTTTAAAGAGAACGCACAATTGCCCGTTTACCACAAAGACGTGGTAGCTTATGATGTATATGATAAGGACGGCAGTTACTTGGCTATTCTACTGCTCGACTTTTTCCCGCGTGAGAGTAAGAAGGGTGGAGCGTGGATGACGAACTATCGTGAGGAGCACTGCGACGCTCCTACCACCACAGCCGTGACAGCAGCTAATTCGCTGCGCCCCGTAGTAAGTGTCACGACTAACTTTACGAAACCTACTGCTGATACACCGGCACTTTTGACGCTGGGCGAAGTAGAAACGTTCTTACACGAATTTGGTCACGCTTTGCATGGCATCTTTGCCATGACACATTATGCGGCACTGAGTGGAACAAACGTATTTTGGGATTTTGTTGAACTCCCCTCACAATTTATGGAGAACTATGCAACAGAACCAGAATTTTTGGGTACATTTGCCCAACACTACCAAACGGGCGAACCTTTGCCCGAAAGCTACATTGAGCGCATTCGCAAGTGCCGTAATTATCAAGCGGCTTACGCTTGTATGCGACAGGTTTCGTTCGGATTGCTCGACATGGCTTTCTATACGCTCAACGAACCATTCACGGGAGACGTTAAAGCATTTGAAGATGAGGCTTGGAAACGTGTACAATTGCTCCGCCCTGTACCCACTTCATGCATGACAGTACAGTTTGGCCACATTATGTCGGGCGGATATGCCGCAGGGTACTATAGCTACAAATGGGCCGAAGTGCTCGATGCGGATGCTTTCTCACTATTCAAAGAAAAAGGCATTTTCAATCAAGAGGTAGCAGAAAGTTTCCGACAGAACGTTCTCTCACAAGGTGGTACGGACAATCCCATGACGCTCTACAAGCGCTTCCGTGGCCAAGAGCCTACAATAGATGCACTACTCAAGCGTGACGGCATTCGGTAAATGTGAGAATGCTTGGGAAATGTGCAAATGCTTGGGAAATGTGCAAATGCTTGGGAAATGTGCAAATGTGAGAATGTGCAAATGTGCAAATATTTGACTGATGCACTATTTTTAAATTGTCTATTAAAGTAGCTATTGGGGGCAAGCCTTGGGCTGCGGTGTATGTAACAAAATATATCGCAGACAAAAGGCTTACCCTAACTGCTATAAAAACTAATTAAAATAAAATATATGACCAAAGCCGAACTCCTCGACCGTCGCTATTTGCGCATGGCACGCATTTGGGCAGAAAATTCATATTGCACACGCCGACAGGTGGGTGCACTCATTGTTAAAGATAAAATGATTATCAGTGATGGCTATAATGGAACACCATCGGGTTTTCCCAACGTATGCGAAGGCAGCAACGGATTGACCTTGCCCTATGTGCTACACGCCGAAGCGAATGCCATTACCAAGATAGCGCGTTCGGGTAACAACTCAGACGGTGCTACGCTTTACGTGACGGATGCCCCCTGCATTGAATGCGCTAAACTCATCATTCAAGCGGGCATTAAGCGTGTGGTCTATGCACGTGCATACCGACTGACCGACGGCATCGACTTATTAGCCGAAGCAGGCATTAAAGTTGAACACATTGAAGACGTTGATTAGTTTTTAGTTAACAAGTTGACGAGTTAACTAAAAAGCATCTAAAAGGAAAAATGATTAAACATAATAAAAACAGATTTGTTCCGCTATTGGTGTCAATAGGAGTAGTGGTGGGCATTATGTTAGGCAGTTTCTTTGCCAACCACTTCTCTGGCAATCGACTGAGCATTATCAATAATTCAAGCAACAAGATTATTGATCTGTTTCATCTCATCGACGACCAATACGTTGACACTATCAACATTCCCGACCTGGTAGAAAAAGCCATGCCACAAATACTCAAAGAGTTGGACCCGCACTCTACCTACATCTCTGCGGCAAAGGTGGAAGAGTCGATGCAAGACTTAAAGGGTAGTTTCTCGGGCATTGGCGTACAATTTACGCTTTACAAAGATACTATTCGCGTTGTGAAGGTAGTAAAGGGTGGCCCTTCGGAGAGTGTCGGCATTCAAGCTGGCGACCGCATTATTAATATTGACGGCAAACCTTACGTGGGCGATACGATTAGCAACGAGGGCACAATGAAGCGCCTTAAAGGCCCTAAGGGATCGGTGGCTCGATTAGGCATTAAGCGCGCAAGACAGAAGAATCTGTTGAGCTTTAGCATTACACGCGGTGATGTGCCCGTTAAGACGGTTGACGCTGCTTACATGGCCAGTCCTACAATTGGCTACATTCGCGTAACCAGTTTTGGCGACACAACGTATGCCGAGTTTATCGCGGCACTTACCAAACTGCAGACGATGGGCTTTAGCAAGTTGATACTCGACCTCCGTGGCAACCCTGGCGGCTACATGGAAACGGCCGTACAAATGGTAAATGAGTTTTTACCTAAAAATGCTCTCATCGTTTACACGGAAGGACGCAAGTCGCCTCGAAAGGAATATCGCACTGACGGACGTGGCGCTTATCAAAGCCTTCCCTTAGTTGTATTGGTAGACGAGACTTCGGCCTCAGCCAGTGAAATCTTTGCTGGCGCTATTCAAGACAACGATCGTGGTACCATCATCGGCCGCCGCTCATTCGGTAAGGGATTGGTACAAGTTCCTATCGAGTTTCCCGACGGTTCTATGCTGCGTCTCACAACGGCTCGTTACTATACGCCTTCAGGACGCTGTGTACAGAAGCCCTATAAACCGGGCGATGAGGAAGATTATGAAGCAGACCTCTTACTCCGTGCCGAACACGGTGAATATTTCTCGGCTGATAGCATTCGTACATCGGGCGAAAAGTTTAAGACACGTATAGGACGTACTGTTTACGGTGGCGGTGGCATTGTGCCCGACATATTTGTTGCACGCGACACGTTGGGTATGACCTCTTACTTCAAAGAAGCTTATCTAGGTGGACTGCTCTTCCAATATGCTTACGACTTCGTTGACAAATACCGCACCGACCTCAGTCAGTGCAATAACATGAAGGAGGTAACGGCTGTGGTAAAAAAGAAGAACTTGATTGAGGGCTTTGCTTCATATGCCGAAAAGGCAGGACTGAAGCGCCGCAACTTGATGATTCAACGCTCACACAAGTTGCTCACCACTTACATCACTTCGGCTATTATTGGCGACCTACTCGACGATAGCGAAGCGGCTGAATATGCCAACCAAACGGACAAGGCCGTAATGCAAGCCATTGCGTTATTGGCAGCTAACAAGTCTGTGCCTACAGTTGGGAAGCAACAGGCTATGCTCTTTACGAAAGTGCATAATAATTATTATACCTTAGCTACAAGGGAATATACTCCATTTGCACTAACCGCGGGTTACAACCCCGTTCTCCCAACGGCATGGGACTGGCAATGGTCGATTCACCCCACGACCCTATGCGCATGGCTTACCAAACGCAGCAGTCTAACGTTTCCCTTTTCCTTACAACGTAGCATAGGTCCTTATCTACCCTCTGTTGGCAATACAAACGCTGACTATAACAACATCTTGGCCTTATGCTATCGAAAGTGGACGTTCGCTTGGTCATAAAGCAACGCAACAAGTGTTTAACGAAAATCGAAAGAGAGACGCAGTCTGCTACCGTTCTGTCACAATTGGCCAACCACCCTTGCTTTAAAGCGGCACAGACGATAATGCTCTTTTCCTCATTGCCTGACGAGGTGGATACGCACGCTTTCATCAGGCAATGGGCTAAGACAAAGCGCATTTTACTTCCCGTTGTTAAGGAAGATGACATCATGCTCCGTCTTTTCACCTCCGAAGAGGACATGCAAAAGGGTGCCTTTGGCATCAACGAACCCACAGGATTGACTTTCGATAAGTTGGACGAAATAGACCTTATCATCGTTCCTGGCATGGCTTTCGATAAAGAAGGCCATCGCTTAGGAAGAGGCAAGGGCTTTTACGACCGCTTCCTATCACAGCCAGACATCAAGTCGACTTATAAAATAGGCATTTGCCTGCCCCACCAATTATTGGAGACTATCCCCACTGAGGCACACGACATCACGATGGACGAGGTGATAGGATAACTCATACATTATCATACAAAACCTTTTCTCTAACATGACGCTCGACATTCTCATTTGCTCACTTAATAAAGGCGTAGTACGCGTACAAGACGTACTACTGCCACCACAAGAAGGTGTTCATTATATTGTATCGTACCAATATACCGATGAACGCTATCTTGACCTCATCCCCAAGGTATTAGGCACTCGCTCTGACGTTTCAATTTACACCTACAAGAGTAAAGGACTCTCGGCTAACCGTAACTTGGCGCTCGACAAGGCAACATCAGACATCGTGATGTATGCCGATGATGATGCGCACCTGTTGCCCGAAACGCCTCAAACGGTATTGAAACACTTTGAAGACAATGCCGGCCTTGACGTAGCCTTCTTCTGTGCTACGACTTACACGGGGAAGCCACTTAAAGATTATCCCACTAACGGCTTTAAGGTGTTGGCCATGCCCGCACAATATACCATTTCGGCACTTGAAATGGCTTGTCGACGCAAAAGCGTACAGGGCCGCATTCGCTTTGATGAACGCTTTGGCTTAGGCACGCAATTTCTCACCTGTGGAGAAGAGGAGGTTTGGTTGGAAGATGCCATACGCATGGGGCTGAATATGCACTACTACCCCGAAAAGATAGTCGAAACAAGCACCATGCTCAAGAAATCATTGGTATACGTAGACGCTGGTGTGCAACGCAGCCACGGTGCGATTGACTACTACAAACATGGCAACCGTGCTTGGTGGTCATGCCTTTGTTTTGCCATGAATAGCACCAAGAAGGGCTATTGCCACTTCCTGCCCATGATGCGCCACCTTGCTGAAGGCATTCGCTATATGAAGCGCACAAGTAAATAACCCAGGTTTCGGATTTAGATAAAATGGGGCCTCTCCCCCTAACCACCTCCCCCCACAGGGGAGGGGGAATAAGTCACTCTTACTTCTTGAGTTTTCTGTTGGTTTTCAACTAGAAATGTAGCAAGTAAAGGTTACTTATTCCCCCTCCCCTGTGGGGGAGGGGGTTAGGGGGAGAGGCCCCATTTTATCTAAATTCGTAACCTGAGTTACTCATTATTTACCGCCTATTCTTGATGAAGAAAAGGCTAAAATGGAGTTTGAATGTTATTATTTAAGGCTTTTTTGCCATCACAATTATAATCATCAATAGCTTGTAAGGCTTTTCCCTGTTCCTCCGTCAGAACTTGTTTTACCATTATTTTACTCTTAGAAAAGCCCTTTTCAACAATCCATGAGTTGTTTTTGAGTAACAAATCCATTGCTTCAGAACTATTTCTGGCTTCAACAAATCCTAATATCTGACAATTGTCAACATCTTCGTAGTCATTAGGAGGTAACGTTATACCTTCAGTTGTATAGAAAATATATTCGTTCATAAGTAAATTACCAACTATTCTTATTAACACTCTTCAAACTCGTATACATGGTGACCACTCTTTCGTAATCTAAAAATTGCACACGTGACTTAATTGAGTTAAACATTGAAACATTGATTTTATCTTTAAATTCTTCTATACGGCATATGTCTGCAACGATATAAAACTTAGCGAAGAAATCTTGCAATTCGTAAAACTTCGATAATGAGTTCTTAATGTCTGTAGTATGCTCTACTTCATAAAAGTCAGAAGGCATTTGACGCTCATTAAACCATATAACATCTACCGTTCTTGCCTTTCTTAATAAGTTGTCATATGTGAATAAAGGTAGCGTATAGGTATCTGCAATTTCACCCAAATGCTTATCTAAGAACATTCGATTTTTGTCTTGCGATGGAATATAAGTCATTCTATTCCGATATTTCCCTATTTGTATCAGCAAGCCTTGATAGTATCCATGACTAAATTGTTCCTCACTATATCTGTCTCCTTCCTTTATCTTAAACTTCTTTAGAACTTCTTCACGGTAATCTTCCAAAGCCCAAAGCCCCGGTCGTATTCTAAAAACAGACTGACTGTTTTGTACAATTCTCCTTACTGAAGCCTCAGGCGTTTTTGTTTTCCACTTCGAGAAATCAACAATTTCGTTAAGTCTGCGAAGAGTTGCAAAACCACCCTCTCTTCTTAAAGCTTCTATTACCTGATGTTCTTGAGTCTCTTTCTTCATGCTATTTTGTAGTATTTACTATCGAATCAATCATTGTAACGTTGGCGTACTATTACGAACATCTTACATTTCGCTTCCATATCCTGCAAAGCGTAATATTATGCTTGAATGTCCATCAATGTAGAAATATATGCTTCTACATTGTCATGTACAGTTCAATTGTTTTCCATATTTATTGTACGTAGCAAAGATAGTGCAAGGCGAGCGCAAAACGTCAAGCTTGCTTGAACGTTATGCCAAGCCGCATCCTATCTTAGGCAAAGATAAATAATATCTATGTGAAAGAAGAATGGTTGCACAAGTTTATGTAAGAAATCCATATTTTTAGCTATATCAGATAGCAAAATAAGTAGTTAACATACAAACAATGCTAAAGGGCTGTAAAATTTTAGGCAAAGACTTGCTCACGATACGCAAAGCCTCTACCTTTGCGCACGTAAACAAGAACAAGACATCACGTTTGAGTTTACAAGATTGATATTAGTCCATCAGCCCTCCTGTGAAGGAGCGCAAGGTAAAAAAGATTAGATTTAGGTAAACAAAGAATAGGTAAAAAAGATTTGTAGAAAGGTAACTGTTAGATGGATGGCTCAATACGAGCCGGTGGGCGTGGCAAACAATGTGCCTCGCACCACTTAAAAAGATGAGAAAGGGCGGAAGCCCTTTTTTTTGTGCCCATAAGTCAAGTGGCAACTAAATGATTCAAGTTCCGAACTGACAATACGCAGTTTATCTGTTTCATTCACACGAAAATATCCTCTGAACACTTTTCTTTTAATATTTTTTTCCCTCTAATGCAGGAACTCGCGGTTTATATTTATATTTGCAATGAATAAGTATATAAAGTATCACTCTCCATGTCGAAAGTAAAGAACTTCTGCATAAAATTGCTTCACAAGAAGTACTTGTGGACCATACTCTTTTTTGTCATTGTAGTGGGTTTTGTCGATCCGAATAGCTTCTGGCATCGTTACGAAATCCATATGCAAAACGAACAGTTGCGCGAAGAGATTAAGAACTACGAGGACTTATACAACGCCGACTCTCGCGAACTGAACGACCTTGAACACAACCCTGAGGCCGTAGAACGCGTGGCGCGCGTCAACCTCTATATGAAAACGGCCAATGAGGACGTTTACGTAATCGAAAACGAGAATAAAGATAATAACACTCCTACCCCATGATGAAACAATACGCATTATATATAGGTGGCATTCTGCTCGTAGTCGGTGCATTACTTCCTCTTTTTCTGCCCAACATCGCGCCCTACGTATTTGCTGTTGGGGCTTTACTCTTCACCCCCGCTCAAATGCTGGATCGCTACGAGGGACGTAACTTGATTATTCGCCGACTACGCCGTCAGCAAATGATAGGAGCACTGCTCTTTATCGTTACCGCAGCGATGATGATAATGGAACATTTGCAGTTACGCCCTTTCCGTGGAGGAGAATGGAAGATTGCACTGCTCATCGCCGTATTTATTGAAGTATACACGCTCTTTCGTATTGACTATGAATTGAAACGAGAGGGAAAGAAATAAATTCATAATCTAACCTTATCTTTACAAACCATGAAGACTTTTATTTTAATGTGGAACCCTGCCATTTCGAGCTATACTTGGGAGAGATTTAAAGCTGACCAAGAGGATATGTGTTGCCATGAGTGGGGCCCTGGTGTTGGCAATTGGAGTGTTTGGGAACACGACAAAGCCGAAGAAGGCGACCGCTTTTTTATGGTAAAAGTGGGCGAAGGCAAAACGGGCATTGTCATGGCTGGCTACTTTGACAGCATGCCTTACGAAGACGAGGATTGGTCGGGACGAGGTAGGCAAACCTTTTACGTTGACCTCGACATCTGCGAACAACTTGATGCTGACAAAGTTGACATTATCACGACTGAAACGTTGCAAGCGGAACTTCCTAACTTTGATTGGACGGGCGGACACTCAGGAAGAGAGCTTGATGCAGAATCGGCCGAAAAGTTGGAACTCATGTGGTTGAAGTACTTTAACAAGATTCGTCTCAACATCTTCGACGATAATGCCGTATATGCTGCTGATAGCGAATACCACTTTAATAAAATCTTAGAAGACTACTTCAGAAGAACAAAGGGCGAAACGTGTGAGATTTGTGGTTATAACTACAAGCGCGTCTTTGGCGATGCGTGTGAAGAATATGTGTCTCATGATCTTTACCTCACGCAAGAAGACGAAAACCAACCGCTAACTGACGCAGATTTTCTCAACAGAGTTAGATGCGTTTGCCCCAGTTGTCGCAACGTAGGGGGAAAAGTCTTCTACAAAAAGTTGTATTGAACTAAGATAAACTGCAATTGGGCCTCACCCCCTACCCCCCCTTCCCCCACAGGGGAGGGGGAATAAGTAACCTTTACTTGCTGCGTTTCTAGTTGAGAACCAACAGAAAACTCAAGAAGTAAGAGTGACTTATTCCCCCTCCCCTGTGGGGGAGGGGGTTAGGGGGAGAGGCCTTATTTATTAATTAATGTACAAATTCGTTTCCACTCAACTTCGAAATTAGGGGTGAAGAAGTCAGTGTGCATACGTTCTGTTAACTCTTCTAGGGTAAAGAAGCGGCCGCCGTCTAATTCGTCAGAAGGGGTGGGAGGGGTGTCGGTAGTAGTGGTATATACATATACCAATTCGCGTTCGACTTCCGACTGGTGAACGTATTTGAGTAAGAAGTGGGGACGGAATTGAGTTAGACCGATCTCTTCACGAACTTCACGCTGTAAGGCATTTTCAACAGTTTCGCCATAGTCGATGTGACCGCCGACGGCTGTGTCCCACTTGTTGGGCTGAATGCGTTTCCAAGCAGGGCGATGCTGAAGATAAAGTTCGCCTTGCTCGTTAAATACGTGTAGATGAACTACGGGGTGGAGCAGCATGCTCTTCCCGTTATGACATTCGCCTCGTGAGGCTGAACCCATAACATTGCCTTCGCTGTCAACAATGGGCAATAGCTCTGCATTATTATCTTGCATAATTTCTATATGATTAGAAAGTGGGCTTAATAGACGATTCTGTTGTCGTCTATTAAGCCCACTATTTATTTTAGGGAATAAGTAGTGAACTATCACCGTAGCTCAAGAAACGGAAGTCGTGACTGAGGGCGTAATCGTAAACGCGGTGCCAATTATCGCCAATAAGTGCAGAAACGAGCAGCAGTAGTGTGGACTTCGGTTGGTGAAAATTCGTAACCATAGCCTTTACTACGTGATATTGGTAACTGGGCGCAATGATTATCTGCGTAGAGGCATGCAGTACGGGTAATTCGTTACGGTCCATCCAATTGAGAATAGTCTGCAGAGCCTCCTTGGTAGAAATCTCAACCTCAGGCGAAGCGGCATAGTCGTAGGGCATCCATTGGGGAACGTGTAAGTCGTCAGCATGAATTGCGGGATTGTGGTGAATGAGCACACCTATATAATATAGACTTTCGAGTGTGCGCACCGAGGTCGTGCCAACAGCTACGCATTGGCCGTCATGTGCCAAAAGACGTTCAATGCTTTCACGCTTTACGGCAATCCATTCAGCGTGCATGGGGTGTCCGCCAATTTCTTCACTCTTAACGGGCTTGAAAGTACCTGCTCCTACATGGAGGGTTATCTCATTGCGCTCGACACCTTTGTGGTCCAAGGCTTTGAGTACACGCTCCGTAAAGTGAAGGCCAGCCGTGGGCGCTGCTACCGAACCCTTTATTTTACTATATACCGTTTGGTACGTTTTTAAGTCGCTCGCCTCTGTGTCACGATTTAAGTATGGGGGAATAGGAAGTTCACCAATTGCTTCGAGCACTTCAGAGAAGGTTATCGTATCGTCTCCCCAATCAAACACTACTTCGTGGCCAGTACCGCTAATGCCAATGCGCTCGGCTGTAAGCGTAATTTGCTTTTCGCCTACTTGAATGATGCGTTCAAGTTTACCCTCTTTCCACTTTTTTAGGTTGCCAATAAGGCAAGTCCACGTAACGCGGTGTGTCGTACTGAAGTTTACCTGGTAGTCGTGGGGCGTATGGGGCTCAAGACAAAATACTTCAATGAGTGCCCCCGTCGACTTATGAAAGTGAAGGCGCGCTTGAATGACCTTCGTGTTGTTAAACACCATGAGTTCGCCAGCAGGCAAGTAGTTGGGCAGGTTGTAAAACGTATCTTCGCTTATCTCGCCGCTTTTATAGAGTAAAAGTTTTGACTCATCGCGCACGGCTTTAGGATATTTGGCAATGCGCTCATCGGGTAAGGGGTAGTCGTAGTCGGCTATATGAATGTGTTTCGGATCTTGCATATAATGTTTAATTTTTATTGCTTGCAAAGTTACGCTTTTATTTGTTAAGATAGGCTGCGGCTCAGCATAACGTTCAAGCAAGCTTGACGTTCTGCATTCGCCTTGCACTATCTTTGGGAAGTAATTATAATTCTACATAATTAGGAATATCCTTTAGGAAGTCAACGCGCATGTTGTCGTAATCAACGTGACAACAGTAGTGATTGATGCCGTTGCTCACGATTAGATAATCTGCTCGCAGTACACTATTATAAGAATATATCTGCTGGAATACGGATTGCGTAATATGAATATGAGGAGCCTTGTATTCGATAATCATGCGCGGCATTCCTCCTGCGGCTTTATATAATACACTGTCGCAGCGGCGAGCCACACCATTTACGTTAATCGTAACTTCGTTAGCCAATAGGGCAGTGGGGTAGCCTTTGTGCTCAACAAGAAAGTGGGTAAAATGTTGGCGCACCCACTCTTCAGGAGTGAGCCGTAAGTAGCGGTGGCGTAAAAAGTCGTAAATGGTAGTTTGGCCTTCGCGCTCGGCTACTTTTATGTTGAATGGAGGGAGGTTAAGTTGCTGCATGGAATTTTAAACAATGAGTTTAAAGGGCTGTTTGTTGTGGGTGTTGGTGACTTTATGCGTATATTTGCATCAATTAAGCAATGGTAAAAGAATAAGTTCCGCAATTTTGCACCTGTATTTTTAGGCTATTTTGAAGTTTGTTCGAGGGAGCATAGCGGGCTATGTGACCGAGAATAAACTTCAAAAGAGACAAAAAGACAGGGGCTGCAACCAACTTAAAGCTATCGCAAAATAGCGGAAGTTATTTTTTTACCATTGCTAAATACAGCAGTACTCTAATAATCTGGTTTTTAGTTGGGAGGTTATGAGGTAATAAAGTAACGTCATGTTGATAATCAACTAAACTAACTTTATAACCTTAAAACGTAAAACAGGTTATTTTTAGAAAAGTCTTATACAAAAATACAAAATAATATTATGACAACAAAAGAAGAAATCATTGACGACTGGTTGGTGCGATATACCAAGATGCCACTTGATAAGTTTGGTGATCATATTCTATTGACCAACTTCAATAACTACGTTGATATATTTTGCAAGCAGTGTGGAGTTGCCCCCGTTGGCTTTGATGCCAATATGCGTGCAGCTACGGCAGATAACATCACCATGATTAATTTTGGTATGGGTAGTCCCAATGCAGCACTTATTATGGACCTTCTGGGTGCCATTAAGCCAAAGGCTTGCTTGTTCTTAGGAAAGTGTGGAGGCATTTCAGAGAAGACGCATTTGGGCGATTACATTCTCCCCTTAGCTGGCATTCGTGGCGAAGGTACGTCGAATGACTATTTTCCACCTGAAGTGCCTGCACTGCCAGCTTTTATGTTGCAGCGTGCTGTGTCAACAGCTTTGCGCGACAACAGTCACGACTATTGGACGGGAACGGTTTATACGACCAACCGCCGTGTATGGGAACACGATGAGCGATTTAAGAACTATTTGCGCGAGACGCGTGCTATGGCCGTCGATATGGAGACGGCTACGCTCTTCTCATGTGGATTTTACAATCATATTCCAACGGGAGCGCTCTTGCTCGTGTCGGACAATCCCATGGAGGCGGACGGCGTGAAGACGGAAGAGAGCGATAATCAAGTGACACGCAACTTTGCCGAAACGCATGTGCGCATCGGCATAGAAAGTATGAAACTTATTATTGGTGAACGCAAGACGGTGCGTCACTTAAAGTATGATTGGTAATGGCAGGGTATACTTCAAGCTACAAAAAGAAGCCTGCGGGTATAACCTATGAACAAATCATACGTGATGTGCAGGCTGGCAATATTAAGCCCGTTTATTACTTAATGGGTGATGAAAGTTACTACATCGATCGTGTGGCAGATTTTATCGTAAATGCGGTGCTAAAGCCTGAAGAACAAGATTTCAACCTCATGACCTTCTTCGGGGCTGAGGCTGACATTGATGCGATTATCGCAGCAGCTCGCTCATATCCTATGGCAGCACAGCATTTGGTGATTGTAGTAAAAGAGGCGCAAGGATTGAAAAATCTCAGTCGATTAGAGTATTATTTCCGCCAAATTCAACCTAGTACGGTACTTATATTTTGTCATAAAAACGGAACAATTGACCGTCGGCAAAAGGTGGCAACGCTGATAAATAAAGAGGGTGTGCTCTTCGAGTCAAAAAAACTCTACGATAATCAGCTTGCACCATTCGTCCAGAATTATCTGCGGCGAAAGCACTTTGCTGCAGGGCCAGGAGCAGCCGAAATGGTGGCCGATTTTATCGGTTCGGATTTAAATCGCATCGCTTCTGAGTTGGATAAACTTATTCTTGCCTTGCCAAAGGGGGAGCAAACCATTACGGTTGATTGGGTGAAAGAGCACATCGGCATCTCTAAAAATTTCAATAACTTCGAACTGGTCGATGCGCTTGCTAACAAGAACGTGTTGAAGGCAAATAGAATTGCGAAATATTTTGACGCAAATGCTAAAGACAATCCTATTCAAGTAACCTTGAGTTTGCTGTTCAAACAGTTTAGTCAAGTAATGCTTGCCTTTTATGCTCCTGAGAAAAATGAGCATGGAATAGCTGCTTGGTTGGGAATGAGTGAGTGGCAAGTAAAGAAGAATATCTCACCCATGATGCGTAACTATTCAGCGATGAAGGTGATGTACATTTTAGGCGAAATTCGTCGCACCGATGCTCGCTCTAAGGGTTCTGAAGGCTCGCATACAACGAATGGCGATTTGTTAAAAGAACTGATATATTTTATACTTCATTAATCATTCTCTTTCATCTTTCTTTAGATGAGAAATCAAACGACAAGCGCTGCACAATGAGGCCGTGCTTGTCGTTTTTTTATGCCGTGGTAAGGGTGGAGTGGGGTAGAAGAGCTATAAAAGTAAACGTGCCTCTACTGCATTTTGTGCGTCGTTGTTAGCCATAGTTGGTGAGGAGAGGAGGACTGAGGCTGTTATATAATTAGCATTGTGTAGAACAAGAGGTGAATAGGGTCGTTTTTGTTCAAATTTTCTAATAGGAAGTTTTCCTATTTGCTTCGTCTATCTGTCTCATTTATCGGAACTGCCATTCTGGAATGCTCTTCTACGACTTCCGACAATCTGTTTAACTTGGTGTAAACAATGAGGAAAGCCACTTAATATTTCTCGTTTTGATGTTCAGAATAGTCTTACTGTGCTGCGAATGTATGGAGAAAATGTAAATTCGTGTGTTAAATGGCCTTCAAAAAGGCCATTTATGCTATTTGTATAATATTAAGTACATTATTTGCTATATGTGTATAGCAAAACATAAGTTGCTTTTTTCTAAATGATACTTTTTGTATATTGCTCAAAAATGCATCTAAATAGTTGATAATCATTGATTAACGTTGCTTTTATACTGTCTGTGGTTGCGATAGAATGATGAACTTGCCCATTTGCCAGGTTTGTCCGATTTGGCGTAAATAATGAAAGGGTAGAGACCTCAAAATTTACATGAAGGATTTGTTTGCATTTAACTCCATAAATATAAAAAGTAAAATATTGAAATGTAATTGCGTAAACAAAATAATATAGTTGTGTTTTGTTTATTGTTCAATGCTTTTACAATATTAAATATACACATTTATAAATGTAATATACTAAATTGGTTTTGTAAATTAATATTTATGTAATCTGTTTATCTAAGTGTAATTAATTGAAAGCCACGTAAATATTGCTTGTATTAACGTAATAGTTACTTATATAAACAAGTATAGACGTATGTATAGTAAAAATAGGGGAATAATGAAATGTAAAATTGATAAAACTCGCTGAAAGCCAATAAAAAACTCTTTCTTTAAGAAAGTACATGTTTAATTTTAAGGACAGGATGTATGACTAGATGTAATTTAAAAATATAAAATGTAAATTAGCTATGAATATATGGAATTTAAATAAATAAATCTATGCTTTTGAAAAGTAAATTACCAAATAATTTGCAAATGTGTTGCATTACTCCTCCATTCTGTTTATCTTTGTAAACGCTAAGCAAAGAGCCACAAAAAGAGGTTTTGGTTTTTATGTCCGATTTTTGTGTGCTGAGAATGCTGCTTTGATCGTTCTCCCTCAGTTGTGCAGAGAAATGATGATGAGATCTGATGAGGCTTTGAATGTTAGTTGACATGAGAGCGCTGTTAGTGTGATGCAATCAAATAGAAGCAATCATAATATTGTTCTATTTTACAGTGCATTTTGTTGCTATTAGTATCATCGAATGCGTACTTTTTGCTTGGCCTGCGTATTCACCTCGATATAATGTAATAAGGAAAGTATATGATAGATAGAATTAGAACCATTATGGAATATACCAAACTCTCGCAGCAGGACTTTGCTGCTCGTTTGGGTATTTCGCCTGCTTCACTCTCAAGCATATTAACAGGACGCACCAATCCTACTAATAAACACATCATGGGCATACATCAGGGATTTCCTGAAATAAATGTTAATTGGCTGATGTTTGGTGAAGGTGATATGTTGACGGGTGAACACGCTGTCCCCCTCTCAAATGAGCCAGGTGAAAACGGTGGAGAAACTGGACAACAGGCAGCCACATTACAGCCGATAGACCCAGATGCAGCGAACGAGAATGGAGCATTGTTTGCAGGAGAACAGTCGGCAGCTTATCCTCCATCAAGTGTTGAGCATCGTGCTATGGCTTATGGCACACGACGTGATCAGCGTGCTACTATTAGAGGTAATGGTAGCGTCGTTATGAATGCGATAAATATTGACAAAGACGAACGCCGTATTAAAGAGATACGAGTGTTTTATAGTAATGGTACGTATGAGTCATTCGTACCGTCAAATAAGTAATTTAGCAAAACAAGGAGGGGTATATGTCGTCTTTAGATGTGCTGCATTTACGCAAACAGGGGAAGTGGCAAGAGGCATTAGACCTTGCCTTGTATAATATAAATGCGTGCGACACGGAGTATTCGCGTATGGCATTGTTTTGGGTCGTTTATGATATTTGTCGCATGGCGCGTAAGGTGGAGGGCGCAAAAGATATTATTATACGATGCCTAATCGTAATGCGAGCCTTGCAGCGTAATATGATTGATGAAAATGGCGTTGGGCGCGATAATTATCAGCGTTTGTTGTTTCGTTATATGATCAACGAGTCGCGAGTGGATTTAGCTCGTAAAGCGTCCATACAAAGCCCAGTACGTGCCTATCGTTTTTTAAAGAATATGAATATTACGCCGCAGCAGATACACCCAGCATTCCACGACAGTTATGGATGGGTGATATGTCGTTATTTGCAGCGTCAAGGCTTAAAGGTTAGTGCAAGGCGCGTTAAGACACTTTTGTTGGAGTATTTTCAGCTTCATACAAGTCGCCCTTCGAAGTTGCACTCTATGATATTAGATGTAGTAGTAGATTTTGTGCTTCTTCGTCCTAACGAGCCTTTTGATTTCAATTATTTCTTTGCTCTGTGGGGACCATCTAATCTGAGGTGGCAGGACAACTATGGCTTTACTACTGTAGAGCGCTCTCACAGCCCCTTATTGCCACGATTGTTGAAAGCGTTAGAGCACTATACTGATGAGGTTGGCATAGTTTCTATAATCAACGATTTTCCCCTTTGGCGGTGGAAGAAAGGATTAGAGCAGATAGGGTGGTAGCTTTGTAGCTTGGTAGCGTGCTAAGTTTTAACTTTATCCATACATATTGCGATATTCTTTAGCTTCCTATTGTGACATGAAACTGCAATTGGGCCTCACCCCCTAACCCCCTCTCCTTGAGGAGAGGGGGACTGAAGTTACCTTTTTCTTCCCAGTTTCTTGCTTGAGATATTTCCTTAAAATGAGCAAGAAAAGGTGACTTGTCCCCCCTCTCCTCAAGGAGAGGGGGTTAGGGGGTGAGGCCCAATTGCAGTCTTACTCACACAATTCGTTATAGTTTCTAATGCATATATAAGTCTTGTTGGAAACGACTATTTACTCTTTAAATCTATAGGATAAAAAAGCCCTTGCTATGACATCTCGTCATTAGCAAGGGCTTAAAGTGTTATTTTATAGAAAAACCAGGATTGTCAATCTGTTATTGCTTTTGTTGTTCCTCTTCATGTTCTTCAATCAACTTCTTCTGCAAGTCGCCAGGAACGAGTTCGTAGCTAGCAAACTTCATGATGAATGAAGCACGGCCGCCAGTGAGTGAACTGAGTGAAGTAGCGTAGTTAGACATCTCCTTCAAAGGTACTTTGGCTTGTAACTTCTCGTAGCCATTTTCGCTACTCATACCTACGATGAGGCCGCGTCGTCCTTGAAGGTCGCTCATAACGTCGCCCATTTTATCACCCGGAACGAATACTTCAACGTCGTAGATCGGTTCCAAAATCTTCGGCCCTGCTTCCTTAAAGGCTTGGCTAAAGGCATTGCGGCCTGCCAACATGAATGAGAGCTCGTTAGAGTCAACGGGGTGCATCTTGCCGTCGTATACGACAACGCGTACATCGCGTGCATAGCTACCTGTGAGTGGACCTTGCTCCATACGGCTCATAATGCCTTTCAGAATAGCAGGCATAAAGCGGGCATCAATAGCACCACCTACAACAGAGTTGATGAATACGAGTTTGCCACCCCATTCCAAGGGTATCTCTTCTTTGCCCTTTATCGTAACACGAATTTCTTGTCCGCCAAACTTATAAACGGTTGGGTCGGGCATGCCGTCACTATAAGGCTCGATAACCAAGTGAACTTCACCAAATTGTCCAGCACCACCGCTCTGTTTCTTGTGGCGATAGTCAGCGCGAGCAGCTTTGGTGATTGTTTCGCGATAAGGTATGCGAGGTTCGTAGAACTCTACAGGTATCTTGTCCAGGTTCTCCAAACGCCACTTCAGTGTGCGAAGGTGAAATTCGCCTTGTCCGTGAACCAAAATCTGGCGCAATTCCTTACTTTGCTCTACCTCCCATGTTGGGTCTTCTTGGCGCATGCGGTTGAGAGCAGCCATCATCTTTTCGGTGTCAGCCTCATTAGCCGCCTTAATAGCGCGCGTATATTTAGAATTAGGATATTTGATGAAGTTGAAGCGGTTCTCACAGTCTTTCGCGTTTAAGGTATTCCCTGTGCGCACGTCCTTTAGCTTAACAGTACAACCAATATCGCCCGCTTGTAGCTCTTCTACCTTCTCGCGGTTGGCACCAGAGCATACAAAGAGTTGAGCCATGCGTTCTTTCGAACCACGGTCGGCATTTGTAAGGTCGTCACCTTCGTGAACGGTACCACTCATTACCTTAAAGTATTGCACCTCACCAATGTGGGGTTCAACGCCCGTCTTAAAGAAGTAGATAGAGGTAGGACCATCGGGGTCGGGTTTTACCTCTTCGCCGCGTGTATTGTGTACGGCAGGCATTTCGTCTACAAAAGGCACTACATTGCCCAAGAACTCCATGAGGCGGCCAACACCCATGTTCTTTGAAGCGCAAACACAGAATACGGGGAAGATGCTGCGCGTAACCATACCCTTGCGAATGCCTTCACGCATTTCGTCTTCAGTAAGGTGCTCTGTCTCGAAGAACTTTTCCATCAGTCCTTCGTCGTTTTCGGCAGCAGCTTCTACCAATGCTTTGTGCATAGCCTCTGCTTTATCTTTTTCTTCAGCTGGAATGTCTTCAAGTGTTGGTTCGCCACCATCAGGCCCCCAGGTGAGCTTTTTCATTAAGATGACATCAATCAGTGCGTTAAAGTCTGCCCCTGTTTTTACTGGATACTGTACGGGCACTACTTTCTGACCATAGATGGTCTGTAAGTCTTCAACAACAACGTCGTAGTCGCAGCCGTCAGCGTCAAGTTGGTTGACTAAGAAGATAACGGGTTTGTGTAGCTTTTCCGTGTAGCGGAAGTGGTTTTGTGTACCAACCTCAGGGCCAAACTGGCCATTGATAAGCAACATAGCCGTGTCAGTAACGTTGAGTGCGGTAAGTGCAGCACCCACAAAGTCGTCCGAACCCGGACAGTCAATGATGTTCAACTTTTTGCCTTTCCATTCTGTATGGAAAACAGTAGAGAAAACGGAATAACCATAGTCCTGCTCAACGGGAAAATAGTCCGACACCGTATTTTTAGCCGTTATACGTCCACGACGCTTAATCTGACCACTTTCAAAAAGCAAGGCTTCAGTGAGCGTGGTCTTACCTGAGCCGTCATTGCCAAGGAGCGCAATGTTTTTAATCTCGTGCGAATTGTAGACTTTCATGGTTCTTATTACTTGATTTAGGTGAAACTTCAGCACCCACTTTTCTCGTGTATATACCTATTATGTATAGGGGTGTAGCAATTGTGTGGGTGCGTTAACGAAGTGTTTCCTCGTTTTTCGGCCGCAAATTACGCTTTATTTTTGAATGCACCAAGTTTAGTGTATATGTTGTAAAGCAGAGTTTTCAAAAGTAAACGATAATAAGAGCTGAGTTAACGCAGTTTATCTAAATCCGAGACTAGACTTCTATTACCAACTATAAAATGAATATTTATAAAAAACATTGCATATAATTGTTGGAATAGCGTATTATTATTAATTTTGCAGTCGAAAATAAGAAAATAACACGTATAACTATACATGAACGAAACGAAACAAACGCCTTCAGCCTTCTTATCCCTCTTGCCTTTAGTCGTATTGGTGCTAATGTTGGTGGCCACCATTCGGGCTTATGGCAGCGACTCATTGGAAGGGGCCAGCCAAGTAACACTGTTGGTAGTATCCGCATTTTGTGTCTTGTTGGGCACACAATTCTTAAAAGTGCCATGGGCAGAGTTTGAACAAGCCATTACGCGCAACATATCAAGCGTAACCAGTGCCATACTCATACTTCTCTTTATTGGTGCATTGAGTGGTACGTGGATGGTGAGCGGAGTAGTGCCCTCACTGATATATTATGGTATGAAGATCATTCACCCCGAAGTATTCCTCACTTCTACTTGTCTTATCAGCGCTTTAGTAAGTGTCATGACTGGCAGCTCGTGGACCACCATTGCCACCATTGGCATCGCTCTCATGGGCATCGGTCGAGCACAAGGATTTGAAGACGGATGGATAGCAGGAGCCATTATCAGTGGTGCCTATTTTGGTGATAAAATTTCTCCCCTGTCCGACACCACCGTCCTCGCATCGGGTGGGGTAGGAGTGCCTCTCTTTAAGCACATACGCTATATGATGATTACCACCTTTCCCTCCCTACTCATAGCGTTGGTCATCTTTACCATAGCTGGTTTTACGCACGAAAGCACGGCTGGTAATGAAGTATTCCTATTCTCAGCAGCTCTCTCATCTCGTTTCCATATAACCCCGTGGCTATTACTCGTGCCGATTATAACGGGCGTGATGATAGCACGTCGTTTGCCGCCAGTTGTAACGCTGTTTATGTCAACGCTGATAGCTGTCGTCTTTGCCCTCATCTTCCAACCTGAAGTGTTGAGTGAGATAGCCGACGGCAACCTCTTTAAAGGAGCTATGCAAAGCATCTATGGTTCTACATCAGTCTCTACCCACAGTCCTATGCTCACTTCGTTAGTAGCCACACGTGGCATGGCGGGTATGATGAACACGATTTGGCTTATCATCTGTGCCATGTGTTTTGGAGGAGCCATGGAGGCAGGTGGCATGGTGCGTGGCATTACGCAGATATTTGTGCGCATGATTCATGGCCGCGTGAGTTTGGTCGCTTCAACCGTTTGCAGCGGATTGATGCTCAACTTAGCCGTGGCCGACCAATACATCTGCATCTTACTTACAGGCAATATGTTTAAGAAGATTTACGATCGTCAAGGTTTTGAACGTCGCCTTTTGAGTCGTACCACAGAGGACAGCGTGACCGTTACCTCCGTGCTCGTCCCGTGGAACACATGTGGCATGACGCAAAGCACTGTTCTTGGTGTTTCCACCTTCACTTATTTGCCCTATTGCTTTTTCAATATCATCAGTCCTTTGATGAGCATCTTCGTTGCCACTATAGGTTACAAGATTTTCCGCACATGGGATAAGCGTTAAGTCTACAAAAAATCTCTTGCTAAATACGCAAGCAATGCATACTTTTAATTATAGCAATGCATTGCTTGCGTATATTCTTTTCTATCTATTTATTCCGGGTCTATGTTGATTCGTGTGGGTAAACTGCAATTTATCGGTCCCTACGTAACGCGTGCTTTTCTTTGACATTATCGGCTGCGGCTCAGCAATTCGAGCTCGGTTGCATTCGCCTTGCACGATAACTCCAGCACGCGCTAGCAAAATGTTGCAAACGCAAGCTAGTCTGGGGGCGACGCGTCCCCGCGTCGGCATTTGCAAGTCAAGGCTCGATGCCTTGACTTGCAAATACTTGAGTATCACTCATAAA
>JBNMKQ010000010.1:0-31235 GCA_050874425.1 Alloprevotella sp.
GAGGCAAGGCCTTCATACATATTTATATTGCTGCTACGATTCATAGTACAAAGGTACTAATTTTTGTAATCATGTATCGTTTAGCAACGATTTTGGGTTAGTATCCGTACACCCTCCCCACAGGGTTTGTCGGTTGCGCCATTATCCTTTGGATTACCGCTTTCTGTCATACTAATTTGTATCTTTTTCTCCTTAAGTAATTCAGTATAAGCAAAACTAGCGTACTGAACACCTCGATCAGAGTGATGAATCAACGAACTAAGGTCATAACCTACATAATGGTTTAAGGCCATTTTAAGAGCTTCAATCGTATATTTTGCTTCCAATGTAGGAGCCACACGATAACCGACAATTTCTTTGGTATAATAATCCGTAATGATTGATAGATAGCAAAATTCATACTCTCCACTTTCAGGGGCTAAATAAAACGGAATGTACGTTATATCGCTAACTATCAGCTGGCAAGGACGCACTGGTATTAAGTCCTTTACAATATTTGGATATAATGGATACTCATGAGTTGAATCTGTTGTCTTCGCTCGACGTCTAACCTTACGTACCTTTAATCCATATTTATCTACTATATCGTAAAAACGGTTATAACCAACACTGCGAGAAGAACCAAATAGCTTTTGATACATATCCCATAGTTTGTTGCCTCCTATCCCTGGATCTTTCTTACGAATGTCCTTTATGAACTCAACAACAAATGACTCTTGGGCCATTTTCTCCAAAACTTTGTCTTCATGCTTGTAATAGGCTTGCTTTGATACACCAAGTAGATGACACATAGATAGAATAGGATAACCTTTCTTATCTCTTGTGTGAAGCCTATTAGCTACTTGGTGCCAGCTTTTTTTAGGTCTATGCCATATACTTCCTTACCAAAAGCTACCATTTCCTCATAGAAGTCTGCACGAAGACGTTCTGCCTTTACTTGCTTCTTCAATTCCGTAACCTCCTGAACTAATGCTTTGTAGTCCTCTGGAGTAATTTCCTTACCTTGTTTCTGCATCCTTGATGATAATTCGGGGTTTTCAGACTCAAAGGTACGGATTTTCTTGTACACACTGCTGCAAGGCATTCCCATTTGTTGGGATATTTCGCGGTAGCTTAGGTGTTCTAACACACGAAGGCGGTAAAGTTCTTGACACTTTTCGAACTCCTTCTTCTTTTGTTCTAAAAATTCAGTCATTTTGTAGATTTTAGGAGTCAACCTTATTTACAAAAAGACACTTTTCTTCGACTTTATAGTCTACGGCATTCTATAGCAATAACAACTCGTGCGGGTAAAACTGCAATTTGTCAACCCACATTAGAGGGGCAGTGTTTTTTAAAACTCGCGGCAGTTGCAAAATGTTTGAACATATGCTTTCTATATGTTATGCAACATGGTATATGCAAAATTGTTTATAAATATTTGTTTCTTATTATGCAATAGATTTACATTTGCATTGTGTTTAATTATTAATTTAATCCTTTTAAAACCAAAGCAAATGAAAAGTATTTTGTATTTTGTAGTGGCTTTATTGGTTATAGCAGGTTGTTCCAACATGGATGAGAACCTTTCTAATAAGCCTACTATTGAAAAGAAAAGTAATTTTGAGACTTTCTCCATTTATGGAAAAGTTCATAATGAAATGCTAAATGACGCAGATTTAAATTTTTTTGAGCCAGAGACATTTGCTACTACTAAAGTAGACGCTATTAACCAGGTGCTGAGCTTTCAGAAAGAAAGTGTAAAAAAATTGTCTATCTCTGATTCTGACAAGCAGTTTCTTATGCAAGGTTTAGAAACTTATAAAAAACTATATTGTACAGAAGATTTAATGAATAGTTTTTATGCTAAAACTTCAAGGACTGTAGAGGATGCAGAGGAAATTACTACTGAAGAAATTAGGACCTTAATCAAGGAAGCATACGAATCTGGTAGTATAGATAGTTTTGAATATAAAACATTTATGCAACTTGTTGATTATGTTGTTGAAAATGCTTCAGGTTCTTTATCGAATTTTGATTTTGAACATAAGGTCACTACGTTAATTAACCAATGGGAAATAAAGTATTCTGACGTAGACTTCTCCCAACTTGAAGCTAAAGAAGATAATGGTATGTTTTTATCAAAGGACTTTGATACAGTTCCTAAAGGTGCTTTAGGAGGAGTTGTATTAAATGTTTCTCAAAGTTCACTTAAATATTGGGAAACCCCTCAAACAAGGGCAGTTCCAGCATTTGTTGGGGCAGATATAGCTGGTGCTGTTGTAGGAGCCTGTTTAGGAGCTGTTGGTTCAAAGGTCGTATCTGGAAGTGTTAGTTGGAAAGGAGTTGCATGGTCTGCTACATCTGGTGCTATTACTGGGTCTACAGGTATTGTAGGAAAAATAGGAAAATGGATCACCAAATGTCTTAATAGATTATAGAAATAACATGAAGGTTATAGCATTCATCGTTACTTATCTATTGCCTCCCATAATAGCTGGCATCGTGGGTGAAAAATTCGGAAAGCATATCCAACATTTCTTGGAAAAAATATTTGATAATAAAAAACGCAAATAAGATGCTATTATCTTTTGCTTGTCCTATTTTCAAATAAGAACTCGTTTCGATTACAACAAATGATCGAAACGAGTTTTTATATATTACTCAAGTTCCGGATTAGATAAACATGAGTAATTTTACTAAATTCTATTATCAGAAGTATTATACGTGTTAAAAGAGAGAAAGTTTAGCGTTATTTTTCGCTAAATGACATACGCGCAATAAGTTGATTTTATATTTTTGCGCCACGAATAAAATATAACCTATATAAAAACGATATGACACGTAAATATCTTCCTTTATGGGTATTGGCCCTCACATTAGGTTTACAAACTCCGGCTATGGCTGCGACAGCCGTTCCGGCCAACCCAATAGACTTAACTTATGCTGCCGAGAATGCAGTAAATTCTGTAGTTTACATTAAAGTAACCACCAACAGTAAGACTCAAACTGTTGAATATAACGACCCCTTCGGCTTTGACGACTTCTTTGGCGACTTCTTTGGACGTGGCAATAGCGGACGCCAACAACGTCAGATCCAAACTCCTAAGCGTCAAGGCGCAGGTTCGGGTGTAATCCTTACCGAAGACGGCTACATCGTAACCAACAACCACGTGGTCGAAGACGCTGACGAGATGACCGTCAAGTTGAACGACAACCGCGAATTTAAGGCTCGTATCATTGGCACAGATAAATCAACCGACTTGGCTTTGATTAAAATCGAAGCGAAAGGATTGCAAGCCATTAAGGTAGGCGACTCTGACAAGCTCAAGTTAGGCGAATGGGTATTGGCTATTGGCAACCCCTTTAGCCTCACCTCTACCGTAACCGCTGGTATTGTGAGCGCCAAAGCACGTTCACTGAATGCTACACCGGGTAGTATCGATAGTTTCATTCAAACCGATGCCGCTATCAACCCAGGCAACTCTGGTGGTGCTTTGGTCAATGCGCAAGGCGAGTTGGTAGGCATTAATGCCATGCTTTACTCACAAACAGGATCTTTCTCTGGTTACGGCTTTGCCATTCCTACTGCGATTATGAATAAGGTCGTAGCTGACCTTCGCAAATATGGTACCGTTCAGCGCGCCTTGTTGGGCATATCGGGTATGGACGTTACCAACTACATCGACCAACAAAAGGAGAAGGGCAAGAATCCCGACCTTGGTACAGTTAACGGTATCTACGTAGGCGAAGTAAGTGCTGATGGTGCTGCTGCCGAAGGTGGACTGAAAGAAGGCGATGTGATTACTGCTGTTGACGGAAAGAAGATTTCTAAGTTCGGCGAATTACAAGAATTACTTACCAATCATCGTCCCGGCGATAAGGTGACTGTAACTTATCTACGTGATAAGAAGCAACGCACCGCTACACTCACCTTGCGCAACATTCAGGGCACAACTACTGCTGTTCAAGCACTTGACACTGACGCTATGGGCGCAGCGCTTCGTCCCTTAACTGATAGCGAAAAGCAAGAACTTAGCTTGCCATACGGCTTAATGGTTTCCGCTATCCGCGACGGCAAACTCAAAGAGGCTGGCGTAACAAAGGGACTTATCATCATGAAAGTGAACGACCGCGAAATGCGCACCACAACTGACTTCGAGGAAGCAGTTAAGGCCGCTAACCTCAGCACCGACCGCGTGCTTTGGATTCGTGCCAAAACGCAAACGGGCATCAATAAGTCTTTTGCCGTTGAACTTTCTGACCCTAAAGCTAAAAAAGATAAGAAGTAAAAAGCATTGTAGAAGATACTCATCGAGATAATCTTTTTCTACCAAGCCATGCTTTTTAAATTTTAGCCGCTACAGAAACGACTACATCTCAATAACGTATAGCAATGCACCATTGCTATACGTTTTTTGTATAAATACAGTACGTTCAACCGCATTTTTACGTAACTTCGCAGTGAAATAAAACGCTAAACAAAATCTTATGCACATTCAAGATAAAATTTATTACGTAGGCGTTAATGACCGCACAAAGCATCGCTTCGAAGGACTTTGGCCTTTACCCTATGGCGTGTCTTACAACTCCTATCTCATAGCCGACGATGACAAAGTAGCCTTAGTCGACACCGTTGATGTGGCTTTCTTTACCGAATACATTGAAAAGATTAAAAACATCATTGGCGATCGCCCCATTGACTACCTCATCATCAACCACATGGAGCCCGACCATTCGGGAGCTATCTCACTCATTCGCCAATACTACCCCAACGTAAAACTCGTGGGCAACAAAAAGACCATGGAAATGGTGGAAGGCTTCTATGGGGTCAGCAAAAACGATGACCTCACCATTGCTGACGGTGACACGCTTGCGTTAGGTCACCACCAGCTGAAATTCTACCTCACCCCGATGCTTCATTGGCCTGAGACCATGATGACCTACGACGAAACTACGCAAACGCTTTTCTCTGGCGATGCCTTTGGTTGCTTCGGTGCATTGAATGGTTGCGTGGTTGACACCGATATGGATACGACTATCTATTGGTCTGAAATGGAACGCTACTATGCTTGCATTTTGGGTAAATACGGCATGCAAGTGCAAGCTGGACTCAAGAAGTTGGCCAACGTTGACATTAAGATGATATGTTCTACGCACGGCCCCATTTGGAAGGAACAAATACCACAAGCCTTAGCTACATATACGCGATTGGCAACTGGCGAGACGCAGCACGGCCTTGTTATATGCTACGGCTCAATGTATGGCAACACCGAGCGCATGGCTGAAGCCATTGCTCAAGGAGCAGCGAAGGCCGGCACGCGTAAGATTATTGTGCACAATCTGAGTGTATCAACCATGGACGAGGTATTGACAGATATCTTCCGTTACGACACCTTAGCTATTGGCGCACCGACTTACAATGGTGGAGTATTCCCCATTGTCGAGGACTTGCTCAGACGATTGGTCGAACGCAAGGTCAACAATCACCGCTTAGGCATATTTGGCGGCTTCACTTGGAGCAGCCAAGCCGTGAAAGTTATCAGTTCATTCAATGAGAAGATGAAGATGCAAGTGGTCGAGTCTCCCGTTGAATGGAAGCAAGGAGCGCAAACTGATGACTTAGAGAGAGCACGAACTTTGGGCGCTATTCTGTCTAAACAATAAGATTATATAAGTACTCAATATTTACTGTATATCAATATATTCGGTTTGTAGCACATACTACAAGCCGAATATATTCTTTCTACTATATCAATGCAATTGAACACGCTCATCAATCAAGCAAAGGACTTGCCCGCAGCAGCTATCGTTGAGGAAGTGAATAAGGCTGTACTCCACAACGAGGCGGTAGTAATTACGGCTCCTCCCGGAGCGGGTAAGTCTACCCTACTGCCGCTAACTATGATGAAAGGACTACCCCTTACGGGCAAAATCATTATGCTTGAGCCTCGTCGAATTGCAGCACGCCATATTGCACAGCGCATGGCACACTTATTAGGCGAGGAAGTGGGCAAAACGGTGGGTTATCGTGTTCGATTTGATAACAAAGTGTCAAGTCAAACACGGTTGGAGGTAGTAACAGAGGGCATTCTTAGTAGAATGCTGATTGACGATGCTACACTTGACGGAGTTAGCGTTGTTATTTTTGACGAGTTTCACGAACGAAACATAAACGCTGATCTGGCCTTTGCACTCACACGGCAAGTTCAGCAACTCATTCGCGACGACTTAAAGATTGTTGTAATGTCGGCCACAATTGATGCCACAACAATTTGTCAAAAATTGCAAGCACCACTCATTGAAAGCAAAGGAAGAACGTACGATATCGAGACCATTTATTCTCAAGAAGATACGAGCGTTAACAACATCGTGTATTCTGTACTTCCTACCATACGTGAAGCACACGATAAACATGAAGGAGACATTCTTGTTTTCCTACCAGGCCAAGCTGACATCACAAGATGCTATGAAGCGTTAGGAGAAAGTTTAGCTCCTACAAAGGTTTATCCCTTATACGGCAACTTATCACTTGAGGAACAACAGAAGGCCATTGCACCATCTGCGCCTAACGAGCGTAAAATCGTCTTGGCTACCCCGATTGCCGAAACGTCTTTAACTATCGAGGGGGTAAGAATTGTGATCGATAGCGGCTATTATCGTAAACTCGTATTCAATCCCCGCACAGGGCTTAGCCGTCTTGAAACGGTTAGGATAAGTAAAGACATGGCGCAACAGCGAAGCGGACGTGCAGGGCGTATAGCCAATGGCTTTTGCTATAGACTTTGGACGAAACAACACGAGGCGCTGATGAGAGAGCAACGTACGCCCGAAATCATTGAAGCGGATCTAACGTCTTTACTGCTTAACGTCGCTGCCTTTGGCGAAACTAATATGAATGCGCTCCCTTGGTTGACCCCACCTCCCCAGCCGCACATTCATGCTGCACTCAAATTACTCACGTCCTTAGGAGCTATAGATGATAAAGGAAAGATTACAACTGTTGGACGTCAAATATCGGTCTTTCCATGCCACCCACGTATAGCCAAAATGCTATTGAGAGCGAAAACTCCTACGATGAAAGCTTTGGCTTGTGATATTGCAGCCGTATTAGAAGAAAAAGATCCCTTAATCGATAAGAACAATACTGACCTTTCACTACGCATCTCTACTTTACGCTCTTACCGAAGGCAGCGAAAACTGAATGGGTGGTTTAATATTGCACAAATAGCGAAGGAATACAGAAAGATTATTCACGTCGAAGAGCATAATGAAGATGTTCACCCACAGGACATTGGGCTAATGTTGTCATACGCTTTTCCCGAACGCATTGCAAAAGCAACAAATAGCATTGGACATTTTAAGACGGCAGGTGGCAACGTTGCTTGCTTTGACAATGGCGATGAGCTTTCTGCCTACTCTTGGGTGGTCATAGCTTCTATGAACGACAACAACCAACAAGGCATGAGCCGAGTGTTCTTAGCTGCACCTCTTGACATCAATTCGCTCGAAAGTGATTGCTTTACTACACGCGAGAAGATCTCATGGAGCATCAAAGACGATGCTATCATTGCACAAAACGAACGTTGCATTGGACAACTTATCGTTAGCGCCACGCCGCTCTCAAATTGCAACCGCGATAGTATCATTCATGCCATTTGTGACAAGGTTAAAAAGGATGGTACGAGCGTGCTAAATTGGACCGACGAGGTACGAGCGTTGCAACTTCGCATTCACCAAGTGAGCGAATGGCACCCTGAACTGCACATACCCGATGTAAGCACCGACTACCTACTTTCGACATGCAATGAGTGGTTGCCTTTTTATCTAACTGAAGGCAACAAGGTCAGAAGTACACTTACCGACCTAAAACGCATTGACTTAAAAGAAGTCATTTGGGCACTTATCCCCTACGAATTGCAAAACGATATTAATCGATTAGCCCCCACTCACATTCAAGTGCCTACGGGTAGCCACATACGCATTGACTACCGACAAGGTGCTGAAGCCCCCATCGTTAGCGTAAGGCTGCAAGAATGCTTTGGGCTACAAGATACACCACGCATAAACGAAGGTAAGCAGCCTGTATTAATGGAACTTCTCTCTCCAGGCTTTAAACCCGTACAATTAACACAAGACCTCCGTAGCTTTTGGGATAATGCTTACTTTGAAGTTAGAAAGGAGCTACGCAGGCGCTACCCCAAACATGCTTGGCCCGACAATCCTTTGGAAGCGCAAGCGATTAGAGGGGTAAAAAGAAAATCATAAAACTAACAACACAAAAATATGAAGAGCCTTTTAATTAAAGACACAACTACTGAAGAACGCATTGCCATTGTTAAGAATGCCCTCAACTTTGGCGGAGCGGACTGCGAGGGCATCGACATGGACGATATGTACGATGACTACATTTTCGGCCTAAAAGAATTAGCGGACATCAACCGTGAATTTAGCGAGAAACACGCTGGGTGTGTACGTGCTGAACACCTCGATGAGCGTAGTGGACGCAGCGGGTGTGGATATTAGACAGATGAATGGTATCACGCAGAATATCGAGGGGTAAATATCAAAACGAAGTTCTGTACAAATCAACTTTGTACAGAACTTCGTTTTTACATTAATCCTCTAATTCACAACCATCAAAACCCATTTCGTGTGCCTTTTCAGCCCCAAACGTGTAGTAAACAGCTTCACCTTCATCACACACTTCCCCCTTCGAGTTTTCGAGTGTTAACTGAATTGTCACTATATTGCGACGTTGGTTAGCTATATGGCCACGAACCGTTATCAACGTTTCATCAGTGAGCACAGGACGACGGTACTTTACCTCCAAACGCGTTGTTACACCCGTTGTTTGCAACTTTCGGTTTATTACCCAACCTGCGACTTCATCCATCAACATACTAATGATACCACCATGTAAGGTGTTAACCCAACCTTGAAAGTTTTCTGACGGACGCCACTGGGTCAACACATCATCACCGTCTTCATAAAACGATAAGTGTAAACCTATCGGATTTTCAGGACTGCAACAGATACAGTGATAGCCTTCTTTCCCTAAATACGGATTCTTTATCTTTTCCATAAATATATGCTTTGTGCAACACAAAAGTAGTAAAAAGTTAGCAACCTACTATCACTTTAAAGCACGCATCGCATTAAGTACAGCCAAGAATGTTACACCGACATCAGCAAAAACGGCCATCCACATACTGCTCCACCCTACTACGGCAAGCAAGAGTATGGCTACCTTTACACCGATTGCAAACCACACATTTTGCTGAGCTATTCGGATTGTCCGACGTGCTATGCGTATAGCCAAAGCAACTTTCGAAGGATTATCGTCCATTAATACTACATCGGCAGCTTCAATGGCTGCATCACTACCTAAGCCCCCCATTGCAATACCTACATCTGAGCGCTTCAGTACAGGAGCATCGTTTATACCATCACCCACAAAGGCTAAAGTACGCGCTTCATCTTTTTGCTGCATCAAACCTTCTACATAGCTCACCTTGTCTCCTGGCATTAAAGCAGCATGATATTCATCAATACCAATTTTTGTTGCTACATCACGAGCTACTACGTCACGATCGCCCGTTAGCATCACCGTTTTATTCACACCCAGAGCTTTCAGTTCGCGCATTGTTGCCGCACTCTCTGACTTTATTTGATCATTAATTACAATATGACCTACGTAGATGCCGTCAACAACTACATGAATGATAGTACCCGCACAATGACATTCGTGCCATTCTACTCCTAATGTTTGCATCATTTTGGCATTACCCACACATATGGTCTTACCTTCTACTCGTGCACGAATACCTTGTCCCGCAATTTCTTCTACATCGTCTACCTTACAACCATCAACAGCTTCATTCGGGAAAGCATCGCGCAGTGCGGCACCAATGGGGTGCGTTGAGTAATGTTCTACATGTGCAGCCAAATGCAACAGTTCATTAGCATCGAAATCCGTTGAGTGAATGGCCTCTACTACAAATGCGCCATGCGTGAGCGTTCCTGTCTTATCAAACACGACCGTACCTAACTTTGCTAACGCATCCATATAATTGCTTCCTTTTATCAAAATACCCTTGCGTGAGGCTCCACCCAATCCACCAAAGAAGGTTAGAGGCACACTTATGACCAATGCACACGGACATGACACGACCAAAAAGATGAGGGCACGATGCAGCCATGTTGTAAAGGCGAGTCCAAAGCCCAAAGGCGAGAAGAAAGGCGGAATGAGGGCTAAAGCAACTGCTGCAAACACAACTATGGGGGTATAAACACGTGCAAAGCGCTTAATGAACGATTCACTCTTCGACTTGTGCTCATCAGCACGTTCCACCAATTGAATGATTTTCGAGACTGTGCTCTCACCAAAAGCCTTGGTGGTCTTTACGCGCAGCACCCCACTCAAGTTCACACACCCTGAGGCTATATCGTCATCTTTTTTTACCTCACGAGGCATGCTTTCGCCCGTCAAAGCTACCGTATTGAGCGAGGATTGTCCTTCTACGACAACTCCGTCAAGTGGAACTTTCTCACCCGGTTTTACAACAATCACTTCACTCACCTTTACTTCATCGGGGGATGTACGAACTATCGTATGCCCTCGTTCTACATAGGCCACGTCTGGACGAATATCCATTAAGTGCGAGATGCTTTTACGGCTCTTTCCCTCGGCATACCCCTCAAACAGTTCACCTATTTGAAAGAATAACATAACAAACACTGCCTCAGCAAACTCCGCCTCCACTGCTCCAGGCATAAAACCGATACTCAAAGCACCAATTGTTGCCACCGACATTAAGAAGTCTTCATTAAACACGTCACCTTCGACGATGCCTTCAACTGCCTCTTTCAATGTTTCATAGCCCACTACTAAATAGGGCACAAGATAAACTAAGAGCAATTGCCACATTTCTAAGTAGCAGAACTTTTCGATAACCATTGCCCCCACAAGCAACACTGTAGCTACTCCTATTTTGATAACTCGTTCCTTTGCCTCACCACCCTCATCGTGATGTGAAGCTGCTTCGCTATGATTGCAACAACAAGCGCAACCTACTTTTGATTTTTTAGTTTCCATAACAAATCATTTTTTACACTGCAAAAGTAGAAAACGATTTGTGCAACCGAGTTGCAAAAGCATGAAGCGCACTAAAATCAAAACATAAAATGGAACAACAGACCTATTAATACAAAAATATGCCTACATTTGCAACAAAAGTTATAAAGAGAACACCATGACTACAGATTGGAAAGACGCTTTAAGCGCACTTACGGGGGTAACACCACAAGATAACGAAGTGGATAACACTCCCCAACACAACGTTACACGCAAAAAGAGAGAAGGCATTGTCTATTCTACAAATAACGACTTTGCTTATACGGAGGAGAAGATTGAAGAAGCTGAAACCTTACCCAACAAACATCAAAAGTTGCGCATCAGAATGGAACGCGCTGGACGTGGTGGTAAGACGGTTACTATCGTAAGTGGTTTCATTGGAACTACCGCCGACTTGCAAACTCTCTGCAAATTGTTAAAACAAAAATGCGGTGTCGGAGGAACGGCCAAAGATAACGAGATTATTATGCAAGGCGACTTGCGTCCTAAACTAAAGGATATATTAATAAAAGAAGGCTATACACAAACTAAATAAAAACATCACTCCTATGAACTTTAAAGACTTAGCCACAAAACGCTTTTCTGCCAGAAAGTACACGACAGAGGCTGTAAGCGATGAACAATTAAACTACATTTTAGAGTGTGCCCGATTGGCCCCCTCAGCCGTTAACAAACAGCCATGGAAATTTATCGTTGTCAAAAGTGATGAAGCAAAAGCCAGACTTCACGAGGCATACAATCGCGATTGGTTTACCACCGCCCCACTCTACATCATTTGCATGAAGAACGAACATACTTGTTGGACAAGAGCTTACGACCAACACGCTCATGCCGACATTGACATTGCCATTGCTGCCGAGCACATTTGTCTTGCAGCTACCGAATGTGGATTAGGATCGTGCTGGGTTTGCAACTTCGACACCAATAAGATGCAAACTTACTTTAACGCCAACGGCTATGAAGCTGCCGTCATTATCCCCATAGGACACATTGCACCCGATTGCCCAATAAATGAGAAAAAACGTTTAGCACTTACTGATATTGTAGAATACGCCTAACGCCTATCTATAAAGCATACAAATAGAAGACGATAACGCAATCATCACTTATGGAAACAAAAAAAGGAGAAAGTTCTCACCTAAAAAGGTAAAAGAGAACTTTCTCCTTCAATTTTCGTAAATAAGGCTTTATATTTACTTAGCCTTAGCTACGATGGCCTTGAAAGCCTGAGGATTGTTGACAGCGAGGTCAGCGAGCACCTTACGGTTAATCTCGATACCAGCCTTGTGCAATCCACCCATGAGTTGTGAGTAAGAGAGACCTTCGAGACGTGCAGCAGCGTTGATACGCTGGATCCAAAGAGCGCGGAAGTTGCGCTTCTTGTTGCGACGATCGCGGAAAGCATAGGTCAGACCCTTTTCCCAAGTATTCTTGGCAACGGTCCAAACGTTCTTGCGGGCACCATAGTAACCGCGGGTGAGTTTGAGAATTCTCTTACGCTTAGCTCTTGAAGCTACGTGATTTACTGATCTTGGCATTTTGTTGTTACATTTTGGAAGTTAGCGCCGACAGACTCTACTAAATTACGACTGACGAACTTGGAAGCTAAACATCCGGTTAGACTTTAATGTGAAAGATAAAAGATTCGTTTTGTTTAAACTTACAGTGCTTATTCCGAAGAAGATTAACGGAGGCAAAGGAGTTCACGAACCTGACGACGGTTGGTGCTATCGATGATAGCTACGTGGTCGAGGTTACGCTTTTGCTTCTTAGTCTTCTTAGTCAGAATGTGACTGTGGTAAGCGTGACGTCTTTTGATCTTACCCGTTCCAGTGAGAGCGAAACGCTTCTTAGCACCAGAATTAGTCTTTACTTTTGGCATTTTCTTTTATTATTATTATGTTAATATATCACTGCGGCTGCGTGAGATACCGAACGCAGCGCGCTAGCGTTTTATAAATTAATTGTTTGAAAGCTCCATTCTAAACATTCTAGAGAGTAAGGATAATAATACGCAACACGCTGTCCCGCCATATTTGCATATATATGTATCAAATAAGTTTTTCCAACAAAAGTTGAAGTACTTGCATCCAAACGAGGAGTAGGAGTCGTCCACCCGAACATTCTTGAAGATGACATTACATTCAACAAAGAAAAAACTTACTACTCACTACCAATGTATTTATTAATTTGTACTCTACCAACTACCCAAGTCAACTTTTCAGGAGAAATTGGATAATAGAAATTCAGAATATCACCTTCTTTATTACATTTCAGATGCAATAACGCCGTATAAGCTAAGACATTGCCACCATAATTAATATGATAAACACTGAATCCACGCTGATAGGGGTTCGAAGCTACCATAGGTTTAGACAAACTACTAACATCTGAATATCCTAATGGTAAGAAACCAACCAATCCGTTTATTTTATTGTAAGCAACTACTATTTCATTGCTTCTACATGGTATTTCTTTATAATAGAATTCCCATTTTCCATAAAAAAGATCAGAGTTCAACAAGCCATAAGTTCTAGCCCATTGTCCTACTTTGAAACGTTTCCACTCGTTTTTACAAGAGACCTTAGTAAAGCCAACTAAAGTATCTAACGGGACTTCATTTCCTTTTATTGTTGGTTTTTCTGTATTTGCAACATACAAAGGCTCTTCCAAAATTTGTTCTATATTGCTATTATCATCGACACTTATAATCTCACCATTTTTCAATTTCATCTTATTAAATGGTTCATTTTCAGAGCATGATTGTAGCAAGACAAAAAGACCCAAAAATATAACCGACTTTAGCTTCAGCATATCTATGAGCATATTAAGGATGTATTTAGAAATCCTCGCCCTCAACAAAGGGACCAGTATATTCTTTCTTTGCCTTTACTTGTGGAGCCTTCTTTGTAGACTTTTGTTCTGCTTCTTCTGCAACAGATTCTGCGGAAGTTTCAGTCTTTTTAGCAGGTGCGGTCTTTTTAGGAGCGATGAAAAGAATCATGCGCTTACCTTCGAGTACAGGCATTTGCTCTACCTTACCATACTCTTCCAAATCGTTTGCGAAACGAAGGAGAAGTACTTCACCTTGTTCTTTGAACAAGATTGAACGGCCACGGAAGAATACGTAAGCCTTTACCTTATCGCCCTCTGACAAGAACTCTTTCGCATGCTTCAACTTAAAGTTATAATCATGCTCATCAGTCTGCGGTCCGAAGCGAATTTCCTTCACTTCAATTTTCACTTGCTTTGCTTTCAGCTCCTTCTGGCGCTTCTTTTGCTGATAAAGGAACTTAGAGTAGTTAATCAAGCGACATACAGGAGGTTCGGCATTAGGAGAAATCTCTACAAGGTCAACCTCTTTTTGTTGTGCAAGCTGAATGGCTTGACGAGTAGGCATTACTTGTGACTCTACATCATCACCTACGATACGGACTTCGCGACAACGAATTTGTTCGTTAATGCGATGTTGAGGTTTATTGTTATTGCGGTCGCGGCGATTATTCTTCTGCGGTGCTGGCATTAATTAGGATATTAAGTTTTTTATGTTTAAGAGTTTAAGAGCTTTGCAATCTCACCTTCTTTTTTTATCGGTTTTTAATTACTTTTTGAAACTCTCAAACGTTCAACCTTTTATTTAATCGGCTGCAAATTTACGCTATCTTTTTAGAAATGCAAAGTAAATCAACGTTTTTTGCGCCAAAATAAACAAAAAGTAGACGCAAAAAGCCGAAACCTTTCTAAAGGAAGTTGCTTTTTGCATCTACTTTCTTATGTTAACCTATATAATTATAATAGGATTTAGTATTCCTTTGTCATTTCAGCCACTTCATCATTTACCTTCTTGGCAAAGTCTGCAACTGAAAGCACACCTTGATCGCCCTCGCCTTGCTTGCGAACAGCGACAGTACCATCAGCAGCTTCCTTCTCACCGACTACGAGCAAGTAAGGAACGTGCTTCATCTCGTTATCGCGAATCTTACGACCAATCTTTTCAGAACGATCGTCAACATAAGCACGAACATCTTGTGCATTCAGTTCCTCACTAACTTGCTTTGCATAGTCATTAAACTTGTCAGAGATAGGCAGAATAGCTACTTGATCAGGAGTCAACCACAAGGGGAAGTGACCTGCTGTATGTTCAATCAACACGGCTACGAAGCGTTCCATTGAACCAAATGGTGCACGGTGAATCATAACAGGGCGATGCTTTTGGTTGTCAGCACCCGTATATTCCAATTGGAAGCGTTCGGGTAAGTTGTAGTCTACCTGAATTGTACCCAATTGCCAACGGCGGCCGAGGGCATCCTTCACCATGAAGTCAAGTTTCGGACCATAGAAGGCAGCTTCACCATATTCAATATGAGCGGGCAATCCCTTTTCTTTGCAAGCCTCGATAATAGCCTGTTCAGCACGTTCCCAGTTCTCTTCCGAACCGATATACTTCTCACGATGTACCTTATCGCGCAATGAGATCTGAGCTTCAAACTTATCAAACTTCAAGGCCTTAAAGATAATCATGATAATATCCATTACGCGAAGGAACTCGTCCTTTACCTGTTCAGGAGCACAGAAGATGTGTGCATCATCTTGGGTAAAGCCACGTACACGCGTCAATCCGTGAAGTTCACCACTCTGTTCGTAACGATAAACCGTACCGAACTCTGCGCAACGGAAAGGCAACTCTTTATATGAACGAGGTTTCCAAGCAAAAATAGCGCAGTGATGAGGACAGTTCATTGGTTTCAACATATACTCTTCGCCCTCTTCAGGAGTATGAATAGGCTGGAACGAATCCTTACCATACTTAGCATAGTGTCCAGAGGTTACATAAAGGTTTTTAGAACCAATATGGGGCGTCATTACTTGCTGATAGCCATAGCGCTTCTGAATCTTCTTTAAGAAGTCTTCCAAGCGCAAGCGCAATGCTGTACCCTTTGGCAACCACATCGGCAAGCCTTTACCTACAAGGTCTGAGAACATAAAGAGTTCCATTTCCTTACCAATCTTACGGTGGTCACGGCGTTTAGCTTCTTCAAGCATTTGGAGATATTCGTCCAACATTTTCTTCTTGGGGAAAGTAATGCCATAGACGCGCGTCATCATAGGACGCTTTTCATCGCCACGCCAATAAGCTGAACTTACGGCCGTCACCTTAATAGCCTTAATAGGGGCAATGCTCAACAAGTGCGGGCCACGACAAAGGTCGGTATAGTTACCCTGTGTATATGTAGTGATGTGACCATCTTCAAGTTCATCGATCAACTCATTCTTATAAGTTTGTCCACGCTCTGCAAAGAACTTAAGCGCATCAGCCTTTGTAATATCCTTACGAACGAGTGCCTCTTTCTTCTGAGCCAATTCGAGCATTTTCTTCTCAATTTTTGAGAAGTCAGCTTCACCTATTGCTACACCTTCGGGAGGCATAACGTCATAATAGAAACCATTTTCGATAGCAGGACCAATGCCGAATTGAGTACCAGGCCACAATTCTTGCATAGCCTCAGCCATTAAGTGAGCAGATGTATGCCAGAAGGCATGCTTGCCTTCTTCATCGTCCCATTTATAAAGGTTGATAGTAGCGTCTTCGGTTATGGGACGATTGAGTTCAACCGTTTCGCCATTTACACCGCAAGCCAACACATCTTGCGCCAAGCGTTGCGATATGCTTTCTGCGATTTGTAGACCAGTTACACCGCTTTCATATTCGCGTACTGATCCGTCCGGAAAAGTAATTTTAACCATAACAAATTGGTATTTTTATTCTAAATTGCTCGCAAAGTTAGTGTAAACCGAACGCAAAGCAAAATAAAAAAAAGATTTTTTTGATTTTGCTTTGCTGAGGTACAGCCTAACTTATGAAAAGTTAGTGCAAACCAGACGCAAAGCAAAATAAAAATATTTCGCTTTCCTTTATGTTGCGCTCGGTTTGCACTATCTTTAGATAAAATAGGCTGCACCTCGGCAATGCAAATTGAAAGTTTTCAGCCTTTCATTTTGCATTGCGCTCGCCTTGCAGTATCTTTGTCATAAATAACGTTCACAAAACATGATGCCACAAAATAAGAAAAAAGGAAAAATCGAATTGTTGGCTCCAGCCCGCAACATAGAATGCGGCATAGAAGCTATTAAACATGGGGCGGATGCCGTATATATAGGCGGCCCCAGTTTTGGTGCACGCTCCGCAGCTGGTAATTCTATTGATGATATAAAGAAGTTGTGCGACTATGCTCACCTCTTTGGAGTGCGCATATACGTAACGCTCAACACAATCCTTTGGGATAGTGAACTTAAAAGTGCAGAGGCGCTCATCTGGCAACTATATAATATAGGTGTTGATGCGCTCATTGTACAAGATCTCAGCTTGCTTAAGATGAAGCTTCCCCCTATTGCCTTACATGCCTCAACGCAAATGGACAATTGTACCCCTGAGAAGGCTAAATGGTTAGAAGCGGTGGGATTTAAACAAATCGTATTAGCTCGCGAGACATCTATCGAGCAGACTCGCCGTATTGCACAAACCGTCAAAACGCCACTTGAAGCTTTTGTTCATGGAGCCTTGTGTGTAAGTTATAGCGGACGATGCTATGCCTCACAGTATTGCTTCAACCGTTCTGCCAATCGAGGTTGTTGCGCTCAGTTTTGTAGATTGGCTTTCGATCTCATTGACGATAACGGTAACGTTTTAGTTCACGATAAACATTTACTATCATTGAAAGATATGAACCGCACCCAGCATTTGGAAGAAATGATGGATGCAGGTGTTAGATCTTTTAAGATTGAAGGACGATTAAAGGACGTTGGCTACGTAAAGAATGTAACCGCATGGTATCGAAAACAAATTGATGAAATTCTAAATAAACGAAGTGAAGACTACGAACGCGCCTCGTTTGGTACTTCACGCCTCACTTTCACTCCCGATGTAAATCGTTCGTTTAACCGAGGATTTACTGAATACTTCTTACATGGACGCACCAAGCAGCCTATTCACTCCTTTGCTACTCCCAAAGCTGTAGGTCCTGTAGTGGGAAAAGTAGGACGGACGGAACGCAACTGTTTTACTTTTAATTCCATGAGCGATTTATCGAATGAGCTTGTAGCTGGCGATGGCTTGTGCTTCATCGACAAAGAAGGGAAGCTCCAAGGATTTCGCGTCAATAAGGTAGAAGGAGACAAAGTATTTCCCGCTACCTTTCCACCTCTCGTTCGAGGACAACTCTTACACCGCAATCAAGACTTTGCTTTCGATAAAGTCTTGGCAAAGAATACAGCAAAGCGCACTCTTGCAGCCAACATCACACTGCGCGAAGTTGACAATGGTTACGCACTTGACATGAGCGACGAAAGCGGCTGTCACGTCACATTACGTTTTGACTATACGCATGAGACGGCACGAACTTCTCAGCGCGCAAATATTGAACGCCAACTTACCAAAATGGGAGACACACCATTTGTAATTGAACAAGTAAACATCGAAACTCAAGGCGAACGATTTATTCCTGCATCGGTCTTAACGGAATGGCGCAGACTGATTTGTGACCGTCTGCAAACGAACCACCTCACTTGCTACGAACGCGACCGAGCAGGCCATGCGAAACATGAGTCCCTACGCCAACTATTGCCCAACGAGCTTTCCTTCACGGCCAACGTGGCTAACCACCTGGCCAAGGACTTCTACAAAGAGCATGGCGTAACGACCATAGCTCCGGCTTTTGAAATAAAAGAACCTAAGGGAGAAGCGACCCTCATGACTTGCCGTCATTGCATTCGCTTTGCACTTGGCATCTGTCTAAAAGAAAAGAAAGACAGCCCTCGTCAACTTTCACTACGTTTACCAGACGGGCGCACTTTCCCGCTTAAGTTTGATTGCAAAAATTGCGAAATGAAGGTCTTAAAAGCCGAAAATCGATAAACCCTTTTCCCATACACCCACATAAGATATGAAAAGTAAAGTTACACTGCTACTCTCTTTGCTACTCACCTGCCTATTGAATGCAGCCTGCTATTATTCTCACCCCAACAAGGTAGACCATTGGACGGCTGCAAGCGAAGGGGCTGTTGACTCTGTAAACTTTTACATCAATCATCATTACTGGACTGGGTATAACTTTCAAGCAACAGATAGTCTGAACGTGCTAACCGCCCCTCCACTACAAGGGCTTCCGGATTACGGAGCTATCATTAACGACACCATTAAGATCAATAGTGGCGACCAACTTGTTGTGGCACGCATCATGTACGTTCCTTCCGACTCTACCGACTCCGTTTGGGTAAAAGTAGCTCGCGACCAACTTTCCCAAGGTTGGATTCACGAAAAGGCGCTATTGACCAATGTTGTTCCCGACGACCCCATTTCGAAATTCATCTATTACTTCTCAGATAGTCGCTCTATCTACGTTCTCAGCATTTTAGGGTTAGCCATATTGTGTTGGTTGATACAAAGTGTTCGACACAAACACTTCCGCATTGTCCACTTTCGCGACATACCCAGCTTTTACCCCACCCTACTCTGCTTATGCGTAAGTAGTTCGGCGGCACTTTATGGCAGCATTCAACGCTTTATCCCCAATACTTGGGTTGAATATTACTTTCACCCCACACTCAATCCATTCAGTTCTGACTTACCCCTTATCATGGCTCTATTCATCGCCTCTGTATGGGGCATGCTGATAGTTGCCGTAGCCGTTGTTGACGAAATACGACGTCAACCCGACATTGGCGATAGCCTATCCTACCTCACATCATTAGGAGGTGTGTGTGTCGTGCTTTATCTCACCTTCACACTCACTACACCCATATATATAGGTTATCCTCTACTAATTATATACTGGATATTCGCGATTCGGCAATACATCATTCATCAGCCTTCCCATCTCCTTTGTGGGGTGTGCGGTCAGTCAATCCCTCGCAAAGGGCGTTGCCCACACTGTGGAGCTATCAACAACTAATAAAATCACTTTTCGAGAATCAACAACACATAAATAAAAAGACATGGTACAACACATTGTAATGTTTAAGTTTCGCGACGACGTACCTACCGACCTTCGCGAAACAGCTCAACAAGCCTTTAAAGAAGGCATAGAAGGGTTACCAACAACCATTCCCTTTATCCGTAGCGTACACGTAGGATTTAATATCAACGCTGCCGAGAAGTGGGACATCTGTCTTACTTCATCTTTTGACAACTTAGATGACGTTAAAGCCTACAGCACTCACCCAGCACACAAAGCCATTGCAGGCGAACTGATGAAGCACATTGCCGAACGGGCTTGCGTTGACTTTGAATAACCTTAACTGTGTAAATAAAGACAGTGGATATTTTCAATTTTTCGCTGAAAATACCCACTGTCTTTTTATTCTTTCGAACAAAGGAATTTTAAAATGGCTTCCATTGCCTCGGCTCGCACCTTTGCGTCACGAATACACTCAAAAGGGAAACCCATACTTAGCGTTCGGTAATTTTTGCCACGATAGGCCACACCTGCACTCTGCCCTTCTCCATAGGCAAAAGCCGTAAAAGCCTTATTTGAGGTTGGCACTAAAGCGTCAGGAGCTATGGCGGCATAATGATGAGCATTGGGCTGGCGATAAATAAGGAACTGTCGATTCAGCCCATTTACATAATCGGTCGAATCGTTCCTTGCAGAACCGTCATACTTATACTTCAGTACATTTTCTATAAAATCTTGATTGGCCTTTGTTTGATTATCAGAACCTATAAAACTGCCACTCAGTAACAAACGGCCACCCTCTTCCAAATAATCAGCCAACTTATTACGCGCAGCATCAGTAAAGACTGGATACGGATTAAGATTATAATCGCGCATAGCTTGCAAGCCTGCTATATAATCAATAGCAGCCACTCCTTTTAAACTTAGAGAAGGAGCACAAAAAGCGTCACTACTTACAGAACTAAAGGAATAAGCATCATTCTTTGCAATTGCCTGACCATGACAATAGGTATAATCAAACGTATTGCCTGCTATTTCCTTACCCACCCATTCATGGCCAGAATAGCCCAGCCCTGACGCACCTTCATGTCCTATCATCGAACGATCGAATACACGCTGTAGACCACTATAAGCCGTAGTCGACATATAAGGCACACCCGGGTCAACGTCTAAACAAAAGCCTAACGAGTCGGCAGTATCAACATAAGCAGGACCACTTAATCGTGTAAAGCCATTGACGATTAACAAACGTTGCGCATTCAGCTGCGTACTACGATAAGCACTCAGCACTTCTGTTGGAAAACTTTCTCCACCAGCATTCACCGCCGTGACTTTAAAGCTATAGACGTGCCCTGCTGATAGGGGCAAAGTAAACTCCGTTACATTTCCGATAGACAATCCGTTATCAAAATCGTCATCGTCCACTCGTGTGTAAAGCACATAACCCGTAGGCTTTGCACTCTCTTCTAAAGAATCGCGCGTACTCTGCCAACTCAGCCGTACACTACTCGCATCAGGTGACAATTGTGCGGCAAAAGCCTGTGGCGCAAGCGGTTGCACCACGTAATTTGTTACACCATGTTCGTAGTTTACATAGCGTAATATGCTTTTATAGACCGAACGTGCTAATGTAAACTTAAACAAGGGATCATGTCCGAAACGCATATCACCAAAATTTTGATGCGACATGGTCTCAAGAATTGCCGAGGGCACTTCGGGCATTCTCGTTTCTGCATAGTTGCGATCCCAATGTTCGCGTTGCGCCCAATTTATGTGAAATGTACGACTTAGGTCGTCCGTCAACGAACGCAGTACTAACTGTGCGAAATCTGACGATGCTAAACGTGACAATCCTGAGGCAAACACCGTATTTCCGTCTGCATTTTGGGTGGTCGAAATAGAGAGCGAACCATATACACTATTATCAGTATGGAAGCCTGCATCACTATGAATTGCCAACGATAATTCAAAAGGTACACCTTCTCCTCCTTGACCTGGAACGTACGTACTTCCCTTGGCTAAATAATTTAGCATATTACTACGTACGCGCAAGTCGTCATTATAGTCGTTTGCTCCATTCTCCGTATTTACTAACGAATCAGGCACACCAGCCCACTGAGCATAATATCGTGCGGCCTCTAAATAGCGTGGCAAACCAGATGTTCCAGCCATTCCACGTTCTGTTTGGCCAACGCCGCCACCAAAGCGAACAGCATCTGCCGTTACCACACCGCGATAGTCGCTTTGATTACTCAACACGACCCGTCCCGCAGCATTGCTTCCCTGCGCAAACTCAAACGTACCTAAATACACCCAAGTTCCACCGCCCATCTGCTGATTTACCACAAAGTTAGTACGTCCTCCTTTATGATATACCGTGTAATGTGCATCAGGTACTGAATTGGGTCGCGAAGCATAACTTACATATACGGCATAACGGCCACCAACGGGGATTGTGGGTGTCCACGTAGCAGTAGCCAACTTACTACGGCGATTTACTGACTGGGCCATACGATACGTTCCGCTACTAAAAGGCCGGCTCTCATCATTCAACAAGCTTTCGTTCATAGCAAATCCACAAGAATCTGCAGATACCTGCCACTGCGCATCACTCTGTGACGATTCTGTATACATACCTTGCCGTTCTGGATTATCATTGTCAACTACCGCTTCGTGCGTTTGATAGTCTCGTTCACGCGGAGAAGCAACAATGGCTCCAGCCCTTTCAAGCATAGGGAAGAGATAAGGGAATACAAACGACTGAGTGAACAAGTCCTCTGTTGTACAATATAAATAGGGACGCTGCCATTGCCAAGCCCCTTCTTTATAATATCTACCATGACTGGGCCATATAAAGAGGTGACGATTTTGTAATCCTTTCGTAATGGTGTAAGGACGTGAAGTATTCTTTACCCAAGGCCAACCCTGATAATCTAATTTTCCCCACAGACGAGTTGCATCTTGATTACCACTACGATAGATATTAGGAATTAAGTCCTCTATCAGCTGATGTTTCTTATTGTAAATCGAAAGGCGATAAGTATTATAAGGTGCAGGCAATCGGTGCTGGATGTCAGCATAAATAGTCTGCACACTTTGTGGCGTAAAAGGTTGCGAGCAGAATGGTTCATTCGCATACACATACACCTCATGTGCACTATCATCTGCGCGCAAAGAATCTAACCCCATTCTATCGCGTGGCTGATACCCACTTATTTGATAATTTCGTAAATAATCATTTACTACATCATGCAACGACGACTGGGCTATCGTCGTAAAAGATGAACAACAGATGAAGAATAAAAATAAATAGTATCTTTTTATCATAAAAAAGGAAGCGGACCTTTACAGGGCCATACATAAATATGCGAACGTGCATACTTGTTCCTTTTCAAGTAGCACATTCGCACATTTTATTCAGTTTAAGGGAATTACTTTTGAAGTGAAGCAATCGTCTCCTTCAACGTAGCAATCTTGCTTTCCGCATCTGACTGCTTCTTACGTTCTAATTCAACTACAGCAGCAGGCGCATTGTTAACGAAGCGTTCATTTGAGAGTTTCTTCTTCACACCATTCAAGAAGCCCTCCAAGTGCTTGAGTTCTGCTTCAGCCTTTGCAATCTCAGCTTCAACATCTATCAATCCACCAAGGGGTACAGCATATTCTGTCGTACCGACCATGAATGAGCTAACGCCTTCACCCTTTGCTTCAACAACGGCTACACCATTTACATTGGCCATCTTTACAACCAAGCTATCCAATGCAGCAATAGGATTAGCAGCTATTACTTGCAAGTCAAGTGCCTCACGCGGTGAGATATTTTTCGTATTGCGAATAGCACGTACACCAGCTACCACATTCTTCATCATCTCAATTTGTGCCAAAATAGCGTCATCGCCCTCATCAGGAACTGCAATCGTTTGTGGACTTACCATGATGCTTTCACCCTCCTTGCGCTCTGCCAAGTGCTGCCAAAGTTCTTCGGTAATGAAAGGCATGAAGGGGTGAAGCAAGTGGAGCAAGTGATTGAATGCCTCTAACACGGCCTCGTAAGTAGTCGCATCAATCGGGCTGCCATAAGCTGGCTTCACCATTTCAAGGAACCAACTTGAGAATTCGTCCCAGAAGAGGTGGTAAACCTCCATCAATGCCTCGCTCAAGCGATATTTAGAATAGAGGTCAGCAATCTCTGCTGCGCTCTGACGCAACTTAGCGTTAAACCATTCTACCGCCAAACGTGCCGTTTCGGGTTGAGCCGCTGTCTTATCGACCTGCCAACCTTGTACCAAACGGAAAGCGTTCCAAATTTTATTACAGAAGTTGCGACCTTGTTCACAAAGTGCTTCATCGAACAAAATATCATTGCCAGCAGGAGCAGCCAACATCATACCCATACGCACGCCATCGGCACCAAAGCGGTCGATAAGATCAAGTGGGTCAGGTGAATTGCCAAGTGACTTTGACATCTTACGGCCCAACTTATCACGTACAATACCCGTAAAGTAAACATTCTTAAACGGCATCTTGCCCGTAAACTCGTAACCAGCCATAATCATACGAGCCACCCAGAAGAAGATAATATCTGGACCTGTCACTAAGTCGCTCGTAGGATAGTAATAGTTGAATTCCTCATTATCAGGATTCATAATACCGTCAAAGAGAGAGATAGGCCACAACCAAGATGAGAACCACGTGTCGAGAGCATCTTCATCTTGACGCAAGTCAGCGGCTGTAAGGTTAGCATTGCCACTCTTCTCTTGTGCCAACTTAACTGCTTCTTCAATGCTTTCGGCTACTACATAACCGCCCTCAGGCAGATAATAAGCCGGAATGCGATGTCCCCACCAAAGTTGACGTGAGATACACCAATCCTTGATATTCTCTAACCAATGGCGATAAGTATTCTTATACTTTGTTGGGTAGAACTTTATCTCATCATTCATTACAGGAGGTAAAGCCAAGTCAGCAAAGTGCTGCATCTTGAGGAACCATTGCATAGACAATTTGGGTTCAATAGGCACACCCGTACGTTCTGAGCAACCTATCTTATTGTCATAGTCCTCAATCTTCTCCATAAGGCCAGCCTCTTGCAAGTCGATGGCGATTTGCTTACGTACGGCGAAACGCTCTTGACCCACATACATACCTGCAGCTTCAGAGATAGTTGCATCATCGTTAAAGATGTCAATAGCTTGCAAGTTATACTTCTCTCCCAACATGTAGTCATTCACATCGTGTGCAGGAGTTACCTTTAAACAACCTGTACCAAACTCAATGTCTACATATTCATCTTCAATCACAGGAATAACACGACCTACCAACGGAACGATTACCTTCTTACCCTTCAACCAATGATTTTTCGGGTCATTAGGATTAATACACATGGCCACGTCACCCATAATCGTTTCAGGACGAGTTGTTGCTACAACGGCATATCTACCTTTCTCATCTTGATGAATAATTTCACCCTCTTCGCCAGTAGCCCCCGTACCATCATCTTCACTTACATAATACTTCATGTAATAGAGTTTCGTGTGCTCCTCTTTATACACTACTTCTTCATCTGACAATGCCGTCTTAGCCTTCGGATCCCAATTGACCATACGAACACCACGGTAAATCAATCCTTTGCGATAGAGGTCTACAAACACATGGATAACGCTCTTTGAACGCTCTTCGTCCATTGTAAAAGCTGTACGATCCCAATCACACGAAGCACCTACTCGACGCAATTGCTTCAATATAATGCCTCCATGTTCTTCCGTCCAGTCCCAAGCATGCTTCAAAAACTCATCACGCGTAAGGTCGGTCTTCTTGATTCCCTGCTCAGCCAGTCGATTTACCACCTTCGCTTCAGTTGCGATTGAAGCATGGTCAGTACCTGGCACCCAACAAGCGTTTTTACCTTCCATGCGAGCATGACGAACCAATATATCCTGAATGGTTTCGTTGAGCATGTGTCCCATGTGTAACACGCCCGTTACATTAGGGGGAGGGATTACAACTGTATAGGGTTTACGTCCATCGGGTTTTGAAGAGAAAAGGTGGTTGTCAGTCCAATACTGATACCATTTACCTTCAACCTCTTCGGGATTGTAAGTCTTTGCTAATTCCATTGTATTTTGTATTTACTTTTTTTCTTTTTAAGTAGGTGCTACTTTCGCACATCAAACAGATACGTCACCTTTGCTACGATCGTACCATTATTCGAGCGACTGAACACGTCCTTCTTTGCATTATTAAAGATGTCTGACAAACCATAATAGTAACGACCTTCTACCAAGAAGTGTCCTATTTTAGTCGTAAGTTCAGCACCCAACCCTGCAGTTATACCATAATCGAACTTTTTATCAATTGGCATATCATACTGAGCATAAAGTCCATTAGGTCGGTCGGGGTGTCCGTTATCATCTAATGTAAAACTACTCTGTTTGCTACTTTCCTTAAAGCAATAGCCCACTTGCGGACCTGCTAAGAAGTAGCCCATGAGGCCACAGCTTTCACGTCCCCAAGCCAAACGAGCCAAAACGGGGAATTGTATGTAATGTTGATTACGCTTATAAGTATCAGGCAGAGGTTCTGACTGTGAGTTCAGTACCTGTTCGTTCCACCCCATTTCACTATAGTTCAATTCCAACTGTAATGCACAAAAGGCTTTGAAATAACGTTCGCTCGTAAATCGTGCCACTATGCCAAACGTTGGTCCTACGTGCCATTTTTGCTTTATTGTCGGGTCAAATCCGATTTGATTCATCGCCACTCCTCCTGTAAAGCCAATACATATATTACGCCTTGGCTCACCTATCTGTGCACGTGACGCAACCGACATGAGTAACATAAGCACGCATACAACTACACATCGTTTTATGTAAAATATTTTCTGCATAATACCATATATAGTTACAACTCTTATTGCGCTGATATTTTCACAATGCTCATATCTCGTTTAAAACGAACAAGCCACATGCTACGGCTTACATACCCGCCATTTCCACCAACAGTAATAAATCGAGGTTCTGACTGTAACTTAGGTTGTGCAGCAACACTACCTTTCTGGGGTGACTGTGTACTGAAATCATAGCCATAAGTAGCCATACTACCCAAGAAGCCTCTCGCAAAGTCATACCCTAAAGGAGCCATACGAGGTTTGCTCGACACAAAGTCTGCCTTAAACCATTGTTTATATTTATCATGAAAAGCTTTCGAGGCAGTCGTGTATGGGTAATAGTAATTCGAAGTCAGAATATACGTATCCGCAGCATGAATTTGCTCACGCAGATTTCCTTCTGCATAAGGCAACCAACTTTCATAACCTAACAACGATATTTGAGCGCCAGGCAACGCATGTTGCAATTCTGCCGTCTTTGTCAACATTTGCTTCATCGTAGCCTCACTTGCATCATCAGGCACAATAATATACTCGCCTTGTTTTTTCCCCAACAAAGCAGCAGTCATCTGTTGTGTTGATGCTGTAGTTGGCAAACTGACTATATCATACCCTGCACTACTCAATCTGCGCTGCAATTCTTCACTAAAGCTGCGTTTATTACCTGCTTGACCATGCAACAATATAACATGCGTTTGCTTCTTAAAGTTGGTCATAAACAAGTCTAAAGCCAAAGCATTTTCATAGACCGCAGGCGTATTCAGCACGTACACTTCTGGACGATAGTCTACCTGTGGCACCTTTGACGAGAAAGGCACTACTACTTTTACTTTTTTTGCCGATACCGCCGTTACATCTGTAAAGTGTGTAGGATAAAGCGGCCCAACAATAACGTCAGGATTCTGCCCCATAACCTGTAACATTTGGCTTGCAATGCTTGCATCGGGAGCAGGTTCATTGTACACTGAGACAACCACATTTACTCCTGCTTGCTTTAATTCCTCTACTCCCATCAGCAAACCTCTGTAAAATTCCACACTACGGTCGAACTCTACTCCATTGCCTACTAACGGAAGTATCACAGCTAAACGTATCGTATTCAATCCCTTAAAAGCCGGCTTCTCAACCACAAACTTCACAGGGATACGCAACACGCTTCCCTTCTTCAACTTATAGCCCTCCTGCTTCATTTCAGGATTAGCCTCTATCAACTCGTCAACGGTTATATTATTCGCCTTTGCTATGCCATAAGCCGTTTCCTTCTTTTTCGCCTTATACTCTTTGTAAGTCACCTTAACAGGTTGTGATTGTTGCCCCACTTCAGCATAACTAACCTTTGATACGGCGTTTGGCACAATTGCGCTACTCCCCACAGCAGGTTGTTTCTTCGTCGCAACATTCTTCTCTGCGGCTCGAGCCGCAGCAGCACGTTGTTCTGGAGTAGGAGCGGGCTCCGCTCCTCCAGGCACATAAGGCACAATGACTACTTGCCCAGCCTGCACATAATCAGGCCGCACTCCAGGGTTCAAACTCAACAAGTGATCAAGCGTTGTACCATGACGATGAGCAATACCCAATATTGTCTCGCCTGGTTGCACCGTATACTTCACCGTCTTTTCTACCTTCTTCTGAGCCCTTAATTGAGAGGGACATAAAACACCCAGACAAAGGTAGCAACCCAATATAAAGACAACACGTTTTATATTATAAATCATACAATTACAACTTTATATTTAATCCTTTTATCAAAGCTCATTCTTACCTATCTTTTTCCAATAAGTAGAAATCTTTCAGCATGCAAATTTACATAAAATATAATATTCATAGTAACCCTTCTAAAAGAAAATCGTACATTTGAACGCTCAATAGTATAAAATGTATCAACTACTAAAGTTATTTGCATTTAAAATAGAACATGAATTATATGAATCGACTCACTATCATTACTTGTTTAATTGCAGTCTCGTTATGCATTCCTTCTTTTGCCCAAAAGAAGAAAAATCCAAGTGCAAACACACCTATAGCAGCCACACAATCTGCCGAACAACTCATTCAGAATTATAAATTTACTGATGCCGCTCGCGTCTTGCAAAGAGATATAGAAAGTGCTCATTCTGCGGGACGTTCTACTGACAGATTAGAGCAAGACTTAAACCGCGCCAACCGTGGAATTGACATGCTTCGCGGCACAGAACGTATTACATTTATCGATAGCATTAAGGTTAGCCGCGATGCAGTATTAAAGAATTTACACTTATCACACGAAGCCGGACAAATCATCAACATGAATGAGGAAGTTGGCAAAATTAACAATGCACCACAGGCGTTAGGTCAAACTGGCTATATTAACGAGTTGGGTGATAGAATCATATTCTCTGCTTCTGAAAAGGCTGGCAACAATAAGCGGCTTTACGCCAGTTTCCGAGCAGGCAAGGGTTGGAATACGCCGATTCCTCTTAATGGTTTTGACAATGCGAACGAAGATCAAGACTTTCCCTTCATGATGCCTGACGGTGTGACACTTTATTATGCTGCACAGGGTGAAGAGAGTTTAGGAGGATACGATCTCTTCGTTACGCGTTACAATGCTGACACGAAGCAATTTCTGAAGGCTGAAAACTTAGGTATGCCATTCAACTCTCCTGCCAACGATTACTTTTTAGCTATCGACGAGCAAACCAACCTCGGTTGGTTAGTAACTGATCGCTATCAGAAGGCTGATTCTGCTTGCATCTACATATTCATTCCAAGTACAACGCGTGAGGTTTACGACGCTGCTGACGGCAACAATAAACAAATCATTCACGCTGCTCAACTTCACTCGATTGCCGAAACACAAACAAATGCAGCAGCAGTTAAAGAGGCTCAACTCCGATTAGCACAAGCTAAAACACAGCAAAGCCAACAATCCTCTACCCCACGACGCTACGTCATCAACGACCAGATTGTATATACTCAACTTTCACAATTTCGCAGCGAAACGGCTCGTCGCATAGCTGAACAGGCTGACCAAGTCCTTGATCAAATCAGTACCTTACAACAAAAGCAAGATGAACTTCAACTTGCTTCGGCATTAAGTCCAAATAAGCTAACGGAGCAAGCCAAGCTACAACTTCAACAGATTAAACAAACACTGCCGCAGCTACTACAACAATACAATACGTTGTGCAAAAATATGCGTAAGGCAGAACTTCAATAAATCATCTTAAAACATCTAATAATCATGACAAAAGAACCTATCGCACCATCTGAATTAATCATCAATCCCGATGGTAGTATTTTTCACCTTCACGTTAAACCCGAACAATTAGCCGACAAGGTTATTTTGGTAGGCGACCCTGGCCGTGTGCCCCTCGTAGCCTCTCACTTCGACACGACTGAATGCGATGTCTCAAGTCGCGAATTTCGCACGATTACAGGCACCTATAAGGGTAAACGCATCACAGTCGTTTCAACTGGCATCGGTTGTGACAATATCGACATCGTTCTTAACGAATTAGATGCCTTAGCCAACATTGATTTCAACACACGACTCATTAAAGACAATCTTCGCCAACTCGAATTGGTACGCATCGGTACGTGTGGCGGACTTCAACCCAACACCCCTGAAGGCACCTTTGTTGCTAGTGAAATAAGCATCGGATTTGACGGTCTTCTCAACTTCTATGCAGGACGCAACGAAGTGAGCGACCTTGCACTTGAGAAAGCCTTCCTTTCACACATGAATTGGCACGGAACACAATGCATTGCCCACCCTTACGTAGTACATGCTAACGCAGATCTCATCAACCGCATAGGAGGTGACGATATGGTACGCGGCATAACCATTGCTTGCGGAGGATTCTTTGGTCCTCAAGGTCGCCAACTACGCCTTCCCTTAGCTGACCCCGACCAAAATGCGAAGATTGAATCTTTTGAATACAACGGCCACCGCATTTGCAACTTCGAAATGGAAAGCAGCGCCATAGCAGGCTTGTCACTACTCATGGGACATAAGGCTATGACATGCTGCATGGTGATTGCAAATCGGTTAGCTCATCGTGCTAACCCCAATTATAAAAACAGTATCGACACTCTTATTAAATTGGTAATAGATCGCATTTAAGCTACTTGCTGCAGCTAATGTTAGATGAACTACAATTTGTCGAAGAGTCCACGAACCACCCTAACGGCCTCACCCCCTAGCCCCCTCTCCTTGAGGAGAGGGGGTTAGGGGGTGAGGCCCAATTGCAGTTTATACATATCTTTAAACGCAATATTACCCACACGCATCAACATAGAC
>JBNMKQ010000011.1:0-29382 GCA_050874425.1 Alloprevotella sp.
AGTATTTGCAAGTCAAGGCATCGAGCCTTGACTTGCAAATGCCGACGCGAGGACGCGTCGCCCCCAGGCTAGCTTGCGTTTGCAACATTTTGCTAGCGCGTGCTATAATTAAGTTGTCGTACACTACCAAGTGGAAACACGTACACTACCAAGTGGACGACAACTCATCGGGTTAATCCATTTATCTATCGTCGAAAATACAACGGTAGCATCTAGTGGGTTTATTACAAAAAAGTGAAGTAATCACGTAAAGTAAGGCTTTTATTTTGAATTTCAATTGACAATCATTAAATTTGCATTCAATATCGAAAAAACGCAGCAATAAAGTCAACAACGATATTGTTGCTCCCTGCGAAAGCCTTTCGCCATACCCATACAGACGAAGTGCATCCGCACACACTTATACCAATTATTGTGAAGTGGGACAGGGCTTATGTCTAACTAATTTCACATTCCATGGGGCTATTACTCCTCTATCTTTTAGGTGCTTTAAGCATCTCATTTCTGTGTTCTATCCTTGAAGCGGTGCTGCTTTCAGCACCGATGTCGTTTGTGTCAATGCTCGAAAAGGAAGGACGCAAGGGCGCTCCGCTCTTAAAAAAATACAAACAGGACATTGACAAACCTATTGCGGCCATTCTGTCACTCAACACCATCTCACACACAGTGGGTGCTGCGGGTGTAGGCGCGCAAAGCGAATATTTGTTTGGCAGTCAGTTCTTTGCTATTACTTCTGCCATACTCACCTTGTTAATCCTTATCTTCTCTGAAATTATTCCTAAGACGATTGGTGCTTCTTATTGGCGCAAATTGGCCATACCTTGCGCACGCATCATTCATGTGCTCGTAATCGTTACCTATCCTTTGGTCTTGATGTCGGAGTTGATTACGCATATATTCTCTAGCAGTAAGAAGCAAACCTCCGTTAGTCGTGAAGAAGTATCAGCTATGGTCACCGTAGGTGCTGAAGAGGGTGTACTTGAGAAGAAAGAGAATAGCATGATTCAAAACTTGCTAAAACTTGACGATGTCAATGCGCGCGACATTATGACGCCAAGTTCCGTGGCGGAAGTAGCCGAAGAGAGCATGACGCTGCGCGAGTTCTATCAGAATGATGCCTACCGCCAGTTCTCACGCATTCCCGTTTATAACGAAGAAAACGATGATTACATTAAGGGCTACGTGCTCCGTCAGACGATTCTTGAGAAATTGTCTGAAGACAAGTTCGATCTTCGCCTCTCTGACATTATGCGTCCCGTGCTCACCTTCCAAGAGACCGAAAACGTGTCGAGAATTTGGGAACGATTATTGGCCAAGAAAGAGCACATTTCGATTATCATCGACGAGTACGGTTGCTTCCGCGGCATCGTCACCATGGAAGACGTTATTGAAACCATGCTCGGCACCGAAATCGTTGACGAAAAAGACACCGTAACCGATATGCAAGAGTTCGCCCGCGAGAAGTGGCAAGAGCAACAACATAACAACGGATAAACAAAATAAGAAATAAAATGGGGCAAGCTTTGAAAGCTTGCCCCAATTATTAATCGCATAAAACAATATAGAGTGTTTCGTTTCTTCTTTCTCTTACTCCTATTAATTCTCTTACCCGATTTATACATTTGGTGGAACTTTACTCGCCTACAAGCTGGCGTTGTGCGCACCATCTTGCTCGTGCTGCCCAGTGTGCTTGTCATTGCCTGTATGCTCTTACTCTTTTGTCAAGTAAGGGCCGCTATGCTCATGCAATGGGCCTTTATACTGATGATATGCGTAACCATCCCCAAACTCGTATTTGTACTCACTGACCTTATCGGACGCGGTGTTACGTTTCATTGGCCCATGGCACAACCTTATGTGCATAAAGTCGCCATTGTCATGGCCGTTATAATGGCCGCCGTACAAGTGTATGGCACTGCCTATGGTTGGCGTTCGCTTCGTGTAGCGCACCAAACAATCAAGATTGCAAGTCTGCCTCAATCGTTTGAGGGCTACCGCATCGTGCAACTGTCTGACATTCACTTAGGCACCTACGCTGGCGACACCTCTATCATGCAAGCCATGGTCGACAGTGTCAACCGCCTTCAACCCGACTTAATCGTCTTTACGGGCGACATGGTCAACACCGCCTCAGCCGAAGCCATGCCTTTTATCAAAGTACTGAAAGGGCTGAAAGCCAAAGACGGTGTACTCTCCGTATTAGGCAATCACGACTACTGCATGTATCAACCGGGCTTAACACCGCGTCAACAAGAAGAAGAGGTGCAACGCATTGTACGTATGCAACGGCTCATGGGGTGGAACGTGCTGTTAAATCAGCATCAAGTCCTTAGCCGTGGTGACGATACGTTATACGTAGTAGGCGTGGAAAATGTAGGCAAACCGCCTTTCCCTGAACGTGGCAAATTAAGCGAAGCTATACAAGGCATTCCCGCCTCAGCTTGCACCCTATTGCTGAGCCACGACCCTTGGCATTGGCGACATGGCGTAATCGGTCAAACGAATATTGCCCTAACGCTCTCAGGCCACACCCATGCCTTACAGATGCAGGTAGGCCATTTCTCGCCTGCAGCTTGGTTTATGCCCGAATGGGGCGGGTTGTACCACGAAGGCCAACAACAGCTCTTTGTCTCGACTGGCATCGGTGGCGGTGTGCCTTACCGATTGGGAGCTTGGCCAACAATTGAATTAATAGAATTGAGGAAAGGAAGATAAACTGCAATTGGGCCTCACCCCCTAACCCCCTCCTCCATAGGGGAGGGGGTTAGGGGGAGAGGCCCAATTGCAGTTTATCTGTTTGTACTATACAACGCCTCATATTGCCGCGCCACCTTGATGTAGTCATGGTGGCGCTTGACGTAGGCTACACTTTGACGCTGCAAGTCGGCAATGCGTTCGGGGTGGGTTATTAACTTCTCTAATTGATGATAAACACTCTCGTACGAAGGTGTTACATTGATAATAGGGCGCAACTCCGTTTCGCTCAAAATGTCATAATTCTCAGGTTCGCCTCCTCCCACACAGATGATGCCGCGGCTCATGGCTTGTAAAGCATTCATTGCAGGGGTGTAACTATAGAGTTGGTCAAGAATAACGTCGCTCTCTTCCATCATCTCGCAATACTTAGCGAAAGGTACACCTTCGGCTACCTTCAACTCTACCCTATCGGCATACTTAGCGCGCAAAGCCTGTGCTGCAGCCAACATAATATCTGTACCCTTATAAGCACTACGCGACTTGCTAATGCCTATAAATATACGGACTTTACGATTGGGGGCAAAATATTGAATCGGGCGTTTGTCCTTTTCACAATCTATGGGAAAAGGTATAAATACCGTCTTATGTGGAAAGACAGGTTCATAACACCGCCAATATTCATACAACCCCGCCACAATTGCATCGCAGTCAGTGGCTATTAGTTTATTCAAGCGCTCCTTTGCCGTTCCTAACCAATCATTCCGTTCGCTTTCGGCCTCAATGTTGGTGCGTAGTTCATGACCGATATTGAAGTCGCCATAGCGGAAAGGGCTTTGCGTACTGCTTCCCGTCTTTACCCAATAATAGTCCATGCCATAGGCTCCGAGAATGACTCTTTTGTTATTTCGGCGTAAATAGCGATAAACTGAGAATAAACGTTCAGCCTTTAGCTCTAAAAACATTGGATTGATCAGTTGTACTACATCGTACCCGCGCATTTTGGGCAACAAGCGAAGCAGATTGAGCGTATACTTCACCCCACTCCAACGCCCCGACTCACGCACTAATGAATAGTCACGCGGATAGTTCTTCCAAAAGTCGCCATTCGACAAGACCTTTACTTCATGTCCCAACAAGCGAAGGCCCTCGGCTAACGTCCAATGCACATTGCTGTATTCGCCAACTAATAATATTTTCATTTTTTTAATGCAAAAGTAAGGTTAACAAATAACGAGTTATAGGGCAAGCTACCAAAGTCCGAAAGAGAGTATACTTACGCGTATAATGCTTATTTGGAAAGGGATAAAGTCCTTGACGACGAAGCGCCGTCAGCGTTTGAGAGAGGTAAGCATAATGGTGGGTATAGCGCATCGTGTTGTACACGTGGTCCATTGTTAGTTGCGCAATGCGTCGCTCTAAAGCGGGGCGCTGAGCAGCCTCAACAGGTAAATGCTGCAAACGCGTTAAGATGTGCGCCGACATGGGCAAGAACTTTTGTTCATAATCCTCCACCGTCTTTTTGCTTGTGATAGACCCCTTGCGTACTCGATAATAATATGGTTGCGCCGTGGTAACAGCCATCGTCTTCGCCTTGAGCACGATTCGAGTAGTAAACTCAATGTCTTCGTAATAAGTGCCAGCCACGAAACGCAAATCACCTACGATTTCTCGTTTAAATGCATAACCGCAAGCTGACGAGCGTAAATTGTTATGCAACATAAAGTCGGCACCACTCGTCACTCCCTTCGGTGTAGTCCATGGTTGAGGAGTTGTAGTGGCCGTGGTATCAAAGTAGAGTAAGTCTACAGTATGTGCTTTGAGATAAGTCAACACTTTATTATAGAGAGCAGTGAAGAGATAGTCATCGGCATCAACAAACTGCACGTATTGCCCCGTAGCTACGGCAAGGGCGTTATTGCGGGCCATTGAAAGTCCCTGATTGGTTTGACGAATAAGTTTTATACGCGTTTTCCAATCCAAAGCCCACCCCTGCGTAATGTCGTAATCGCAACCATCGTCCACAACGATTATTTGCACCTCCTGTGGCTGGAGTACAAGCGAAAAGAGGCTGTGCAAACATTCACACAACATTTCGGTAGGCACGTTATATACGGGCACAATAAAACTAATGAAAGGAGGTTGAGTCATGGTCATTATTTACGAAGCAGATTAACAACAAAACAACAAAGGCGCACACCTAACAAACGTTGCAGCCATAGTTTTGGCGTGCCTCCTACTAACTGTCTCTTTAATAACACGCGGTGATTAAAGCGACGATATACATCGATTTGCACATTCAGTACTTCAGCATAATAAGCAGCAAACTGACGTTTGGCTATCAGCTTCGGACACGTCCAACGCAATTGTCTGAACACACGCACGTGAGCCTCCAACAAATCAAGTAAATTGGCATTAGGGCTTTCGGTTATACCCTCTGCATTGTAGCAATAATAATACATACCCTCGGTTATCGTAGCAAAGGGCTTATTGGTATTTAAAACAGGCAATATAAAAAATACATCTTCAAATACTCTTTTCTCAAAACGAATATTGGCTATCACATCACGTCTATATAACTTATTCCAAGCATAGCAATGCTTATACCCTTCTGCACCAAACCACCATTGCCACTTATCGGTGTACATTTCTGCCTCCAAAGCTAACGTATGCTGCGCAGGGTGTCCCCACTTTACTGCTACGGGGAATTCTACAAACAAAAGTTCTTCCGCAGAATTTTCCATAGCGTTTACGGCGGCTGCTAACGTGTCAGATGCAACGTAATCGTCAGAGTCGACAAACCATACATATTCCCCCTGTGCCACTTCTAACCCTGCATTACGTGCCGCACTTAGTCCTGCATTGGTTTGGTGAATAACGCGAATGCGTGCATCGGTTGTTGCCAAATGGTCACATAAGGCAGGTGCGCCATCGTCACTGCCGTCGTCTACCAATATCAGTTCCCATTGCGTAAAGGTTTGCGCTTGAAGGCTTTCGACGCAACGCTGCAACGTACGTTCGGTACGGAATACAGGAACAATTATGCTTACTTTCATGGTCGGGAGGAAAGAGAGTATTACAAAAAATGTGCGAATGCGCATAAGCTGCACATTCGCACATCAGATTATTAAGAACAATTAATTATGCCTTAACACGGTTGAGGTAAGAACCGTCGCGAGTGTCAACCTCAATAATTTCACCTTCGTTGATGAAGAGGGGCACACGTACTTCTACACCCGTTTCGAGTGTAGCAGGCTTCGTAGCGTTCGTTGCAGTATCACCCTTCAAGCCCGGCTCAGTGTAAGTAATCTTCAACTGTGTCTTAACAGGCATTTCAGCGAAGAGGATAGTTTCGGTTGAAGCATCGCTTACTACTTCGCAAACGTCGCCTTCCTTCATGAAGTCAACACCCGTGATGAGGTCCTTCTCGATGATTACATCGTCCCAAGTCTCTTGGTTGAGGAAGTGATACTGATCACCCTCAGCGTATGAGTACTGGTAAGGACGACGCTCTACGCGAACGTCTTCAAGTGCTTCACCAATGTTGAAACGACGCTCGAGCACGCGGCCTGATACAACGTCCTTCAAAGTGGTGCGCATAATCGTGTTACCCTTACCGGGCTTTACATGAAGAAAGTCAATGCAGAAGTAGAGCTTGCCGTCGAGACGAATGCAAGTACCCTTCTTGATGTCTTGTGATTTAATCATTGGAGTAAATGTAATTTTATGTATTTACGTTATTTTGCGGCAAAATTACTATTTTTTTGAGAAATGGCTTGCTTTTTCCACTTAAAATATCCCGCCACAGCTATCACTACGTACAATCCGTAAAGGCCGGCCTTAAACGGAATGCCTTTGACCACATATAAATAGCAGCACACTACATCTACGATTATCCAAAATGCCCACTGTTCCACATACTTACGTGCTAAGGCCCAAAGCCCTACGAAGCTCAGTGCATTGGTAAATCCGTCAAGCACGGGCACGGTAGAGTGTAAGTAATATTTCAGTACGTACCAAGTTACCCCCCAAAGCACAAAGAAGCACAACGTGGTGGGCCAATAAAGGCGAGCGGGCATGTGGGTAATGGGGAGGGCGCCTTTTTCTGAGAGTTCGTTATTGGCTTTGCGTTTTTTGCCAAACGTCCACACCAAGTAGCCATATATGCCTGCCAACGTATAATAAGCGGCCATTCCCGCATCGCCATAGAGTCCGTGCGACCAATACAGGGCAATGTCGAGCGCGGGCATTATTACACCTACTAACCATAGCCATATACTGGCGCGATACTCTAAGTAGATGTAGAGCAAACCTAAAATGGTGGTGATGAAATCAAGATACTGCATTCTTCTTTGCTGACAAGTTCTTTTTTGAGTTAACGAGTTGACAAGTTAACGAGTTAACGGGTAAGTTTATAAAAAGCAACATACCTGTTAACTCGTAAACTCGTTAACTAAAAAAATTAGAAATTAATACTCAAGTGTCCCATTACGTTGAAGGGAGCACTTACGCCATAACCCGTTTCGTAACGGTCGCCACTGGTGTAGGCAACTACCTTGCCGTCAACTTGCTTGTACGAAGGAGCGGTCCAACCATTGTTGAAGTACTTAGCACTGAAGAGGTTGTAAAGCGTGCAACCTGCAGTGATGCTCTTTACGCCCTTCAAACGGAAGGTATACGAAAGGTCGAGATTACTAATGAAGTGACGCTTCAATACCATGCTCACCTTGTGGTCGCCATCTTCCTCTTCGCTTACGTAGTAATCAAAGCCCGTATTTGACAAGTGTTGCTTGCTCACATACTGACTGGTCAATGCGGCACGGAAACCAGCGTAATTGAACGTAAAGATGTTGTTAAAGATAAAATTGGGTGAGAATGAAAGTGGCGTGTCGCCAAGGCTTACCACGTTACCGTCGTTGAGTGTAACGGTCCAATCCTTCGCGCGGTTGTGGCTCCAAGTTGCGTTGGCATCCCAACGGAACCACTTCACAGGACTCCAAGCAGCCTGAATTTCTACACCACGGCGATAGCTCTCGCCTGCGTTGCGAGCAATGAACTCACCGATTTCGTTCTTCTCGCCTGTCAAGACGAATTGGTCACGATAGGTCATATAGTAGAAGTTTACGCCTGCGGAGAACTTCTCGCTCTCATACTTATAGCCCAACTCCCAATCGTTCAAGCGTTCTGCCTTTACGTGTTGGTTGAGGTTGTCCTCATAATCGTTACGTGTCGGCTCGCGGTGCGACATGGCGTAAGAGGCGTATACGCTGTGGTTCTTGTTGATTTGATAGAACAAACCGGCCTTGGGGTTGAAGAAGTCGAAGTTTTGTTCCATGTCGAGCACCCATTGCGTTGTACCGTCATAATTGTCAGTAGGACCCTCGTTTACGTAATTAACGTGACGATACTGCAAGTCGACGTAAGCGCTCAAGCCCTTTGTAAATTCGTAGCTTACCTTGCCATAGATATTGCCGTCATTCTTCTTACCCTTGTTGAAGTAATACTGATGATTGGGCAATAACTCGTCAATTTTCTCCGTATCCTTTACCCACTTTACCAATCCATAGTGGTCACCTACGTAGCGATTAAATCCACCACCAATCGTAGCGCGGAGATTGCTCTTATTGTCGTAGTCGAACGAACCAATCACACCATAGAAGTCGTTGTCCATCAACTTCTGACGGATTAAGTCGGTCTTTGTCTTAAAGTCAGGGCTTGTAGGAGCTACCAAACCGTATTCGCCTAACTTACGGCCACTCTTATACTCCTCATAATAGCCAAAGCCCTTGGTGTAATGAAGCGCAGCATTAAACTTCCAGGTGGGCGAAATGATTTGGTTCAACAACAGTTGATAGTGTTGTTGGTGATAGAAGTCGCTTTGGTCTTTATAATAATGTACGTTGCCGTCATTGTCATAGTACTCACCACATGAGTTGTAACGACGACCATCAGCACTTGATTCCATTTCAAATACTGAAGGATAGTTCCAAGCATGATAAGTCTTTTCTTTACCATTAAAGGTAACAAACTTTACGACTGTGCTCTCGCCGAAGTAACCACCTTGGAGGAAGTAAGAGTCAAGACGAGTAGAAGCGCGCTTCACATAACCGTCACTGGCGATGTGAGAGAGGCGGCCTTGGAAGCCCCAATGGTTTTTCAAAAGCCCAGAACCAAAACGGAACGTTTCCTTATGGCTTGCATAGCTACCGGCCGAGAGGTCAACACTTGCATAGGGCTTCGCACCAATCTTTTCGGTCTGCATGTTGATAGTCGCACCAAAAGCACCCGCACCATTGGTTGAAGTACCTACACCACGCTGTATCTGCATATCTTCTACGCTTGACGCGAAGTCGCCCATATTGGTCCAATACACCTGACTGCTCTCAGCATCGTTAATGGGCACACCATTGGCCGTGATGTTAATACGGCTGGGGTCTGTGCCACGCACACGAATACTTGAATAACCAATACCAGCACCTGCATCAGAAGTAACTGTAACAGAAGGCGTAAACATCAACAAGAAGGGTACGTCCTTGCCATAGTTTACGGCAGCAAGGTCCTTCTTTGTCAAGTTGTTGTAAGCCATAGGCGTGCGTTTGCCTGCACGGGTTGAAACCACCTGGGCTGCTTGCAAACTAACACTCGCCGTGTCGGCTTTAATAGGTAAATTACGAGAGGCTTCGTTCTCCTTTTCACTCGCATGTGCAGGAGCAACGTTAATTACGCTGGCCGTGAGTGCAGCCAACATCAACAAATTCTTGTTCATCGTTTTGTTTGTAAGAACAGTTGTTTTAGTTAATAAATCAACTGGGGGACACTTGAGGGAATGTGCGGGGAATGTGCGGGAAATGTGCAAATGTGCGGGAAATGTGTAAATGTGCGAATGTGTAAATGTGCAAATGATTGATAGTTTGCATCACATTAGCATATTAGCTCATTGGCATATTAGCATATTAAAAAAGCATCGTGCTTCAAGTGTCAAGACAACTCTTTTGCTACGCCGGCATTGCCCGGTTCAGCTTATGAGGGTATAATCTCAGCATCCGCAACTGCGGTAGCACCCCTGCCAAACGAACTGACCATTCGTTTAAGCGCTGCAAAATTGCAAACTTTTATGTAACAAACCAAAAGAACGTTACACTTTTCGCACTTATTCAACAGTAAACATCAATTTTACAAAGTACGCTTTGCAATAAACTGCAATTTGATGGGGCCTCTCCCCCTAACCCCCTCACCCACAGGGGAGGGGGAATAAGTCACTCTTACTTCTTGAGTTTTCTGTTGGTTCTAAACTAGAAACGCAGCAAGTAAAGGTTACTTATTCCCCCTCCCCTGTGGGGGAGGGGGTTAGGGGGAGAGGCCCCATCACTACCCTTTCGCTTCAAAAGTAGCATACACCAAATAAGGTGCATCAGCATCTAACACGACTTCGCCGCCCAAGGCTTCGTTTAATGTCCCTTGCCACAACTCCTTGTAAGCATAGGGAGCCCATTTAAAGCCCTTGCCTTCAAGCCGACTACTACCACCTATATTATAAATGCTAAATTGCTGACGAGGAAAAGCCTCAAAACATTGTCGTCCACTTGTTGCCACAAAATAGCCATAGTCCGTTATCATCGTCACATCAAGGTGAAAGACGGCATAATAACGCGCCAACAAAGCAATATTGCCCAAAGTATGGTCTTCGCGGCGTCCTGTGCTCCCTACATAGGCTATGCGTTTCATACCCTGCGTTTTGCAAAAGCGGGTGGCCTTGGTCTGGTCGTTGTCCTCTTGTTCGCTTACAATGTGTAATCTGTCTGCAAACCTCCTTTTCAAATCCTCCGTGAGCGAATCGCCATCACCCACAATGGCCTGTGGCGTTATGCCGTGCGCCACACATTGTGCCGTTGCCCCATCGCAACAGCATACGTAACGCGCGTTCTTTAAAACAGAAAGCGGAATCGCATTCTTCGGAAAGTCGCCATCGCACACAATGACGGCATCAAAAACTGAGGTTTGCGTAATAAGTGGATACATTGTCTTATTGTTTTATTACCTACAAATGTAAGATATAACAAGCACTACACAAAACAAAAGGTCACTTTAACGCGCCAAACGTACAATTTAAGCAAGTCAAACCCCATTTTTAAGCGTAATTTATTACCTTTGCCTACATGAAATACTCATTTATCATACCTGTGTTTAACCGTCCCAACGAGGTGGACGAACTTTTAGAAAGCCTCACAACGCAGACGTTCAAAGATTTTGACGTTGTGGTGGTAGAGGATGGTTCTACCCTACCCTGTCACGATGTGGTTGAACGCTACGCCAACCGACTTACCACACATTATTATAATAAGCCTAATTCTGGACCTGGCCAAACGCGCAATTATGGCGTTGAACGCGCCACGGGCGACTACGTGCTCATTCTCGACTCTGACGTGGTGCTACCCGAGGGCTATTTAGCTGCCGTCGATGCTGAATTAACGGCCCAACCTTGTGATGCCTTTGGCGGCCCCGATCGGGCACATAAGGACTTCACCCCAATGCAAAAGGCTATTAACTATGCCATGACCTCGTTCTTTACAACGGGGGGCATTCGTGGTGGGAAGAAGAAAATGGACAAGTTCTATCCTCGCTCCTTCAACATGGGCGTTCGTCGTGAAGTATACAATGCACTTCACGGATTTAGCGAAATGCGATTTGGCGAGGACATTGACTTTTCTACGCGCATCTTTAAGGGCGGCTATGCTTGCCGTCTATTCCCCGAAGCTTGGGTTTGGCACAAGCGTCGCACCGACCTCAAGAAGTTTTTCAAACAGGTGCACAACTCTGGCATTGCTCGCATCAACTTATCCAAGCGCCACCCTGGTACGCTCAAGTTGGTACACACCTTGCCTGCCGTATTCACTTTGGGCTGTGCCCTACTCATTGTGCTGAGCATTGTTGCTGGTGTGTTAGGTTGTCCGCATTGGTGGGTGATGTTATTGCCCTTTGCCTTATTTGCTCTCATCATCTTTGCCGATGCCACACGCCAAGAGCATAGCATGGGGGTAGGACTACGCGCCGTAGCTGCTGCCTACATTCAGCTTTGGGGCTATGGTTCTGGCTTCTGGCGCGCTTGGTGGCGTCGATGTGTGTTAGGGAAAGGTGAGTTTGAAGCTTTCCGCAAGAATTTTTATAAGTAGAGTGTTAATAGATTAATGAGTTTAATAAGTTTAATGAGTTTAACGAGTTTAACGAGTTTGATAAGCAAGTTCCTGTAATCAAGAACTTTAAAGGAACAGAGTCTGAGCTTATTAAACTCATTAAACTCCCTAAACTCACTAAACTTATTAAACTCATAAACTCATTAAACTTCCCCCCATGAAGTTAAACATTACCGACCTCGCACTTGATGACCGACCGAGAGAAAAGTTTGAGGCGCAAGGGCCAACGCAACTGACAACCTCGGAACTGTTGGCTATTCTTATTGGTTCGGGTAATACGGACGAGAATGCTGTCACCCTCATGCAACGTATACTTAATGATTGTGGCGGAAGTCTCACCACCTTAGGGCGCAAGACGATTACCGAACTTTGCCAATACAAAGGCGTTGGACCGGCAAAGGCTATCACCATTTTGGCGGCTTGCGAGATTGGAGTACGACGCGGCGGCGAAACGTGCCAACGCACGCAAGTGACCTCTGCAGAGGACATTTACGCTTACTTTCGCCCCAAGATGCAAGACTTGGCACACGAAGAGAGCCACCTCTTGTTGCTCAACCAACGGTTGTCTATCATCAACTCCCGACTCATTAGTCGCGGGGGAATCACGGGCACGGTGGTTGACATTCGCATGATACTTAAAGAAGCGCTCATGGCCAATGCCACCAACATTGCCTTAGCGCACAACCACCCCTCTGGCAACCTTAAGCCAAGTCGCGACGATGACCACCTGACCGAAAGGCTCAAAAAGGCCGCCCAAACAATGGACATCAGACTCATCGACCACGTTATCGTTACCGACAAAGGCTATTATAGCTATAGCGACGAGGGGAGGATATAAATGTGCAAATGTGCAAATGGGAGAATGTGCAAATTATCGCCTTTGTACAATCGGCTATACAAACATTAAACCATTCGCACATTTACACATTCGCACATTTGCACATTCGCACATTTGCACATTAACCAAGCATTAACCAAGCATTAACCAAGCATTTGCACATTCTTAAAAAGCCATGACTCAAGAAGAAAAATTGAAAATAGAAGAACGCATTGTTGACGTACTCAAGACGGTGTATGACCCCGAAATACCTGTTGACATTTACAACCTTGGCCTCATCTACCGCATCGACCTACACGAAGACGGTATTCTTGAACTTGATATGACACTCACTGCCCCCAACTGCCCTGCAGCTGACTTCATCGTAGAGGACGTTCGCACGAAGTTAGAGGGTATCGAGGGCGTGAAAGACGCTAGAGTAAGCCTTGTGTTCGACCCCGAATGGGACAAAGATATGATGACAGAAGAAGCCAAACTCGAACTCGGCTTCTTATAATATAGTTTTTTACGTTTTATGGTTATAAGGTTATAAAGTTGGTTGATTTCTAACGCAATGTAACGTTATAACCTTATAACCTCGAAACTAAAAACCGAAAAAACTACCGCCTTATGAATACAAAATTTAATGACAACCCTAAGCGACGCAATATCTACTTTCTTTCCGATGCTCACTTAGGGAGTTTGGCCATTCCTCACCCTCGCATGCAAGAGCGCCGGTTGGTCAATTTCTTGGATAAGATAAAGTATAAAGCTGAAGCCGTTTACCTCTTAGGCGACATCTTCGACTTTTGGTACGAATACAAAACGGTGGTACCCAAAGGCTACACGCGCCTTTTAGGCAAAATCAGTGAACTGACCGACTTGGGCGTTGAAGTACACTTCTTCATTGGTAATCACGATATTTGGCAACTTGATTACTTTGAGAAGGAGTGTGGCATGACCATTCACCGACAGAACGAGGTGATTGAACTGCATGGACAAACCTTCTTCTTAGCACACGGCGATGGATTGGGTTCGAACGACCGCAAGTTTAACTTCATTCGTTCGGTGTTTCATAGCCACACGTGCCAGCGTCTCTTCTCTATGCTCCACCCGCGTTGGGGCGTAGCATTTGGACTGGAGTGGGCTCGCCGTTCGCGCCTCAAACGCGAAGACGGCAAAGAGCCGCCCTACCAGGGCGAACAAAATGAAGAACTTATCATCTTTGCGAAAGAATACCTCAAAACGCACCCCGAAATTAACTTCTTTATTTTCGGCCACCGCCACATTGAGTTAGACCTTATGCTCACGCGCACCACTCGTCTACTGCTCTTAGGTGATTGGATTTCGCAATTCACTTACGCCGTTTTCGACGGGGAGCACCTCTTTATGGAGAACTTCATCGAGGGCGAAACAGAAGTTTAAGTTAATGCTTGGTTAATGTGCAAATGCCTAGTTAATGTGCAAATGTGCAAATGTGAGAATGTGCAAATAGTCGCCTTTGTACGTTCAGTTATATAAACATTAAATTATTTGCACATTTGCACATTCTCACATTTGCACATTAGCCAGGCATTTGCACATTAACTAAATTTTCTTGTAGTAAACACGCACCTTATTTCGTCTTACGTACAAATCATTAACATTACAACACTATGAAAAAGACCTTTATTACTCTCCTTTCATTCCTACTCATCGCCTTTAGCGCCAGCGCACAATTACTCTATAAGGTAACAGGAGGCGGACTCGACAAGCCTTCTTACATTATGGGTACGTATCACATGGCCAAACTCAGTTTTGTTGACTCTGTGCCTGGGTTGCGCAAAGCCATGGCCGACTGTGAACAAGTGTATGGCGAATTGGACATGAGCCAAGTGGCCAATAACCCTGCCACTGCTATGCAAATGCAACAAGCGATGCTATTGCCACAAGGTGAAACGCTTGACAATTACATCAACGCGGAACAAATGACGCGCTTGAATGCTTTCCTTACCCAGTACATGGGGGCCGACCTCAGCAATCCCGCTATGGCACAAGTGAAACAAATGAAACCTGCAGCACTCAGTACGACATTACAAGTCTTGCTGATTATAAAGGAAGAGGGCGGATTTAATCCACAGGAGCAATTCGACACTTACTTCCAGCAAGAAGCACAGAAGCAGAACAAGTTCGTTGGCGGTTTTGAGACACTTGACTATCAGATGAACGTGCTTTATGGAGCTACACCTCAACGCCAAGCCGAACAGCTCATGTGTTTGATCGACAACGTTGACTACAACCTCAGTATTGCCAAGCGCACCATTCAAGCTTACTATGCTCAAGACATGAAAGCTATCGAAAAGCTGAACGACGAGAAGTTGCACAACTCATGCGATGCCACACCAGCCGAAGAAGATGCCCTTATCTACACACGCAATGCCAATTGGGCTAAAGCGTTGCCCGCCATTATGAAGGCTAAAAGCACCTTAGTGGCTGTGGGTTGCCTTCACCTGCCCACCGAACGCGGACTGCTGCAATTGCTACGAAACGCTGGTTACCAAGTTGAACCCGTAAAATAAATCTCTATAACACACACGTTATGCAAAACGACTTTTTCTTACAAGCTCACCATATCATTAAGCGTTATGCGGCACATACTGCCCTGAACGATGTCAGCATCGACGTGCCACGCGGCAAGGTGTTTGGACTGTTAGGCCCCAATGGAGCTGGCAAGACGACGCTTATTCGCATCATCAATCGCATTACCGCCCCCGACAGTGGCGAAGTATTGTTCGACGGTCACGCCTTTCAGCCTGAAGACGTTATGCGCATTGGCTACTTGCCCGAAGAACGCGGCCTTTACAAGAAAATGAAGGTGGGCGAACAAGCCATTTATTTAGCACAACTCAAGGGACTTTCGAAAGCGGAAGCGATGCGTCGCCTCAAAGTATGGTTTGAGAAGTTCGGCATCATGCCTTGGTGGAACAAAAAGTTGGAAGAACTCTCGAAGGGTATGCAGCAAAAGGTGCAATTTATTATCACCGTGTTACACGAACCGCCTTTGCTCATCTTTGACGAACCTTTCTCTGGCTTCGACCCCGTCAACGCCGAACTGCTCAAACGCGAGATTTTGGCGCTGCGCGATAAGGGCCACACCATTATCTTCTCTACGCACAACATGGCATCGGTCGAAGAGGTGTGTGACGAGATTGCCCTCATCAATCATTCACAAGTAGTCCTCTCGGGTAACGTCAACGACATTAAGGAGCGCTACCGCACGGGCGTTTACGAAGCCGTATCGAAAGACGACTCGCTTCGTTCGGTTGAAGGTTGCTTTACGATTGAGGAACACAAGCAAATGGGTGCATGGCACACTTACCTCATTCGCAAAGACGAAGCGCTGAACAGTTCAGAGCTGATTAGCCAAATAGCCCAACGCATTGAGTTGCGCTCTATTAGCGAGCAGTTGCCTTCTATGCAAGAAATATTTTTAAACACTGTGACAGTCCCCAACAACCATGAATAAGTTCCTTTTAGTAGCGTCACGAGAGTTCCTGACGCGCGTAAAGAAAAAGTCGTTCATCATCTTAACGATTTTGATGCCTTTCATTTTTGCCGCCTTGGTATTTGTCCCCATTTGGTTATCGTCTATCAAAGATGACGACCAAAAGGTAGTGGCCGTGGCCGACAAGACGGGCAAGTACTTGGTCAACTTCAAGAGCGATGCCACCTATCGCTTCGAACCCATTACCGACCCCGACAACAATGCCTACTACACGGACACTACGGCTTATGAAGCCGTCATCGACATTCGTACAGACTTGGCCAAAGACCCTAAGGGCGTAGCCATTTACGCTCGCAATGAGGTGCCCGCAGGATTGCTTTCCTACGTTAGCAACGTACTGAACGAACAGGTACGACACGATAAACTAACGGCTACGGGCATTGCAGGATTGGACAAAATCATTGACGACGTTCAGACTGAGATTACCATTCCTACCATGAAGCGCAATGCTGAAGGCGACACGACTTCGTCTAACACCGACATTGCCATTGCTGCAGGTTTTATCTTTACCTTCTTAATCTACATGTTTGTCATGTCATACGGTGGCATGGTGATGCAGAGCGTAATGGAAGAGAAGACCAACCGCATTGTCGAACTCATGGTGTCGAGTGTGAAACCGTTCCAACTCATGATGGGTAAGATTGTGGGAATAGCCTTTGTCGGCTTCTTGCAATTAGCTATCTGGGGCATTATGTTGGCGGTTATCCTCACGGCCACGGGCATGATCTTTGGACTTTCGACGGCCGAACTATCGCAAGCTTCGAGCATGTCGGCTATGGGTATGCAAGCTGCTCCTGCCATGAACGCTATGCCCAGCGAGTCGCAACAGATATTCTCTGCTTTAGTCAACTTACCTTATGCTGAATTAGGCATTTGCTTTGTGCTTTACTTCATTGGTGGGTACTTGCTCTATGCTTCTTTCTTTGTTGCGATTGGTGCTTCTGTCAACGAGCAGGAGGACTCTTCACAGTTTATGATGCCCGTTGTTCTTATCATGATATTCGGTTTATACGCTGCTATGGGTTCTGCCGAGAACACGAATGGTCCTTTGGCTTTTTGGGCATCTATGTTCCCACTCACCTCTCCCATTGTCATGATGGTACGCATTCCCTTTAACGTTCCACTCTGGCAAGAGTTGCTTTCATTGGCCATTCTCTTTGCCACCTCTTTCTTCTTCGTTTGGTGCAGTGCCCGCATCTATCGCGTTGGCATTCTCATGTACGGCAAAAAGCCTAGTTTGAAAGAGATGCTAAAGTGGATGAGATACAAATAAACTGTGACCTCTCCCCCCCACCCCCTCCCTAGTCGGGGAGGGGGTTAGGGGCGGAGAGAATTCTGTTTATCGCACACAATTACTATACATTTCCAAAACCTTTGTTTTATCTTTCATGTTTCATTTTTTTGTTACAAAGTAATTGAATATCAATCACTTATAAAAGTGAAACATCACATTTCAATGTTTCATTTTTAGTTTCATGTTTCACTTTTCAAAACACTGAGGGAGCGAGTTATCGCTCCCTCAGTGTTTTGATATCGCTCCCATTGGGTTTTGATATCGCTCCCTCAGTGTTTTTGTTTTTCTCCCTCAGTGTTTTTAAGATGAAACATTGAAACTAAAAATGAAACATAAATATATCATGTTTCATCCTCTGAAAGTGTTGGTTATCAATAGGTTGAAGCTGAAAAGTGAAACATGAAAGCAAAAAACGCCATCGGTAAAATATACGTAAGCGAAAATGCCTATTTAGGGCGTTCTGAAACGTTTTGTAGAGGGTTTTGTAGAGGTCCAAGTTTAACCACTAATCCCCTTCAAAAATGATAGGCGCATCGTCGCTCAATGTGGGAAATGCTATAGATGACGATGGTCCTGAAGGAGAAGACGGATTGTCATCACCACCTGTTTCGACCAATTCGTAACTCTCTACATCTTTAAGTCCCTTACTCCCCATATAAGTGGCAACATCGCCATAAACGAGTACGCACTTACCTAACATTTCGGGATTATCTTGTAAATTTAAATCATCACGCGCATCTTTGTCTTTCTTTAATTGTATAGCTGCACAATTACTTGGATCCTTTTCTTGAGGAGAATCTGCCAATACGATATTGGATGGTACTGCGTCCTCAACACTGAAACACGTTTTATTAATTGATGAAGTAGGCACATAACCTACGATATAACCCTTTAAGAGAACTGATTCACCTTCCGTAGCTTCTTGCAATGAGGCAATACTATATACATTCGAATCGTCAGGTTGAGAAGGTGATGTGGGGGTATCACCTTTATCCGTCTTATCTTTGTCTACGTCGTCTGGCAACTCCAACTTTGTACAACTCACGCTAAAAAGCGAAAAGAGTAAGAACAAATGCGCTAGGCGATAAAAATTGTTCTTCATAAGATTGTATTTTAATAGGCTTCCTTTAGATTTTCTTCTCTTTCCATTTGCCACTCCGCATGTAGCCATAACAAAGTACAAAAGCAATACCACTATATATAAATTCGCTGAACCAACACCACGATAGCGACAATCGGAAGTGGTAAATAGCAATGATTACATACAAAGTGTAAATAACTAAGGTGGAAAGCTCTATAAAGAAGGCACGCCTTGTATTACCCGTACCACTTACAGCATTGAAGAATATCTGCGCAGGAATGGTGAACAAATAAGAGGCAATCCATACATAAAGCGCATTATGCCCTACTTGCATCAAACTCACATCGTTGGTAAAGATGCTCATTACGACATTTGGGAAAAGGCCAATAAGCAATAAAATGGGAATAAGAAGTACGTATCCCATTCTTACGACACGATGCAACAAGGGCCAAACGGCATCGACATCGCCTTGACCTAACAAATTGCTCACCAACGTACTGGCGGTTGAAGCTAAGGCAATGACAGCCATAAAGGTAAAAGCTGATATATTGCGTATGATATTGGTTGCTGCCAAATATTGTTCTCCTAAATGTTCGATGCAAAGGAAGAAGATAAACCAGGTAGTGAGCGAAATGAAGTTTTGTATCATCGTCCACACGCTGAGACTAAAAATGTTACGCAACAATGAAAGCTTTACCTTGGGAAACTGGTTAAGGCCATACTTGGCACAGGGTAAATTCCAACGGGTATAAAGCACAAAGAAGAGGGTAGAAACGCCCTCGGCCAACGTACTACCTATGGCTGCACCAGCGATACCTAAAGTTGGTAGGCCAAAGTGACCGAAGATGAGCGCGTAGTTAAACACGACATTGCTTAACACCATGACAACGGAATTGAACGTGAGCGTACGCGTTTGGGTGGTTGCCACGTAAAAGGCACGGAACATTACATTGACAAAGGCAAAAAAGAATCCATAAATGCGCCAATGTAAATAGCTATTTGTGGCTTCGTATACGCGATGCGAACTTATTATACCTTCTAATAAGATTGGAGATATATACCGCGTTAACACGAATAGTACAAAAGCCATGCAAAGTAAAAAGGCAAGGCTGTGATAAAATATATTACCAATTTGCAAATAATTGCCCTCGCCATTACGGCGTCCCATAAGTATCTGTGCTCCTATACTGAAACCCAGACCTAACATAAAGATAGTGACAAAAAAGATGCCACCTAAAGCTGAAGCGCCTAACTCTACCTCACCTATACGTCCAAGAAAGGCGGTGTCGGTCATGCCGATGAGCTGCTCCATTAGTGTACTTATCAATACGGGAAAGGCTACTTTCCATATCTGTGAATAAGAATAGATATGCATGGGGAAATGTACTTATTTGCTAATGTGGTAATATGCTAATGTGGTAATATGCTAATGTGCTATGAGGTGGTGTGCAAATATGGTAATTTGCTATTTTATAGGAAAAGGCTGCACAGACGGTTTTACCTGTGCAGCCTTTGCTGTATTAATCAAATAAGAAAGATTTACTTCTTCTTGTTAAGTGCCTTTTCAGCCTTAGCTACTTGTGCCTTAGCCTTAGCAGCTGCAGCGTCGTAAGCCTTTTGAGCCTTTGCCTTTGCTGTAGCGTCCTTGGCAGCCTTTACGTCATCATAAAGTTTCCAAAGGTTGTACTTAGCAGCAGCTTGCTTCTGGGCTTCTGTCACCTTTGCTGAGTAAGCCTCAACGGCAGCCTCTTCTTCAGCAGTAGCATAAGCGTGCTTGTAACCCTTCACCTTGTTCCACTCGCCACGAGTAAAGTCGGGGAAAGTTACGCTGGCGCAGTTGTTATCCATTGAGATAGCACCCAACTCTGCGATGCAGCACCACTCTGCCAAATCGTATACGTCCATATCGAGGGGCAAACCGTGCTGGAGGCAGTAAATCAAACGAGCACACATGATGAAGTCCATACCACCGTGGCCACCTACTTTCTTGGCCAACTCACCAAACTTAGCAAGAATGGGGCTTTCGTATTGCTTTTCGAGTGCTTGCTTTTCTGATTCGGGCATGAAGCTGTGTGAGCTGAGGTTGTCAACCTTGGGTTGGTGACCTGCTGAAGCCAACTGCTTGCTATCTACAGCATAACCTTCAACGGGATACTTATTAGCAAAACCCTTTGTACCAGTCAACTGATAGAGGCGGTTGTAGGGTTGCGGATTCATTACATCGTGTTGCAACTCAATTACCTTAGCATTCTCCGTACGGATAAGCGTAGTAGTGTGGTCACCATTGCGGAAGTCATCACAAGGCTTGCCTGTCTTCTTCTCAACTAATTCCTTACCATGAACGCTCTTGGTGTCCATAGCAACGAGCGTCTTCATGCGGTCACCACGGTGAATGTCCAATGCTTGGGCTACAGGACCAAGGCCGTGAGTAGCGTAAACGTCACCACGATTTTCGCGGTTGTACTTCAAACGCCAACCGAGTTGTTCGGGATCTGAGCCATTGGGGTTCTTCCAATAATAGTCCCAGAAGTCGTCAAGATTGTGAATGTAAGCACCCTGCGCGCGAATAATTTCGCCAAATACGCCGTGTTGAGCCATATTGAGGGTACGCATTTCAAACCAGTCGTAGCAGCAGTTTTCAAGAATCATGCAGTTCTTCTGCATCTTCTCGCTGAGGTTGACCAACTTCCAGCACTCTTCGAGGTTCATTGCTGAAGGCACTTCGTCAGCTACGTTCTTGCCATTCTTCAAAGCCTCTTCAGCTACGGGGAAATGGTGTTCCCAGTCTGTAGCTACGTAAACAAGGTCGATATCAGGACGTGCACAGAGTTCTTTGTAACCATTCTCACCAGAGTAGATAGCAGCAGGAGCTAAACCAGCCTTACGCAAATACTTTTGGCAAGCTTCAGCGCGTTCGGGTACATAGTCGCAAAGTGCTACTACTTCTACACCAGGAATTACGCAGAAGTTTTCTACTGCACCAGGTCCACGCATACCAAGACCAACGAGACCGATGCGTACCTTCTTAATCTTAGGTAATTCAAGACCGATTACATCTTTCTGTCCAGCGGGACGAGCGGGTGTTTCAATCTCGATTGTACCCTTGTTCCAATGCCACTTTGTTGAAGGAGAAAGTGATTGTGCTTGTGCCAATGAACTGCCCAAAGTGAGCATTGCGGCAAAGGCAAAAGCAAAACATTTTACCATTTTCATAGATAGATGGATTTGTTGTATAAAAGTTTTTTAGATGTTTTCTACCGTTTTGTGCTGCAAAGTTAGCATAATAAGATGAAAAAGCAAACTTTTAAAGGGTGTTCTAAAAACAGAATTTTTAGAACACCCCTGAAGCACGTTTATCACAATTAAGATTTCGATAAACTGCAATTTATCCGTTACTTTCCAATCACAATAACTTTTATATAATCCTTCAGTCGGAACGGGCCTTTGCGATAGCCCCCTTGCGAGTCGTTCACCAATAATAAAGTGAGGCGGCCGTCAGCTAAAGTGCGGCCAAGACACATACCCTCGTAGTTGGCAAAGGAGATATTAAACGGCTGAACGTGTGTAGTCCAATCCGCTAAAAGTTTCTTGTTCAAGAAATGATTGGTGTCTACATCTTTCATGGCTATCTGACTGTCGATCTGTTCGCAGTGAGCTGGGTCAACGACGAAAAGTTTGCAGCGTACGGTACTGCTCAAGCCACCCGCCGTTACATTCGCTTCGCGCTCTAATACCAGCAGTCGGCCGTCGGGAAGAGGAGCCAGTTCAGGCACTCCAAACACGTAAGTCTTGCCAAAGTCGTCCTTACGCCCTGGGTCCATGCGATAAGCATACTGCGCACAAGGTTGCAAGTCGTCATTAAAGGCTTGAATGCGGAGTAAATTTGCTACGCCGGGGTGCGTAGCACTAGCAGCAGGGCCGTCGGCAGGGAGTGTACTCTCGGTTGTAGTCCAAAAGCGGTGAGCAAGCGTGTCGTAACAGAGTGCCTCAAAGCCATAGTTAAATACAATATGCTTGTTAGAAAAGATAGAGGGAACGTTCAGTTCTCGCCCCGTAGGTTGTCCCTGCATATTGTACTCCTTGATACGTTGGTCACCCTCGCCACTGATAAACACCGTATTGCGAGAGGGCACGTAAGCTACGCCTTCGCAGTCACGTATAGAGATGCCTTGTGCGTCCACCTCGGGTTTGGCATTGCCCTTAAATCCCTCTAAGTAAACTTGTATCACTTCGCCCGTGGTAGCACTTTGGTCGATACGAAATAAGAAGAAACCATCGGTTGGCTCCTTGTCGCTTACCAGAGCATAGCGATTGCCGCCCAAGGCCGTAATGCCACTATACTGCGCGGCACCGATATTCCAACGTGATAGCGATTGCTGCTTGAGTACAAGGGCCGTTTGCGCACTTATGTTGCTTAGTGCGCTCAGCAGTAAGACGGAGGTTAAAAGAAGTCTTTTCATGTGCGATGTACGTTTTAGATGTAAGAAAAGCAGCAACTGAGGGACAGGCCTCTAGCCTGCGGAGTAGTGTCGTAATAAGAGCTTTACCATTCCGCAGGCCAGAGGCCTGCCCCCCAGTTGCTGTGTGCTATTCAGAAAATATAGAGTCGTTACTCGTCCAACAACATATCCAACACCATAGGTTGGGCCGCCATAAACATAGCAGCCAATCCGCCCGGCGTGATTATGCTATCAGGCTTCTCGTCAGTAAGACGCACGCGACCATCCTCAACGATGTACCAACCATTGTTTTCGGGAATGTCGAGGTCGCCGTCCACACCGATGTGCAATTGGAAGCCAGGGTTAGGCGTAGCAATGGCCGAGAGGAAACGTGGCACATTGATAACGCGCGCCATAGCGTATGGCATACTCCCCTTTAACGAGCCCGGCAGGCAGAAGCGGCGATACACCTTATCAACCCCACAAGCCTTGCAGAGGTAGTCGACGAAAGCGGCGCGAACGGCCGTTTCGGTAATGGCCAAAGTACGAATGTATACGTTTCCGTCGGCTTCCTTCACAGCTAAGCAGAAACCTACCGTGCGACGCTTGCGACGCGCTACGAGTACGTAGCCGTCTTGCAGGTCGGCCGCCTCGAGGGCTGCGAAGAAGTCATTCTCTGAGGGATGAATCATGAAAGGCAACTCTGCCGTGAGACGATGATAGAACACATACATATCATTGCCCCATTCGTCGGGACGAATGACTTCTATCTTATCGAAAGCACCGTCGTTAGTCACGTCGAGTGGCAAGTTCTGACGATAAACAGCCGTCCAGAAAGCCCCATGTTGCGGCTTTTCGAAGAAGTGGCGTTGCTCGTCGTCGTAAGGAATTAAGAAACTCATCGTAGCCCCTTGGCGGAACAAGCGGCGATGCGCCTCGTGAATGAGGTTAGAGGCGTAGCCACGATTGCGAAAGTTCTTATCCGTACAGAGTCCGTTTAAGTAACCAGCGCGCAACACTGTGCCATAGAATGTGTAGCGGTAAGGCAGCAATTGCATAGAAGCTACCACGTTGCCGTCGTGACGAATCGTAAGGTTGTTGTCGTCGGCATATTTCTCGTCAAAGTATATATCTAAGAACTCGTCACTGTGGTTGAAGTTATTGCGCCACAGTTCGCGTGTTTGTTGTTTAATCTCTTCGGGTGAAAGTAACATGTCTATTGATAGATAGGTTAGTATTCAAATTTATAAGTCTCCTTGCCTTGAAACGTATTGATCGTGAGCTGAATAGAATCCTTGCCTATGCGCAACAAATGGCTCAGCGGACGAAGCGGCAGTGAGAGGTAGGTGGAGCGAGTGTAATAAAGCGGGTCAGCATTCTGATTATGAATAAGGTTGACACACATCGTGTGCGAGCCGTCCGTATTCGTGCGGTAGTCCGTCTCGTTAAATCCAAAGTAATGCACACCCTTTGCTGTTCCCTTTACGTTGAGTTGCAAGTTGATGTAATGAGGCGAACGCCAACAAGTCGTCACCTCAAGCGGGTGGGCATAAGCCACATCGGGCGCATATTTGCCTACATGGGGAGCTAAGATGCGCGTGTAACTATTCACCTGTACTTTGCCTTCGTTGAGCAAGTAAGCTACGTGAATGCGATAAGTCGTATCAGCCTTTAATCCCGTTATCGCTTTCGTTAGCGAAGGCGAGGTGCCGTCGTCAAGCGTCAACTCATAGGCAGTGCCCGTGAGGTCGGTCGTCAAGTCGGCCAAAGCCAGTTGATAGGCGGGCATGGGAGTATCGTCGTTGCTACAGGCACTCACAAAAGCCAATAAGGGAATCCATAAAGCAACTAACAGAAAGTGCTTCATTGGGCAGCCAAGGCGTTAAGATGATTAATAAGCGGATTGGCATACATCGTGAGCAAGCGTTCGCGCAAGAAGGCCTCGTCTTTATCTGCTAACTCAATCATTGCCATGCGTTGACTGAGGTAAGCCTCAAAGTGCGACTTCTCCTCTTCTGTATAGTGACTACTGTATTCATTCGTACCATTGAGCAAGTCAAGCGCTACGTAATTGTTGGCATAAATCTCGTAGCCACGATGGATGTTGAGGTCGATGCGTTGTGCCACAGCCTTGTAAAATTCATTCTTCGGCAACGATGCATATTCGTCAATCCACGTATTGACGGGCGCAGAGAGGCGATACACCACACGACCCTTTCGGCCAAAGATGCCCGTTTGCATATTGGTCAAGTCATCTTGACGACTCTTCTTAAAGCCTGCATCGTCGCGCTTCTGCTGAAACTCCTTGGCTTTGAGGAAGTCGCAGGGATCGTATTCGTAGGATATGGTGAGCGGCATGAGGTTAAGTGCCTTGATGCTCTCAAGCGGTGTGCCTTCGCCGCCCATAGCCATCATCTTAAGAATAGACTCTTGTGTGCGGTCATTAGAATCCTTGGCACGCCCTTCGCGTTGTGCAATCCAAATGCCCTCCTTACGTTCGGCAATGGCAAAGTGCATATATTGGCTCATGCGTTTGCTCGAAAGCAACATCTCGCGCATGCCTACCGAACGTTGTACGATGAATGACTTATTGATGCGTACTAACGTGCGTATCCAAGGGTAGATAAGTAAGTTATCGCCAATGGCTATTTCGATAGAATTTTCAAACCCATTGTCGATGAGAAGAACGTCGAGCAGCGCGGCGTCGAGCACGATGTCGCGGTGGTTAGATATAAAGGTGTAAGCCTTTGGACGCTCTGTAGGTGCAATGGCAGAGGCATCAAAACTCCAACCTGTACTACATTGCGACATAAGTTGCTTGATGATTGGATAGAAGAACACCTTCTGAAATTCAAGGTTGTCCTTACATTGCAAAGCCTTTGCTTTGAGCATCTCTAAAGGAATGCCCTTCATGAGTGTAGGAACAATGGCACAGAACTGTGGGTCGGCAAAGAGTTCCTCAATCGCTGCGGGAAGTTCCTCAGGCAGTATAGGACGTATAGCGTCAAAATCGTGAATGTTCATGGTAAGGGGAAGGGTGTTAATGTGCAAATGTGAGAATGTGAGAATGTGAGAATGTGCAAATGTGCAAATGGTTGCATTATGTGGACTGTGCAAATGCTCACATTCACTTTGTGAAATAACGCAGCAATTGGGGGGCAGGCCTCTGGCCTGCGTGTTATTTATCCGCAGGCCAGAGGCCTGCCCCCCAGTTGCTGATTATGCAAAGCGGCCTTCGATAATCTCGCTCAGCACGTCTTTGATTTCAAACTCAGAGGCACGCACCTGCTGCGGGATGAAACTGGTTGCTGTCATACCCGGAGTGGTGTTGATTTCAAGCAAATTGATTTGTTCGTTGCCCTTCTCGCCAGAGAGTATGTAGTCTATACGAATAAGACCATAGCAACCCAAGATGTGGTAGATGTGTTTGGTCATCTCACAAACGCGTTGTGCCGTTTCGGGAGCAATGCGAGCGGGGGTGATTTCGTCTGACTTGTTGTTGTACTTAGCATCATAGTCGAAGAACTCCGTATGGCAAACCACCTCGGTGATAGGCAATGTAACGATTTCACCGTTGGCACGCTTAAAGCAACCACAAGTAATCTCGGTGCCTGTCATCATCTTCTCTACCATTACCTCATCGCTCTCAAGCATCGCCTTGTCGATAGCTGCGCGCAAGGCATCAGCGTGCTTTACCTTTGTTACGCCAAAGCTCGAACCTCCTGCATTGGGTTTTACAAAGCAAGGAATGCCTAAACGTTCTGCCAGTTGCTTCTCCGTTTCGGGCGTAATGGTGTCGCCCTTGCGAATGAGTACAGAGTCAGAAATGTGTAACTCAGGGTAAGCGCGCAAGAAATTGTTTAGTGCAAACTTATTGAAAGTCAGCGCTTCAACCAATACGTCGCTTGTAGAGTAAGGCAGTCCGATAAGGTCGAAGTAGCCTTGGAGAATGCCGTTCTCGCCCGGAGTGCCGTGAATGGTGATATAAGCAAAGTCGAAAGTGTGACGGCCATCGCTTGCGGTGAACGAGAAGTCGCTGCGGTCAATGTGGCAGGTCTCGTTGTTATATTCCACCTTCCAGTTGCCCGTCTTTACTTCGACTACGTAACAGTCATATTTGTCTTTGTCCATAAAGGAGAGAATGCCTTCTGCTGAACGCAGAGAGACATCATGCTCGGAGCTATCGCCTCCGGCTACGATTGCAATTGTACGTTTCATTTTGCCAATTTGCGATTGTTGTGCAACGCTCAGTTAGCGCTGCAGAGTATATGTTGTTTTCAAAAAAAGTGTGTCGTGTAGATTATGCTTTACCCTTTGCCCCTTCGAGGTAGGTGTCCCACTTTGCCAGCAGGGCTTGCATGTCGGGAGCGAGTTCGGTGGTAAAGTCCATTTCTTCGCCCGTCTTGGGGTGTTTAAATCCTAAAGTGCGGGCGTGAAGGGCTTGGCGCGGACAGATGGCAAAGCAGTTGCGGATAAAGCTATTATACGTGCTGCTCTGTGTGCCGCGTAGTATTTGGTCGCCACCATAACGCTCGTCGTTAAACAGGGGGTGGCCGATGTGCTTCATGTGAACACGTATTTGGTGGGTACGTCCCGTTTCGAGAATGCACTCCACCAACGTGACGTATCCATAGCGTTTGAGTACGCGATAGTGCGTAACGGCATGTTTGCCAATACCCGAAGCGGGGTCGAACACGGCCATCTGCATGCGATCGCGTGGGTTGCGAGCGATGTTGCCCTCGATGCGTCCTTCGTCCTCTACTAAATTGCCCCATACCAAGGCATTGTAGCGGCGTCGTGTAGTCTTATTGAAGAATTGCAGTCCGAGTTTCGTCTTAGCGTCTGCCGTTTTGGCTACGACCAAGAGGCCTGAAGTATCTTTGTCAATGCGATGAACCAAGCCTACGGCAGGATCGTTGGGGTCGTATTTCGGGTCGTCCTTTAAGTGCCAAGCAATGGCGTTGACGAGTGTACCCGTATAATTACCACACCCGGGGTGAACCACCAGTCCTGCAGGTTTGTTGACAACGAGCAGTTCCGAGTCTTCGTATACGATATCGAGTGGAATATTCTCGCCCTCAATCTTATTTTCGTAACGTGGTCGGTCGAGGAGCAGCGTCACCACATCGAAGGGCTTGACGCGGTAGTTGCTCTTGACGGGTTGATCGTTGACGTGAATAAAGCCCGCTTTAGCTGCCGCTTGAATGCGATTGCGCGAGGTGTCCTTCAGGTGAACGAGCAAGAACTTATCCACGCGCAGCAATTGTTGCCCTTTGTCGGCCACCACGCGGTAGTGTTCGTAAAGTCCGCCAGCCTCTTCGCCAGCGTCATCGTCCTCATTATTGAGCAATAGCTCGTCGTCAAGCAGTGCCTTATCAGTAAGCTCGTTATCGTTCATTGATTGTTAATTTGCAGTTTTATTCTTCAACGGGTTCGTTCGTCTCTTGGTAGCTATTAGAGGAGGTGCCACCACCTTCTTCTACGATTTCGGTCTCTTCCTCTTCGGGGGGTGCATTCTTAACGTAGTCAAGGCTATCGTTGCCATTGTATTCCTCTATCGAGCCGCCCGAACCAACTACTAAGGTGATAGGTGAGTTAACTGAGACTCTTGTACCCGCCATTACGTTTTTACCATTTACCTTAATGCCATAGACCCAATCTGGGTCACCTTGCACATATTCCGTTGCACCGAGTTTAAAGCCCAACACGCGCAGTTTATCCTCCGCCTCACGTCGAGAACAGTTGTCAGCAATGTCGGGCAGTGCAATTTGTCGAGGTCCGTCCGCATTAATTGTGATGAGGATGATACGTCCGGGTTTCACCTTCTCGCCTGGCTTAAGGTTCTGCTCAAGCACAGAAAAAGGGGCTGCGTTATAAACGTATCCCGTGTCAGTAACTTCCATGCGCAAGCCTAAGGCTTCGAGTTTGCGTTGTGCCACGCTTTGGTCCATGCCACAGATGTTGGGCACGGACACCTCTCTACCATGATGCGTATATATATTAATAAATAGCAGCGAAGCAAGGGCAAGGACTATCGTAACGACTACGATGCCCAAACAGTTGCCGAAAAGGGTTCGGCTGAATATCTTCTTAAAGAATTCGGAGATAGTCATGCTTATAGTTGTTTCTTATTTATTTGTACAAAGGTAGTGCAAGGCGAGCGCAATACAAAATAAAAAGGGAACTTTTTATTTTTATTGCCGAGCCGCCGCCTACCTTATGTAAAGGTAGTGCAAGGCGAGCGCAATACAAAATAAAAAGGGAACTTTTTATTTTTATTGCCGAGCCGCCGCCTACCTTATGTAAAGGTAGTGCAAGGCGA
>JBNMKQ010000012.1:0-28072 GCA_050874425.1 Alloprevotella sp.
ATGCTATGTTTATCAGACATTAGCTGCTTTTTGGGGTTTTCGGACAGCCTCCCCCATAGGGGAGGGGGAACTAGTTCTCTTTCCTCTTGAGCTTTCTGCTGGTTCTCAACTAGAAACGCAGCAAGTAAAGGTTACTTATTCCCCCTCCCCTGTGGGGGAGGGGGTTAGGGGGTGAGGCCACGTAACTCCACCCACTTCACAGCCTCATCCTTTTTAAACCACGTCATTTGCTTTTTGGCATAGACGCGTGAGTTGCGACGTATCTTTTCTAAAGCAAAGTCTAAGTCCCACTCGCCGTCAAAGTATTTGAAGAGTTCTTTATAGCCTACTGTATTTAATGAATTGTATTCCCGATAAGGGTACACCCGTCTGGCCTCATCTAAAAGTCCTTGCTCTACCATTTTGTCTACTCGCTGATTGATGCGACTAAACAGGACTTCACGCGGGCGCTGCAGACCTATCTTTTCGATTTGGAAAGGACGCTCCACTTTTTTTCGCACACGGAATGAAGTAAAAGTGCGTCCCGTCATATAACAGATTTCAAGCGCATGAACGACACGTTTGTGATTCTTTTTATCACAAAGGTCATAGTATTCAGGGTCTAACAAGCGCAACTCCGCCAACAAGGGGTCTAAACCTTCATTTTCAAAACGAGTCTTTAGCAACTGGCGCGTTTCGTCGTCAACGGTAGGAATATCGTCAATTCCATTACACACCGCATCGACATACATCATCGAACCACCCGACATGACAAGCGTATCGTGCGTTTGAAATAATTCGGTTAGAAGCGCCATAGCATCTTGTTCGTATTGGGCTGCACTATAATAAGCTTCTAAGCCGAGCGTCCCTACAAAGTAGTGTTTCACGCGGGCTTGTTCTTCAGCCGTGGGGGCTGCCGTGCCAATCGGTATATCACGATATATTTGACGTGAATCAGCATTTAGGATAGGACACCCGTATTGCTCCGCCGTTTGTAATGCATACTCGGTCTTACCTATGCCCGTAGGGCCTATTATTACTTTAAGCGTCTTCATCTTCATGAAAAGGATACATAAAAAGCGGATTGTTTTTTGCTTATCATCAGAATTAAAGCAAAAGACAATCCGCTTTCCTTATATTATACTACCTATAAACTATTCGTAAGGGTTACCCTCTGAAATTTCAAATCCTTCAAGGTCTAACTCATCATCGTTGAAGGCTGCGCCATCGCCAAAGATGCCACCATCGTCGTCATAATCGTCAGACACAACGGCCGTACGCTTTTTACCTCCTTTTACCGGTGCAATGGGATCGTCGTCAATTTCAATCTGCTGAGGAGCTTCGCCCTTTGAACGTATAATCTCTGCTTCATCAAGGTGTTCCCCAGGAATCATCTCTTTTACGTCAAGATAGAAGCAACGATCGCTAAAGGGGTCGAACACAAAGACAAGATGTTGCTCTTCGTCCTCAATCAACTCCGATAGACGCGTTTTGTCCATTACGTACACGTCTTCATCTGATCCACCGAAACCCATGTCCTCACGCGTGATTTGATCCCCGCGTTCCCACTCTTCGTTACAAAGATAGAAAGAGGTCATCTGGTCGTCAGGATAGTTGCAAGACTTTAATATCACCTTGTTGAGGTCGAGAAAGGTAGCGTCGCTGTCTATCTTTATCTCGCGCACGAAGCCGTCAACCTCCTCACAAATGTATTTTATTCTGTAAAGCATACTGTGTGTCTGTTTATTTAATAATACCGCGCGTTGATGAGGTGACGAAGTTGAGTATATACTCTATCTCGGGGCTCATGGGCACAATCTCGCGAATTTCCTTTAAGCATTCGTCACGCAACTTGCCGCGCTGATAAAGCAAGCGATAAGTATTGTGAATGTTTTCAATCACTTCTTTTGAGAAGCCACGACGGCGCAGACCAACAAGGTTTAAACCGCAATACGAAACGGGTTCACGCGCTGCCATACAATAAGGTGGAATATCCTGACTCGTACGAGTACCACCACCTACCATGACATAACTACCAATGTGGCAGAACTGGTGAATCAACACACAAGCTGATATAATGGCAAAGTCGTCAATCACTACTTCACCCGCTATCTTGGTGGTATTGCCAATAATGCAACCATTGCCGACTACGGCATCGTGTGCAACGTGCATGCCTTCCATTAATAGGTTGTTAGAGCCTACTACGGTTTTGCCCTTGGCTGCCGTACCACGATTAATGGTCACATTTTCACGTATGGTGTTATTGTCACCCACTTCGGCCGTGGTTTCTTCTCCCTTAAACTTTAAGTCTTGTGGAATAGCCCCAATTACAGCGCCTGGGAAGATGCGATTGTTATTACCAATGCGCGCCCCCGAAAGTACTGTAACGCTATTCATTAAGTGATTATTATTGCCGATTACTACATTCTTATCGATGTAGCAAAAGGGACCTATCTCACACCCTTCGCCTATTTGAGCTTCAGGGTGTACGTATGCTAAAGGACTTATCATATCAATCTTTTATAATGTACGCAAAGCACGCAACTACTTATTCTTCGTAATTTGTGCCGTAAAGGTGGCCTCCATTACCACGGTTTCACCAACAAAGGCAAAACCGCGCATCGTGGCGATGCCATGACGAATGGGAGTAATCAGTTCTACACGGAACAAGAGTGTGTCACCTGGTACGACCTTCTTGCGGAACTTTACATCATCTATTCGTAAGAAGTAAGTGCTCCAACGTTCGGGTTCTTCAATTGAGTTTAATACTAACAAACCACCTGCTTGGGCCATGGCCTCTATCTGCAACACACCTGGCATAACAGGTTCTTGTGGGAAGTGGCCTTGGAAGAAAGCTTCGTTGGAAGTTACATTCTTTACAGCTACGATGAAGTTGGAACCTGTCTCTACTACTTTGTCAACCAACTGCATGGGATAGCGGTGGGGCAAGAGTTCGCGAATGCGGTTGACGTCCATCAATGGTTCGTCATTGGGATCGTAGTTGGGGGCTTGCACCTCGTGCTTGCGAATTTCGCGACGCATTTGGCGCGCGAACTTATTATTAATGGTGTGTCCTGGACGAGTGGCAATAATTCTACCCTTTATAGGACGACCAATCAAGGCCATATCGCCTATGATGTCAAGCAACTTGTGACGAGCGGGTTCGTTCTGCCAAACCAAAGGACGGTCTTGAATGTATCCCAAAGCGGTTGCATCGCGGTGCTCCACGTGTAAGTGGTCGGCCAAGCGGTCAAGCGCTTCTTGCGAAATTTCCTTTTCGTAAATGACAATCGCATTGTCTAAGTCGCCACCCTTTATCAAGCCTGCCTTGAGCAGTGGCTCTATTTCACGCACAAATACGAACGTACGCGCGGGAGCTATATGCTCGGTAAAGTCGTCCATATTGTCGAGCGTAGCGAACTGGCTATTGATGAACTGCGAGTCGAACGAAATCATCGTCGTGATAGAGAACTGCTCATCAGGCAAGATAATGATAGAAGAACCTGTCTCGTCGTCACGAAATTCTATCTTCTTCTTGATTACATAGAAGTCCTTCGGGGCGTTTTGCTCTACAATGCCTACACGTCGAATGTTCTCGACATACATAATAGAACTACCATCAAGAATGGGAAACTCTGGACCATTTACTTGTATCAAGCAGTTGTCTATACCTAAGGCATACAAGGCCGCCATGGCATGCTCAATGGTGCTGCAACGTGCTTCGCCATTGGCCACCACCGTGCCACGTGAGGTGTCTACCACATTTTCTGCAATAGCTTGAATAATGGGTTCTTCCTCTAAATCTATACGTTGTATTTTGTAGCCTGAATTCTCTGGAGCTGGATTAAACGTTACTGTTAGGTTTAAACCTGTATGTAATCCTTTTCCAAACAATGAGAAACTTCCTGCTAAAGTCTTTTGTTTAAACATAACTTATGGAACAAGAGATGTGATAACCATTTATGGGATGAAAGAAGCACAACATATAAATATATGTACAATCATTGCCCATTTAAAGGTAACACTTTATTTCTTTTTTAATTCTTCAATTTCCTTTTTCAAAGCGTCCAATTCTTTGCGCATTTCGGGCAAATATTTAAAGACTACACTTGAACGCATAAAGTTGCGCGCATCAATCGCAGGCGAACCTTGCACGGTGACGTTTCCTTTCTTAATGCTTCCGGCTATACCAGCTTGAGCGCCTGACAATACGCGATCGCCAATAACGGCATGTCCTGCAATACCTACCTGACCACCAAACATACACCACTTGCCAATCTTCGTTGAACCTGCTACGCCTACCTGAGCTGACATGACCGTGTTCTCACCTACTTCGCAGTTATGCGCTACTTGTACGAGGTTGTCTAATTTCACACCCTTACGTACATAGGTTGAACCCATTGTTGAACGGTCCACACAAGTGTTTGCGCCAATTTCTACATCGTCCTCTATGGTTACGATACCTATCTGCGGTATTTTCTCATAGCCATCAGCAGCTGGTGCAAAACCGAAACCGTCAGCGCCAATCACGCAACCAGAATGCAAGGTTACGCGATTGCCAATTTTACAATCATGATAAATGGATACGTTGGGATAGAACAAGCAATCATCACCTATCACGGCACGCTCTTCTATTACAACACCAGCATAAATCTGGCAGCCCTTACCTACTACAGCATTTTCGCCTACATAAGCAAACGGACCCACATAACAATCCTCGCCCAACTGAGCCGTTTCGGCTACACAAGCTAAAGGATGAACGCCACTGCGCTTTTGCATAGTTGATTGATAGAGCGTCAACAAACGTGCTATAGCCTCATAGGCATTGTCTACACGTATCAGCGTGGCAGAGACTTCTCTCTCAAGTTGAAAGTCTTTGTTTACAAGAACTATACTTGATTGGGTATCATAAAGATAATGTGCATAGTGTGGATTGGCAAGAAAAGATATGGCTCCTTTCACGCCTTCCTCTATCTTGGCAAATGTCTTTACTGAAGCATTCTCGTCACCTTCTACGGTTCCTCCTAAATATTCGGCTATCTGTTTTGCTGAAAATTCCATGTTTGTTATTTTGATTATTGCAAGCAATAAGATTGTAACACTTCCTTAGCCGTTTTTTAGCTAACATTTAATAACGCACAACCTTATCTAAGGGGCAAATATCGCAAAAATATTTAATATAAGCCTTACAAACGTTTTAATTTTTACACCTACTACACAAAATGCCTTAAAAACAACTTAATGCTTTCACCAACACGGCACTTACTTCTTCTTTCGCACAATCACTTTTTTCTGCTTCTTTTTTACGATACTATATACACATTATTACATATACGTCACAAAAGAGCTTAAATCATCTTTCATGTTTCATCTTTTATTACAACTCTCTGTATATCAGCACTTTCAAACAATGAAACATAGCATATCGATGTTTCACTTTTAGTTTCATGCTTCACTTTTAACAAGACACAAAAACATTGCAAATTAAAAACACAATATGAACGGCTTGTTTTTCCCTCAGTGTTTTCGAATCGCTCCCACTGTGTTTTCAAATCGCTCCCATTGTGTTTTCGAATCGCTCCCACTATGTTTTCAAATCGCTCCCATTGTGTTTTCGAATCGCTCCCATTGTGTTTTCAAATTGCTCCGACTGTGTTTTTTAAGAAGTGAAACATGAAACTAAAAGTGAAACATCTGAACACTATGTTTCAGTAGACGAATAAATTGATAATCAATACGCTCAACACTAAAAATGAAAGATGAAAGCAAAAACAACAGTGGTAAAAAACACGTAAGTAAAAATGCTTATTTAGGACATTCTGAAACTTTTTGTAGAGGTCTTTGTAGAAGCCAAAACAAAACTATAAGAAACTCAAAAAGCTATAAAAAATATAACATCACGACCGCAAGCAGAATTAATTGTCTACTTTTGGACTCCTTTACTTTATCGCATTAACCACACGACACAATATAAAATGGAAACATTTCAAGACGCAATTTCAACAGACCAACTTGTGTTGGTTGACTTCTATGCAACATGGTGCCAACCTTGCAAAATGATGCACCCTATTTTGGAACAAGTAAAAAAGACGTTAGGCGACAATATTCGCATTATTAAAGTGGACGTTGACCAACATAACGACACGGCCGCTAACTATCGCGTTCAAGCGGTACCCACTCTCCTACTCTTCAAACAAGGAGAGGTTTTATGGCGTTCAAGCGGAGCGATGTCAAAAGCAGACCTCCTGGCTACGCTTGACCCTTTCTTAAAATAAAGGACAAACTATGACAACAAACGAGCAAGCACTTTATGCCGAAATGCAACAGTTAGGCTATTCACACGGACTTTGCGTTACTGCACTCCAAATTCTTTCACAGTCGAAAACGGCCGTGAGCGAAATGTTAGCCTACCTCTACGACGAAGAGCCTACTGAAGAAGCCTTTATTGTGGAATTGGCGAAAATGGGCGATCAATAAGCCGTTTTTCAAAAAAAACGACACAACACCTTGTGCGTAAAAAAGAAATGTGTAATTTTGCGTGCAATTAAAATCCCAACTTAGTATGACATCTGATTTTATTGCTGACAAAATCGTGATGGACGGTCTCACGTTTGATGACGTCCTTTTAGTTCCCGCTTACTCTGACGTACTTCCTCGTACCGTTTCTTTGGCTACGAAGTTCTCACGCAACATTGACTTGCAGATTCCCTTCGTTACAGCTGCCATGGATACCGTTACAGAATCAACGATGGCCATCGCCATTGCTCGTGAAGGTGGTATCGGTGTGATTCATAAGAACATGAGCATCGAAGACCAAGCACGTCAAGTAGCTATCGTAAAACGTGCCGAGAATGGTATGATTTACGACCCCGTAACCATTAAGCGTTACAAGACAGTGAAGGACGCACTCGACTTAATGAGTGAATATCACATCGGTGGCATTCCCGTCGTTGATGACGAAATGCACTTAGTTGGTATCGTTACAAACCGCGACTTACGCTTTGAACGTCAACTGGACAAGCGCATTGACGAAGTGATGACTAAAGAAAACCTTGTCACCACGACTCAACAAACTGACTTGCTCTCTGCCGCACAGATTTTGCAAGAGAATAAAATCGAGAAACTCCCCGTTGTTGACAAAGAAGGCCACCTCGTAGGTCTTATCACTTATAAGGACATCACAAAAGCTAAAGACAAACCTATGGCTTGCAAGGACGCTAAAGGACGCTTACGCGTTGCCGCTGGCGTCGGTGTTACAGCAGACACTATGCAACGCATGGAATCTTTAATTCAAGCTGGCGCTGATGCCATTGTGATTGACACTGCCCATGGTCATTCTAAGTTTGTGATTGAAAAATTAAAAGAAGCTAAGGCCAACTTCTCTGGCGTTGACATCGTAGTGGGCAATGTTGCTACAGGCGATGCCGCACGTATGTTGGTTGACGCTGGTGCTGACGCTATTAAGGTGGGCATTGGTCCGGGTTCAATCTGTACTACTCGTGTCGTAGCAGGTGTGGGTGTACCACAGCTCTCTGCCGTATACGATGTTGCTTGTGCTTTGAAGGGCACTGGAGTACCTTTGATTGCTGACGGTGGTTTACGCTACTCAGGCGATGTAGTGAAGGCCTTGGCTGCTGGTGGATATAGTGTAATGATTGGTTCACTCGTTGCAGGTACGGAAGAAAGCCCAGGTGAAACGATTATCTTCAACGGCCGTAAGTTTAAGACTTATCGTGGTATGGGTTCTCTCGAAGCCATGGAGAATGGTTCAAAGGATCGTTACTTCCAAGGCAATGTAAAGGAAGTGAAGAAACTCGTACCCGAAGGTATTGCTGGTCGCGTTCCTTACAAAGGATCTGTACAAGAGGTTATCTATCAAATGGTTGGCGGTTTGCGCTCTGGTATGGGTTACTGCGGTGCCGCTACTATCGAAAAGTTACACGACGCTAAGTTTACTCGCATCACTGGTGCTGGTGTGCTCGAAAGCCACCCTCACGACATCACTATCACAAGTGAGGCTCCTAACTATAGCCGCCCTGGAGAATAATTTTTAAGTTTAATGAGTTTAATAAGTTCATTTAGTTTAATGAATTTAATAAGCCTTTGACATCTCGTGCCAATGCGTTCCCACGTAACGCGGGCTTTCCAGCCCGCGCATCCACGAGACTTATTAAACTCACTAAACTCATTAAACTAACAACAGCTGATGTGCAAATGTGCCAATAATGGATTTCTGCATTGTTGCACACTTACACATCAGCTTTTTTAATGATATACATTATTAATATATATGAAAAAGAATTTGCTTACTGCAGCTCTCTTCGCCCTGGCTCTTACAGCTGGGGCGCAGTCGGCTGATAACCCTATATTGATGACTGTCAATGGGAAGGCTATCACACGCGGAGAATTTGAATACTCTTTTCATAAAAATGGAAACATTGACGGTGCTGTAGAAAAGAAGACAGTACAAGAATATGTGCCCATGTTTATTAACTATAAGCTAAAAGTTGCTGCTGCCGAGGCTGCACAACTTGATACGCTTTCAAGTTTTAAGAAGGAGTTCTTAACCTACCGCGATATGCAGCTTACTCCTTTCATGACGGATTCTTCCTTTACGGACTCTATCGCCCACGTGGTATACGACAATACGTTGAAACAACTCGGCGGCAAGGATCTCATTGAAACGGCGCATATCTTAATCCGTTTAGGACAGAAAGCCTCTGACGCTGAGAAGCAGCAAGCAAAGGCTAAGGCTGACTCTATCTACAATGCCATTAAGAATGGAGCTGACTTTGCTGAAATGGCCAAGAAATTCTCTGGCGACCCAGGTAGCGCAGCTAAGGGTGGCAAACTGCCTATGGTTGGCCCTGGCCAGTTTGTCAAGGAATTTGAAGACGCTGCTTATGCCTTGAAGAAAGGTGAAATGTGTCAACCGGTTCTTTCCCCCTTCGGCTACCATATCATCAAGATGACCGACCGTCACCCTCTTGATTCTTTTGAAAAGCTTCAACCCGAAATCATGGCTATGCTGAAGCGCCAAAACATCGATGAAGCTTCGGCAGAATATCGCATTAAGAAGATGGTTGACGCTTCTAACGGACGATTGGACCGCGAGGCCGTATTGGATAGCGTTATGAATGCCAACATCGCCACGAATGACGGACTGCGCTACCTTATTCAGGAGTATCATGACGGTCTTTTACTCTACGAAGTAAGCAAACGCCAAGTATGGGACGTTGCTGCTGCCGACACGAAAGGTTTGGAACAATGGTATAAGAATCATAAAGCCGACTATGCATGGAAAGAACCTCGCTTTAAAGGTTTCGTGTTCCATTGCAAGAATGCCAAAGATGCGAAAGCTGTTGACAAAATGCTAAAGAAATTTGGCGAAGGTGATTGGCGCAAGGAGCTGAAACAACAGTTTAATAAAGATAGCGTAACCGTTTCAGTTAGTGGACCTTACCTCTGCTCAAAGGGTGAAAACAAATACATTGACGCTTATGCTTTCAAGGTTGGCGAGAAGCCTCAAGCATTGAAAGGCTACACGCTTACGGCCGTTAGCGGTAAGGTAATGAAGCAGCCGAAGACTTACCTTGATGCTAAGGCGCAAGTCACAAGCGATTACCAAAGCGATCGTGAGAAGGCTTGGGTAGAGCAATTGCGCAAACAATTCACTTTCACCGTGAACGAGGACGTATTGAAAACCGTGAAGTAACGCTTTCTACAACAATATGAAGAAATTTCTATTTAGTGCCCTACTCTTAGCCCTTCTGCCACTTTTTGCCACAGCGCAAAGCAACGTGGTGGATCAGATTATTTGGGTTGTAGGCGACGAACCTATTTTGCTCTCTGACGTGGAAGAGACGCGTATATCGTCTGAAGCTTATGGTGAACATATTGACAATCCTTACTGCACCATTCCTGAACAGATTGCTGTAAACAAATTGTTTGTTCATCAAGCTGAACTTGATAGTGTGAACGTGAGTGAGTCTGACATCATTAAGGGTGTTGACAATCGTATCAATGAGTTTATTCAGACGTATGGTTCACGGGAAGCTTTGGAACAGATGTATGGTCGTAGTATCTCGCAGATGCGCGAGAACTTAAAGAAACAGTATCGCGAACAGATGATGGCTGACGAGGTGCGTCAAAAGTTGACCAAAGATGTCAAAGCTACCCCTGCCGAAGTGCGCGAGTATTTTAAGAATATGCCTACTGATAGTCTGCCATTCATTCCCACACAGGTCGAAGTGCAGATTATCACCTCTACTCCTGCCGTTTCGCGCGCTGAGATTGAACGTATCGAAAATAAACTGCGCGAATATGCGCAACGTGTTAATAAAGGAGAGGCTGACTTCTCTACCTTAGCGAAGTTCTATTCTGAGGACGGTTCGGCACGTAACGGTGGTGAACTTGGCTATATGGGCCGTAACCAATTGGTACCTGAATTTGCTAATGTGGCCTTTTCGTTGAACGACCCCAAGAAGGTGTCGAAGATTGTTCGCAGCGAATATGGTTACCATATCATTCAGTTGATTGATAAGAAAGGTGATCGCGTGAACGTGCGCCACATTTTGCTGAAGCCCCGCATTGATGAGAGCGAAATGGCACATGGCATTGCGCGCCTCGACTCTATCGCTGACGATATTCGTGCCAAGAAGTTTACTTTCGATGCTGCTGCCCAAGCGCTCTCTGATGATAAAGACACGCGCAACAACCACGGACTCATGGCCAACGTTAACCAACAAACGGGAAGTATTAGTTCACGATTCGAAATGAAAGACCTTCCACAAGACATCGCAAAGGTGGTTGACACGTTGAAAGTGGGCGAGATGTCGCATGCTTTCCGCATGACAAACGAGAAGGGACAAGAGGTTTGTGCCCTTGTTCTACTCAAAAATCGCATCGAAGGCCACCACGCCAGCATGACGGAAGACTTTCAGACGTTACGCGACGTTGTTGTCAACAAGCGCAGCGAAGAGGCTATCGAAGAATGGATTAAGGAGAAAATCAACACCACTTACATTCGCATTAGTCCTGAATGGCGCAACTGCAGCTTTAAATACAAAGGTTGGATTAAGTAAAGATTTAGATGTATAAGGTTATGAAGCTCTTTTACAAGGCTTTATAACCTTATATTTATGCCCTATAGAATTTACATTACCTCATAATACTTCAGTAAATTGAAAAAGAAAGAAATCTTATACATCACTATTATCGCACTATTGAGCATTGCTCTTCTAACCAATTTCATTACCGCAACCTTTCATTTATCTTTGGGTGATTTTGGTAAATTAACTCATTGTATTACCTCCCCAGTAGCTTTAGGAATAGGTATTGTCTTTGCCTTACTGTTTGGGAAGGTTTTTCCAGACTTTAATAAGACGATGTCAAAGAAGATGTTGCAATATTCAGTTATTGGTTTAGGATTTGGCATGAACGTAAATAAAGCACTGGCCTCAGGAAGCGAAGGTATGTTGTTTACAATCGTAAGCGTTTTTGGCACCTTGCTCTTAGGTTGGATATTTGGTCGCAAATTATTAAAGGTCGATTCACAGACAAGTTACCTCATTAGTTCTGGCACCGCTATTTGTGGCGGTTCGGCGATTGCAGCCGTAGGCCCCATCATTAAGGCTAAAGGTGAAAACATGTCTGTAGCCTTGGGAGTTGTGTTCTTATTAAACGCCATTGCCTTATTCATATTTCCTCATATCGGAACGGCACTGGATATGAGCATGAAGGACTTTGGCATGTGGGCAGCCATTGCTATTCACGACACTTCTTCCGTAGTCGGTGCTGGAGCTGCATACGACCAAATGCATCCCAACTGGATGGCGGAACAAGGAGTTAGCGCTCTCGAAGTTGCTACAACGGTAAAACTCACACGTGCGCTTTGGATTGTCGTCTTAGCACTCATCACGCCTTTTCTATTTAAAAGTTCGCTACAACAAACTGGCACAAGAAAACCTTGGTACCAATGTATTCCTCGATTCATCATTTGGTTCGTAGTTGTCATTCTACTCAACACTTACCTCTTGAGCAATGCTAATCTTATAGGGGAAACTGCTGCAAACGTTCTTGGCAACGTTGGCAGTGGCATCAACTCTTTAGCTAAACATTTTATTACGCTTTCACTCTTCTTCATTGGTGCTTCACTCACCCGCGAGACACTAAAGAGCGTCGGCCTACGTCCCCTCGTCCAAGGCATCTTACTATGGTTATGCATCAGCTTCATCAGCCTCTGCTGGATTGAGTGGGGGATATAGTAAACTGCAGCCTCTCCCCCTAACCCCCTCCCCCACAGGGGAGGGGGAATGAGTCACTCTTACTTCTTGAGTTTTCTATTGATTCTCAACTAGAAATGCAGCAAGTAAAGGTTACTTATTCCCCCTCCCTTGTGGGGGAGGGGGTAGGGGGAGAGGCCCCATCAAATTGCAGTTTCCCTTTTGTGTTAGAATCTAATCTCGCCACTACCTGCACATATTTTGCCGTCGGCAGTATAGAGTACACCGAATTGGCCGGGGGCAATGCCTTGAACGGGGGTAGGGGAGGTGATGAGGAAGCGACCATCACTTTGACGCGATAGGTGGCCCGGACGTGGACGCTCGGTGTGACGTATCTTGAAGAGTACATCTACTTCGTTGGCTCCCTTCCAAGGGTCGGCTGTGATGAAGTGGAAACCGGTGAGGTGAAATTCGTTGCCGTACAAACCGTGGCAAGCATCGGTGTGTGACACGTAGATGATGTTTTGCTCAATGTCTTTGTCTGTCACGAACCATGGGCCGCCACCTAAGCCGAGTCCTTTGCGTTGGCCAACGGTGTGGAACCAATAGCCTTTGTGCTGACCGATGATGCGCCCCGTCTCGCGTTCAACAACGTTGCCTACACGCTCACCAAGCAGCATGCGGAGGTAGTCATTGTAGTTGATTTTGCCTAAGAAACAGATGCCTTGACTGTCGCGACGGTGGGCTGGAGCCAAACGTTCACGATCGGCTATCTCGCGCACTTCGTGCTTGAGTAAGTGGCCAATGGGGAAGCAGAGCTTCTCGGCTTGCACGTCAGTCAGTTGTGAAAGGAAGTCAGATTGATCTTTGACGGGGTCGGGGGCTGGAGCCAAATAGAGTTGGCCGTCAGTGGGGTCGTGATAGGTCTGTGCATAGTGGCCCGTGGCGATATAGTCATAGTCATGGCCCGCTTTCTCTTCGAAAGCGCCAAACTTGATGAGTCGGTTGCACATAACATCGGGATTGGGCGTGAGGCCACGCTTTACGCGTTCGACTACATAAGCCGTTACGCGGTCGTGATACTCCTGCTGAAGGTCGATGATGTCGAGGTGAAGTCCATACTTCTTTGCCGTAAGCGTAGAAAGCTCGATGTCCTCTTCGGCAGAGCATGAAGTGTCTTCGCCTTGCATACCAATCTTGATGTAAAAGAGGTCGGGCTTGAATCCTTGCTCACACATAAGGTGGCAAGCTACGGCACTATCAACGCCACCAGAGATTAAGAGACTGTATCTTTTGTTTTCTTGCATATCATGTAAAGGTTGCAGCGGTCGTAGGCTGGCGTGTAGTCAGCCACGGCCTGAAATCCTAACTTATGGTAGAGATGAACAGACGCTTCGAGTTTCGTATTAGCTTCAAGAAAGACTTCATTCGCTCCGAGTGCCCAAGCCTTACGAAGTGCAGTTCGTCCTAACAGAAGGCCTGCGCCAAGTCCTTGGCTTTGTGGTGTAACGGCCATTTTGGCCAATTCCCATTGTCGTGTGTCGGCATGGTGTAGTAAGGCACAGCAACCTATTGGCTTATTGTTTAGTAGTGCTACAAAAATGTGTCCCCCTTTTAGCAATATATACTCTTTGGGCTGACTCAAATAGTGCAAGTCAGATGGCTCTAACTGAAAGTAGCGCGTTATCCACTCTTTGTTAAACTGCACAAAGGCTTTTAAATATTCATCTAAATGTGCATGAGGTTGGTCAATATCAGCTGCTGATAGGCTGATGATGTGAAGATTTTCTTGGTTCATCTTTAATAGCGGCAAAGTTACGATTTTAGCATGAGAAAACAAAAACAGACAGTCAGCACTTCTCAATCAGTGATGAGTGAAAAAGATGTGCTGAACTGTCTGCAAACCTTAGAGGACTAAATAGAAATTTTGTAGTTCGTAACGAGTTTATTTGTTAAACTTGTCAACTCGTCAACAAAGGGACGTTATACCTGTGCGAGTGCTTGGTCGAGGTCGGCGATGATGTCGTCGATGTGTTCGATACCAATGCTCAAGCGGACGGTTGAAGGCGTGATGTGTTGCTGCGCCAACTCTTCGGGCGTCATCTGTGAGTGAGTGGTAGTGTAGGGGTGGATAACCAGGCTCTTCACGTCGGCCACGTTGGCAAGGAGAGAGAATATCTTCAAGCTATCGCAGAAGCGCCATGCAGCATCTTTGTCGCCCTTCACCTCGAAGGTGAAGATGCTACCACCGCCATTGGGGAAGTACTTCTCGTAGAGAGCGTGGTCGGGGTGGTTGGGCAATGAGGGGTGGTTCACCTTTGCCACCTTGGGGTGATTAGCCAAGAATTGAACTACCTTCAGTGCATTCTCAACGTGGCGCTCTACACGCAATGAAAGCGTTTCGAGGCCTTGCAACAAGATGAAAGCGTTGAAAGGAGAAATCGTGGCACCCGTGTCGCGAAGTACAACGGCGCGAATACGTGTGACGAAAGCAGCCTTACCAGCTACGTCGGCAAATACGGCACCATGATAAGAGGGATCGGGCTTAGCCAAAGTGGGGAACTTGTCGGCATTGGCTTTCCAATCGAATGTACCACCGTCAACGATTACACCACCGAGGCTTGAACCGTGACCACCGATGAACTTTGTAGCTGAGTGAACTACGATGTCGGCACCATGTTCGATAGGACGAATGAGATAAGGAGTGCCAAAGGTATTGTCGACAATGAAGGGAATGTTGTGACGATGTGCCACCTCAGCTACGGCTTCGAGGTTGGTAACGTCAGAGTTGGGGTTGCCGAATGTTTCGGCATATATTACTTTTGTGTTGGGCTGAATAGCGGCTTCGAGGGCGGCGGTATCGTTTACGTTGACGATAGTGTGAGTAATGCCCTGGTTAGCCAAAGTGTGTGTGATGAGGTTGAACGAACCGCCATATAAGTTGTCGGCAGCAACGATGTGGTCACCATTCAATACGATGTTTTGTAGTGCGTAAGTAACAGCTGCTGCACCACTGGCTACGGCCAAACCTGCCACACCCCCCTCAAGGGCAGCAACGCGGTCTTCAAAAACGCCTTGCGTTGAGTTCGTCAAACGACCATAAATGTTGCCTGCATCACGAAGACCGAAGCGGTCGGCAGCGTGTTGTGAGTTGCGGAACACGTAAGAGGTGGTCTGATAAATAGGCACAGCGCGTGCATCGGTTGCGGGGTCGGGCTGTTCTTGGCCTACGTGTACTTGAAGTGTCTCGAAGTGGTATTTCTGTTCGCTCATAGTTATTGTGTTTTTGAAGCGTTAACCGGTGGCTTTGTTAACGAGTTAACAGGTTGACGAGTTAACGGGTAAGTTTCTTTTATTAGTTGATTTATGATAATAGTAGCAATGGTTACTTGTTTGTTAACTTGTCAACTTGTTAACATGTCAACATGTCAGCACCATTTGTTGTTATTTTTCGATTGCAAAGTTACGGCGTTTGGAATAAACCTCCAAATAATTTTGAAAAGTAAGAAAACGTTGCTATTTTTGCGTTGTTGAACAGAAAAACAAAGAAGTAAAATGGCTCAAACGACCCCTTCAACAGAAAAATATTCTATTGATGCAACAGACCTACAAATATTGCGGGAGTTGCAACGCAATGCACGCCTAACGACCAAGGAATTGGCGGCGCGAGTAAACTTAAGTACAACGCCAGTCTTTGAACGCGTGAAGCGTTTGGAGCGTGATGGCATTATAGATAGGTATGTAGCCGTGCTGAATGCTGAAAAGTTAAATCAAGGCTTTGTGGTGTTCTGTCAGGTAAAGATGAATCGTTTAGGGCGCGACATAGCAGCCGACTTTAACCGAACGGTGAAGGACATTCCCGAAGTGACGGAGTGTTACAACATTTCGGGGCAGTATGATTACTTACTAAAGATTCATGCGCCCAACATGAAGTATTATCAAGAGTTTGTGCTAAACGTATTAGGAACCATTCCTCACCTCGGCTCGCTCGAGAGCACTTTCGTGATGGACGAGATAAAGCACGAATATGGCATTAGTTTGTAAGGAAATTGTAATAAATCGACAGGCAGAATAAAATGTTAAGTGTTGAATTTAGATAAACTGCAATTTGATGCGGCCTCTCCCCCTAACCCCCTCCCCCACAGGGGAGGGGGAATAAGTAACCTTTACTTGCTGCGTTTCTAGTTGAGAACCAATAGAAAACTCAAGAAGTAAGAGTGACTTATTCCCCCTCCCCTGTGGGGGAGGGGGTTAGGGGGTGAGGCCCAATTGCAGTTTGTCACAGAGTCAACTAATCTTACGAATAAAGATTAATGTGGTCAACTAAAATCGTTAAACCACAAATCAACGAATAATGCAATGGTCTTCTTCGTTCCAAGGTTCGTGTTTCCCTTGAGTAATTGTTCTTTTGACAAATTTCCCCATAACGGGTTCTTTCTTTTCTTCCTCAATAATGTCCCAATCGGCAAATTTCGTGTAAGGGCCGTCGGTCTTGAAGTAGTCACGAACGATTTGCAACAAACCTTTATCTTTTTCTAATTGAGTGAGTGGGCGAACATCGTAATCGTCAATGCTCTTTGTGCCGTCATAACCATAAAATTTGTGGCAGAGGACGAGCGTGTGTTCTCCCAAATCGGGACGATGGTCAAGATAGAGTTGTGGACAAATGTGGGCACGACTAATAACGTAGTCAATAAAGTCTTGGCTCTTTGTTATTTTGTTGAGTTCCTTATCATTCTCCCATTTATCTGGGCAGTCGTTGTTAGGCTCGGGGTCGAGCAATCCCTCCGTATCAATGGCTTCGTTAATCTGATCGCTAATGCTACGGCGTTTGGGACAAAGCACATTGGCATCGTTTAAAGCTTCAGCATAGAGTCTTAGTCGTTCAGCTTTGTCTTTCCCTTCAAAGTGGCTACTTAGAACTTTTTCAATTTTTGAGGAAATATTAATTGTGCACATCACGCTAAGTCCATTCGTATGTTTGAACGAGGTGCAGTGCATCAAATCCATTGTAAGATAGCCGAAGTCTTCCAAATCGAATTTTTCAAACATATAGCTTGTGTATGTATTCTCAAATTTCCATTCGTGCTCTATCCGAGTCTTAGTAATGGGGGCTACATCTTCCCATCTTTCTATTCTTGCTCTGTCCTTTTCGGGAGTGATGTATTCAAGGTAAGATGCGCCATATGTGTGAGAGAGCTTAGCCAAAAAAGGAGTGAAGGGAAGATTATAGGCTGTAACAGTGGCAGGGAAACCATCTATTTTGCTATCGTTAATGTAGGCAATATAGCCCATTTGGCGCAGTAAACGGCATAGGTCGCGGCAGTTGTAAATGTCGTCTTCGCGCTTCATGTATTCTTCATAGCTCAGACCTTTAGGCTTTGGGTTGTCAATGCTCTCAACTTTAACATTGTCTTCACGAATAATGAAGTTGGTAATAGCAGCTACATAGGGTGAAGCCATTTCTTTAGTCCATTGAAGTTCTGGGTTAAACTCTATCGGGCGATATTCGTTCATGGTTGTTGAAAGTTTTTAAGTTGTTATTAATTACACTCCTATATAGTACATTGTTGGAAATTTTATAAAAATAATGTACAAAAAATGTCGGCTTTATAACAAATTGCAGTTTGAGCTAAAGTATCATCTCTTCACTCCACCAACGCCCCGGCTTTGAGTAGCGCGTGCCAGAGGTTGTAGCGATAATCGGGGGTGAGTGCTTCGAGCGCAGTGGTTACTTGTTGTATGTTGGTGCGGTTTGACACACCGTCAAAGGGACATACCTTATCGACAGGGTGGTAATTCTGCATTTCGGCCCAGCGCTTGAGGTCGGCTTCGGCCATGCGTGCTAAAGGGCGAATAATCGTCATGTCGAACTTACGCATGCTGATGCGTACGGGCATGGTAGAGAACGTTCCGTTAAACGTAAGGTTCATGAGTGCCGTGCGCAAAATGTCGTCTTGATGATGTCCTAAGGCTATTTTGTTACAACCCAAACGTTGCGCTTCGGTGAAGAGCACCTTGCGACGGTTCCACGAACATAAGAAGCAAGGCGTGCGCTTTTCGTTGCGGTCGGGGTCGAAGCCCGTTTCGACGAGGTGAAACGGAATGTTCCACTTGTCGCATTGTGCTTGTAAGTAGCTGGCGTCAGAGGCATAGTGAATGTTGCGCATTCTGACGTGAAGAGCTTCAACGCTGAAGTAGTGATTGCTGCGTGCCATGCGTTCTCCTAAGAGATCGAGCAAAGAGAGAGAATCCTTGCCTCCCGAAAGGCCGATAAGTATGCGGTCGCCTTGTTGAATGAGAGAGAACTCTTTGATAGCCTCTCCCATTTGCTTTTGCAGTCGGCGGTGGAGTTGGTATTCGGGGCGTAACTTTTTCTGTTCAGTCATAGCGTGCTTATTTCATAAATACGAAGTAGACAGCAGCCACCAAGCAGGCAAAGGCTGCAATGTGATTCCAATGAAAGGCTTCACCTTTAAACATAAACGTGGCGATGACAGTAAATACGATGAGTGATACCACCTCTTGTATTACCTTGAGTTGAATGAGACTAAAGGGTCCTCCGTTGTCAATAAAGCCAAGGCGGTTGGCGGGCACTTGGCACATGTATTCGAAGAGTGCGATACCCCATGAGAAGAGTATAACGGCAATGAGTGGCCAGTTGCGGCTTATGCCCGTTTCTTGTAACTTTAGGTGGCCGTACCACGCGAAGGTCATGAAGATGTTAGAACAGATAAGAAGTAATATGGTGTAAAATCCTTGCATGATTAGTAAATGTGCGAATGTGCAAATGTGCGAATGTGCGAATGTGCAAATGTGTTAATGGGCTAATGTGCTAATGTGTTAATGTGCGAATGTGCGAATGTGTTAATGTGCGAATGTGTTAATGTGCAAATGTGCGAATATGTAAATGTGCTAATGGGTAAATGTGCTAATGTGTAAATGCGCAAACGTGTTGTGAATGTTCGTAGTTACAAAAACATTCTCACATTTGCACATTCTCACATTCTCACATTCACACATTCTCACATTCTCACATTTGCACATTAACACATTAGCACATTAGCACATTAACACATTAGCACATTTTGCACATTTGCACATTCTCACATTTGCACATTCCCTACTCTCCGGCCTTTTTGATTTTGCCTTCTTTCATGAGTTTGGCAAATTCCTTTTTGGCTTTGGCCAGTTGGGCGTTGAAGGCATCGTTGGCGTGAAGACGAGCTACGAGCGCGCTGCCTACTACGCGACCTGCGTCAACGTCGCTCTGATAGTGAACGCCACAGATAACGCGACTCTGACCGATTTCAAAACCACGCTTTAAAATTTCGTTTTGACGTTCAACGTTAATCTCGGCCAATACCAAGGCTTCCGCCCACGCCTTAGAAGTGTGGCCAGAGGGGTAAGAGCCATTCGTAGCCAACCACTTCTCATCATTCGGCGTGTGTGATGGTTCGTTGAAGAAGAGGAAGGGGCGCATACGCGTGTAGTAACCCTTAGCCTCGCGTGTGGCGAGGTCGCCAGCGTCCTCCTGCATGTGCGTCATGAGTTTGTATATCTCAGGCGTATTCTCTTTGGAGATAGTAATACCGAAGGCTTCAGAGAAGGCTCTTGATAGTCCCATTTCGTTGAGGTTGGCATCGTCGAAGGCCTGCTTGCCACGCGGTGTGATGCGTTGCATTTTGCCCCACTTATATTGCGCTTCGTCGTAGTTGAAGTAAGCGCTGCCCGGTTGGGGTGGGGCAGGGAGCAGTTTGAGGCTGCTTGCTACGTCATTGTATTTCAGATAGTAATGCTCATTGTCTTGAGCTTTTGCTGCGTTGCCCATAGTGATGAAGGCAAGGGCGAGCAGTAGCATGCTTTTCTTTTTCATTGTAAGTAGGTTTATTCAATAGCAGTAATGGTGACGTTTTGGAATACGTCCGTAAATGATAGTAGGGATTGGGTGTTCGTTTTGCGTCGGCGCATCTTCAGTTCGAGCGCAACGTCAAACACGATTTCTTTATCCTTCTCAATTCGTTCTTTGAGTTCGTAAGAATAAATGTCCATGCCCTCCTTCTTGGCCAATGAGATGAACTGGCGAATTTGTTCTTTTGATGAAGACGTGAACGAAATGTCAATCGTTGTATTGCCAAAGCGAGGAATGAAGTAAACAATCACTTCAAGTCCAAGAATGACCATAATGGTGGTGACAACCGCTGCGGCAAACATGCCCGTGCCGCAAGCCAATCCAATGGCCGCTGTCACCCATAGGCCAGCCGCCGTGGTGAGTCCGCGTACTACGTTTTTCTGGAAGATGATTGTGCCAGCACCTAAGAAACCAATGCCCGACACCACTTGGGCTGCCACACGTGAGGAGTCCTTCAAGTCGAAGCCAAATCCGTATTGTGAAACGACGCAAAACAGTGCGCTACCTAAGGCCACCAAGAAGTGGGTGCGAAAGCCCGCTTCCTTCGAACGATAGTCGCGCTCAATGCCTATGCTACCACCCAGTAGCATAGCGATGAAAAGGCGAAGAGTGATGTCGAGTAACATGGGGGAATCGGTTTTTAGTTTTGAGGTTATGAGGTTATAAGGTTAGTTTTTAGTTTTGAGGTTATAAGGTTATAAAGTTAGTTTTGAGTTTATAAGGTTATAAAGTTTGTTTTGAGGCTATGATTTCTGTTTATAGTTTTGAGGTTATAGGGATCATAAAGCCACATCATGTTGATAATCAACAAAACTAACTTTATAACCTTATAACCTTAAAACTAAAAACTAACTTTATAACCTCGTAACCTCAAAACTAAAAACTAACCTTGTAACCTTAAAACATAAAGCTTACAAGTCCAGCGCCTTCCACCAAGCGTCGTTGCCTTGTAGGTACTTAGCAAACCACGCATAGATGACGTTGAGCCAAGCCAAGCGTTTGTTGTAGTCGGTGATGACGTGGTTCTCGCCTTCTACTTGAACGTAGGCTACATCGCGGCCCAATATCTTCAGCGCATTGTAAAGTTGCTGGCTCTCGTTGGTCGGCACGTTGGTGTCGGCTGTTCCGTGAAGGAGCAACAAGGGAGTATGAATCTTGTCAGCATTAAACAAGGGCGACTGCTTAACGTAAAGGTCGGGATTGTTCCAAGGGAAACTGCCGTACTGAGCCGTTTCGCCATAAGAGTAGCCCCAGTAACCGCCGCCCCAATAGCTTGTGATATTGCTAATGCCAGCGTGAGAGATAGCTGCCGCAAAGATGTCGGTCTGCGTCTGTAAGTATTCCGTCATAAAGCCACCGTATGAAGCACCGATGCAGCCAATGTGTTTACTGTCAACAAAACTATGCGCCTTGCAGAACTCCTTCACACCTTGTATAATGTCGTCACCAGACTCCTTGCCCCACGTGTTGACATGACGTGCAGCAAACTCCTGTCCGTAGGCTGTTGTGCCGCTGGGGTTGAGCACGTAAACTACATACCCTTGACTGGCAAAGGTCTGGAACGGATACCACGACTCTAACAAGTTAGACGAAGGAGAGCAACCACCATAGTAGTAAACAATCATCGGATACTTCTTGCTACTATCAAAGTTGGGAGGCAACAAATAGAAACCATCGATAGAGTCGCCACGTGTGGCCTTGAATTGCCAACTTGTGCTGGGCGCAATGGCCACGTCCTTGTATATCTCGTCAAAGTTGATGCTACCGATGCGTCGCGTGGTGGGCTTCGCCTTGTTCAATTCACAGGTGTACATATCGCGTGCGCGTTGGGGTGTCTGACCAAAGAAGACCAAGCGGGGAGCAGACTTGGCGTTGGTAGCGAGCGAGAAGTCCTGCACATAAGTGACAGGTAATTCGTATTTCGTTACTTGCAGCGTCTTGGGGTTGAGACGGAAGAAAGAGCGTCCCATGCGGTCGTCGGCAGTGAAGTAAATAAGGCCGTCGCCCACGTTCCACATAAAGTCTGCCACCGAGGGCGCAAACTGACGCAGCGCGGGGGTAGTCTTCTTCGAAGCAATGTCGTAGAGGTAGAGGCGGTAGTCAAAACCTTGTGGAATCTGTCCTTCTTTCACCTCGCTGCCAATGCCCGCAAAGGCGGCTGGAGAGGCTGAAATGAGCAACTGCTGTCCGTTGGGTGAGAAACGTGCACTATTGATAAACGTAGTGTCGGCCATGAGCGTTTCAGCCTCGCCCGTGTAAGCGTTCATGCGCACAAAGGTGGTGCGATACATGGGCAATTTGCTCACGTCGCTGCGCTGGTATTGCAGCAAAAGGTATTTGCCGTCGGCCGAAATGTCGGCTAATCCCACGCTGGCCGAACCGAAGGTGAGGCGCTGCATGATACCAGTCTTGAGGTCGTAACGCCATAGGCTATTGCGGTTGCGCCAGCCCGGCATGCGGTCGTCAGGTTCTTCGATGCGTTTCAGTCCGTCCTTTGAGGGTTTGCCTTCCTCATTCTTATTGATGATGATATAGTCCTCTTTAGGCGAAAGGCTAAATCCGCCCTCGGGCAGATTTTCGGCAATTACCTTTTCCTTACCGTCAGCGGGTGTGAAGAGTACCAATTCTTTGCCCGTTCCGCTTTGGCGCGTGTAGTAGAGTGCATCGCGATTGCTGAGCCAATCGAGCGACACGTATTCGTTGCGGTGAAGCAACTCACGACCAGTAGCCACTTCGGTAAGGGTGGTGGTGTATTGCGCTTTGCCGTCCTTCTTCGTATAATAGCTAACGGTTACTAAGTACTTGCCCGAGGGTGAAAGACCTACACTACGATAGTGGTCGCCCCAGGTTTGCTGACCAATGGTAAAGGGACGCTTGCCCGTAGCGTTGACTTGTACATCGGTTAAATCGTCGCCAATGACCTTTACGTCGAAAGAGTCTTTGCTCTCCTTATTTGATAGCACAAGTAAAGCCAACTCAGCGCGACCTGGCGCGAGTCGTAGTTGCTTATCGCCACACTCCTTGCCGTCAACGTAGAGCTTGTAATGGCTAAGGCCATTCACCTCGACGCGAGCTTTGGTATAGTGAGCAGCTTGGGCGTTAAAGCGTACAACACGTAGGGTCGACAGACTGTCAGCGCCTACGGTGAAGTGAAAGCCTTGTTCAATCGGAGTAGCTGCCACGTGGGGGGCTTCGATAAGCGCAGCGTTTTTGTTGAGCGCTTCGTTAGGGTCGATGGCTTGTCCCTTCATGTTGAGCGAATCCGTAATAAAGGGAGTGTATAGTGTGTAGGGGCCTTCCATTTGCGCCGTCTTAACCACCAGCGTGTCGCTTGTGGTGGCAGCAAGTGAAAGTGATAATAGGGTAGATAATAGCATATATATAATGTATAATTGTCAGTAAGTAGAAGCTGAAAAGGTGCGTATTTACGTGGGCATTGTTAAAATTCTGAATATACTTTTATTGCCAAGTTAGGGCCTTGAACCCCAACTTGGCAATGCCGACGCGAGGACGCGTCGCTCCCAGTTAGAACGCGTCGCCCTTAAATAAAATGCGTTTATTCTCTTTCGCGGCTCATCGTCTGAAAGTCCTTTTTGCGCAACTTAAAGCTATTGGTAAGGTACTTGTCGCGCACCACTTGATTGGCAGCCAACTCTTCAGGAGTGCCTTGAAACAAGATACGACCTTCAAAGAGCAAGTAGGCGCGGTCGGTAATGCAGAGCGTCTCTTCAACGTTGTGGTCGGTAATCAAAATGCCAATGTTTCGGTCCTTCAGTTTCCATACGATGTATTGAATGTCTTCAACGGCAATGGGGTCGACACCTGCAAAGGGCTCGTCCAACATAATAAACTTAGGGTCGATAGCTAAACAACGGGCTATTTCGGTACGACGACGTTCGCCACCCGAAAGTTGATCGCCTAAGTTCTTACGCACCTTTTGCAAGCGGAACTCGCTGATGAGGCTCTCCAACTTCTCGCGGCGATATTCCTTTGAGCGTCCTGTGAGTTCGAGCACAGACGCGATGTTGTCCTCCACACTCATCTTGCGGAATACGGAAGCCTCTTGTGCCAAGTAGCCAATGCCCTTTTGCGCACGTTTGTAGACAGGGTCTTTCGTAATCTCCTGGTCGTCAATGAAGATGCGTCCACCATTAGGCACTACCAACCCCGTAGTCATGTAGAACGAGGTAGTCTTTCCCGCACCATTTGGCCCGAGTAGTCCCACAATTTCGCCTTGCTTTACGTCAAACGAAACGCCGTTTACCACCGTTCGCTTGCCATACTTCTTTACCAAGTTTTCAGAGCGTAGTACCATTGAGGTAGGAGCAGTGCTTGGCGAATTGATCGCTTCAGCTTCGGGCGCAGAAGTCGTGTCGTTGGTCTTATTATTATGTAAGTTGAAGAAAGGAATCATTATCGTATTTTATAGTGTACAACGATTGTTGTGTGCAAATGTACGATTAAAGTGCAAATTAGCAAAAGGGCAAAAGGGCAAATGTGTCCTTTTCTCGTGTAACGTAGGGTTGGATAATTTAAGGGGTGTTCTAAAAATTCTGTTTTTGAATGTTCTAATTCTGTCGGTTGATTTGCACCCTCTCGAAAGTGTCTTTTTGAAAGCAAACTCAGTCACATAGCCCGCTATGCTCCTTCGTTTGCTTTCAAAAATACACTTCCGATAGGGCACAAATCAACGCGCCAGAATTTTTAGAACACCCCTTATAATTTCTTGCGCGAAAAATGTTAGATGAATGCCCCGAAGTTTTCTTCTTGTGTAAAAATTACGCAAAAGTTTTGGCTGTTTAAAATAAAACCCGCATCTTTGCGGTGTAAAAATAACACAACAAGAAATGAAAGAGAACAAAACAACAACGGAAGAACTGAAATATTGCTATAAATATCCTCACCCAAGTGTGACGACAGACTGCGTAATATTTGGTTTTGACGGAACGAAGCTGAGTGTGCTATTAGTAAAGCGCGGTTTAGAACCTTACAAAGGACGTTGGGCATTCCCTGGTGGTTTTATGAACATGGACGAGAGTGCAGAAGAGGGAGCTTTGCGCGAGTTACAAGAAGAGACGGGACTCAAAGGGGCGTACATTCGTCAGTTCCACACCTTTACTGCTCCTGAGCGCGACCCACGTGAACGTGTCATCACGATTGCTTATTATGCGTTGGTAAGAATGCAGGAGGTCGTGGGTGGCGATGATGCCGATGATGCTCGTTGGTTCACGCTTGATGAGGTGCCTCAATTGGCTTTTGATCACGACCAAATACTCCGTAAGGCGCAAAAGGCCTTGCGCCAGCAAATCCATTTCGAACCCATCGGTTTTGAACTATTGCCCGAAGCGTTTACAATCAAAGAGCTACAAAACCTTTACGAGGCAATATTAGACGTACACTTTGATCGTCGCAACTTTTACAATAAAATGAAACGGCTCGAAATGCTTGATGCAACGAACGAGAAGGTGAACCCTTCTAAAAAGAAAGAGGCTATCCTCTTCCGTTTCAACAAAGCCAAGTATAACGAGCTGAAGCAGAAAGGATTTAGATTAGAATTTTAGGGGTGTTCTAAAAATTCTGGCGCGTTGATTTGTGCCCTATCGGAAGTGTATTTTGGAAAGCAAATGAAGGAGCATAGCGGGCTATGTGACTGAGTTTGCTTTCAAAAAGACACTTTCGAGAGGGTGCAAATCAACCGACAGAATTAGAACATTCTAAAAACAGAATTTTTAGAACACCCCTTAACCCCCTAAAATCTTATGTACCATGTTAGGAGCAATTATCGGTGACATTGTGGGTAGCACCCGCGAATGGCACAACATCAAGACCACGGATTTTGAACTCGTACCTTTTGGCAGTCGTTTTACTGACGATACGGTGATGACCCTTGCCGTGGCAGAATGGTTGATGCAAGATGCACTGCATCGCCCCGAAACCTTAGTCGCTTGTATGCAGCGTTTGGGACGTCAATATCCGGACGCAGGTTACGGCCACAGTTTTAAGCAGTGGATATGGAGTGAAAGTCCGCAAGCTTATCGTAGCTATGGCAATGGCTCGGGTATGAGAGTCAGCCCCGTCGGTTTGTATGCAAGAACGCTCAAGGAGGCATTAGAGTTGGCTCGCATTGCAGCCTCTGTTACGCACAACCACCCTGAGGGCATCAAAGGAGCACAAGCCATTGCCGCCTGCGTATTCCTCAAGAAGTATGGTAAGAGCGATGTCATTATTCGTCGTTTCATCTCAGATTATATAAACTATAACTTACACTTCCGTTTAGCAGATATTCGTCCGCAATATACGTTCGATGTGACTTGTCAGGGCAGTGTGCCTATTGCCATTCAATCCTATTTAGAAGGTGGACATACCTCAGCAGAATACGCTTTACGTATAGCGATATCGATGGGTGGCGATTCTGATACGATAGGTGCGATGACGGCAGCTATTGCTGATGCCGAACGATTTAATTCTTTCCGCAGCAAAGAGACCTTCTCGTCAGAACTCGTGAGAAAATGCCGTGCTTTGCTTACATCTGAATTGCTCGATATAAACGACCGTTTTGAGCATTTCTTGGTGCAAAGGCAATCTGCCTTTCTACAAATGAGGCATACAGAACGCAGTTGCCGATTATCAACAGAGGCTATCAAGGCACAAACGCGTGATCGCATTCGTGGTTCGCTTATCGGAGGTGCAATAGGCGATGCCTTGGGCTATCCTGTAGAGTTTATGAGTCGCGATAGCATTTTATCACGATACGGCGGTCGCGGCATCACCACATTTAGTCTTGATTGCCAAGGTAAGGCCTTGATTAGTGATGATACGCAGATGACGCTCTTTACGGCTAATGGACTTTTATCGGGCGTTACGCGCGGATACACGCATGGTGTTGCGGGTCCACCTGAGTCATACGTTCGTTTCGCTTATCTGGATTGGTATTACACACAAGGTGGTGGCGCAGACGTAAAATTCCAACCACACACGTGGCTTTACTCTCTGCCAGAACTGAACAGTCTTCGTGCGCCCGGCAATACCTGTCTGTCAGCTTGTGATGCTTTGCTTCATCATCGAGAGGTAAAGAACTATAGTAAGGGCTGTGGAGGTATTATGCGCGTTGCCCCGATGGCGCTATTGTGTGCCGGATATTGGAGTCGTAATAAGCGCTTTTATGGTGAGGCTGAAATGGACAAGGCTGGTGCTGAAATAGCAGCCATTACTCATAAGCACCCTTTAGGCTTCTTGCCTGCAGCCATGCTAACTCATCTTCTTTTTCAAATAAATCAGAAGAATGAAAAAGTAGTACGGGCTTCTATTGCAGACATGGTTCTTGATAGTACACATGCACTTCTCAACTTTGGTAACTATCGTCTCGAAACGGCTTATCTATCCAAACTGACAAGAGAGGCCGTCGCGTTAGCCCTCAATGATGAAAGCGATGCTGAAAACATTCGTCGATTAGGTGAAGGTTGGACGGGTGAAGAGGCGTGGGCTATTGCCATTTATTGTGTAGTCCGTCACGTCGACAACATAGAAGAGGCCATTCATGCTGCTGTCAATCACGATGGTGATAGTGACTCTACAGGAGCCATCTGTGGTAACATCATGGGAGCTATTTATGGTTACGAAGCCATTAAGCGGCTCAACTTATGTTGTCCGCGCGGAAGGAAATTAGAGCAAACGCTTGAGTTAGCTCCTATTATTCTTTCCATAGCTGATGACCTCTATACAAGTTGTGTCATTGATGATTACACACTCTTTGATACACCCGAAAAAAGACAATGGTACGAGCGCTATTGCTATTGTAAAGCCACATTTGGAAAGAGATAAACTGTAATTTGTCGAAGAGATACGCGCCACGAATGCGCCTACGTAACGCGTGCTTTTCTTTGTATAAGATAGGCTGCACCTCGGCATAACGTTCAAACAAGTTTGACGTTTTGCCGAGGTGCAGCCTATCTTATAC
>JBNMKQ010000013.1:0-27139 GCA_050874425.1 Alloprevotella sp.
ACTAAACACTATTAAAATATACAAACGCTATGGCAAAAGAAAAGTTCGAACGTACCAAACCCCATGTGAACATTGGTACTATCGGTCATGTGGACCACGGTAAGACTACTCTTACTGCTGCCATCTCTAAGACTCTTCACGACAAGGGCTTCGGCTCAGAGGATGTTAAGTCTTTCGACCAGATTGATAATGCTCCCGAGGAGAAGGAGCGTGGTATTACTATCAACACCGCTCACATCGAGTATGAAACTGAAAAGCGTCACTATGCTCACGTAGACTGCCCGGGTCACGCCGACTACGTAAAGAATATGGTAACTGGTGCTGCTCAGATGGACGGTGCAATCATTGTAGTTGCTGCTACTGATGGTCCTATGCCTCAGACTCGTGAGCACATCCTTCTCGCTCGTCAGGTAAACGTTCCCCGCCTCGTTGTATTCTTGAACAAGTGCGATATGGTTGAGGACGAAGAAATGCTCGAGCTCGTAGAAATGGAAATGCGCGAACTCCTCGAACAATATGACTTCGAAGAAGATACTCCTATCATCCGCGGTTCTGCACTTGGTGCTTTGAACGGTGTTGCTAAGTGGGAAGATTCTGTAATGGAATTGATGAACGCTGTTGATAACTGGATTCAGGAACCCGTTCGTGACGTTGAGAAGCCTTTCTTGATGCCTGTTGAGGACGTATTCTCTATCACTGGTCGTGGTACTGTAGCTACTGGTCGTGTAGAAACTGGTATCGTTAAGGTTGGTGACGAAGTTCAGATCCTTGGTCTTGGCGAAGATAAGAAGTCAGTTGTAACTGGTGTTGAGATGTTCCGTAAGATTCTTGACGAAGGTGAAGCTGGTGATAACGTAGGTCTTCTCCTCCGTGGTATCGATAAGGCTGAGATCAAGCGTGGTATGGTTATCACTCACCCGGGTGTAATCACTCCGCACAAGAAGTTCAAGGCTTCTATCTACGTATTGAAGAAGGAAGAAGGTGGTCGTCACACTCCATTCGGTAACAAGTATCGTCCTCAGTTCTATCTCCGTACTATGGACTGTACAGGTGAAATCCACCTCCCCGAAGGTACTGAAATGGTAATGCCTGGCGATAACGTAGAAATCTCTGTAGAACTCATCTACGCTGTAGCTATCAACGTAGGTCTCCGCTTCGCTATCCGTGAAGGTGGTCGTACAGTAGGTTCTGGTCAGATTACTGAAATCCTCGACTAATACGCGGGATTAACCGATAAAACAAAATAGGCGCTTGCCTCAATCTTGAGGAGAGCCCTATTAAACGGGAATAGCTCAGTTGGTAGAGCACTGGTCTCCAAAACCAGGTGTCGGGAGTTCGAGCCTCTCTTCCCGTGCTAAACTACACATATATGTTCCAGAAAGTAATTGCATATTGCAAAGATTCATACGACGAATTATCTCATAAGACCACGTGGCCTACGAGAAAGGAGTTGACTCACAGCGCGATTGTTGTGTTAACAGCTTCCATCATCATAGCACTCGTGGTGTATCTCATGGATACGGTATTTGAGTCAATCATGCAACTTATTTATCCTCAAATTTAAGTCGATATGGCACAAGCAGAAATGGCATGGTACGTTTTGCGTGCTGTAAGCGGAAAAGAAATGAAGGTTAAAGAGTACATTGATGCTGAAATTAAGAATGGCCGCCTCGGTGGCCATGTTTCGCAAGTACTCATTCCAACCGAGAAGGTGAAAGCACTCCGTGGTAGCAAACAAGTTATCAAGGAACGTCTCTATCTTCCCGGCTATGTTCTTGTAGAGGCTAGACTAGTTGGTGAAACCGTTCACGAATTGCGCAACACACCTAATGTGTTGGGCTTCCTCGGTGGAATGGATAACCCCACTCCCCTTCGTGAGAGCGAGGTGAACCGCATCCTCGGTAAGGTTGACGAACTTGAGAATGAACCTCAGGAAATCGAAATTCCTTACATCGTAGGCGAGAACGTTAAGGTTACTGATGGACCGTTTAGTGGTTTCTCTGGTGTGATTGAAAAGATTGACGAAGAGAAGCGAAAGGTGACTGTCATCGTTAAGGTGTTCGGTCGCAGTACGGGCCTCGACCTTGGTTTTATGCAGGTAGAAAAGGAATAAGAGCGTACGGTCAATGTTACGTGTACTGTATCGCACATTATTCATCGTCACATTTTAATATTTTAATAAACAACAATGGCTAAAGAAGTTGCTGGATTAATCAAATTACAGATTAAGGGCGGCGCTGCAAATCCATCACCTCCCGTAGGTCCTGCTTTGGGTTCTAAGGGTATCAACATCATGGATTTCTGCAAGCAGTTCAACGCCAGAACTCAGGACAAGGCTGGTAAAGTATTACCTGTTGTCATTACTTACTTTAATGACAAGTCTTTCTCTTTCGTAGTAAAGACTCCTCCTGTAGCAATTCAATTGCTGGAAGCAGCCAAGAAGAAGAGCGGTTCTGCAGCTCCTAACCGTACCAAGATCGCTGAGATCACTTGGGAACAGGTTAAGGCAATCGCAGAAGATAAGATGCCCGACTTAAACTGCTTCACAGTTGAAAGTGCAATGCGTATGGTAGCTGGTACTGCCCGCAGCATGGGTATCACAGTAAAGGGTGACTTCCCTGGTGAATAATTTAAACTTCAATTTGAACAATGAGTAAACTGACAAAAAATCAGAAGTTAGTCGCTGACAAAGTTGAAGCAGGGAAGGCATATTCATTGAAAGAAGCCGCATCTCTGGTAAAGGAAATTACTACTACCAAGTTTGATGCTTCAATCGATATTGACGTACGTTTAGGTGTAGACCCTCGTAAGGCTAACCAAATGGTTCGTGGTGTTGTTTCACTTCCGAACGGTACTGGTAAGACTGTACGCGTGCTCTGCCTCTGTACGCCTGATGCCGAAGCTGCTGCTAAAGAAGCTGGCGCTGACTACGTAGGTCTCGATGAGTATATCGAGAAGATTAAGGGTGGTTGGACTGATATTGATGTTATCATCACTATGCCTGCCATCATGGGTAAAATTGGTGCCCTGGGTCGTGTGCTCGGTCCTCGTGGCTTGATGCCTAACCCCAAGAGTGGTACTGTAACGATGGATGTTGCCAAGGCTATCCGCGAGGTTAAGCAGGGTAAGATTGACTTTAAGGTTGATAAGAGCGGTATCGTTCACACTTCAATCGGTAAGGCTTCTTTCTCTCCCGAACAGATTTTTGGTAATGCCAAGGAATTCATGGCTACCATCATTAAGTTGAAGCCCGCAAGTGCCAAGGGTACTTATGTTAAGAGTATTTATCTTTCATCTACCATGAGTAAGGGTATCAAGGTTGATCCCAAGAGTGTAGAAGAAAACTAAACTGAATTACAATCATGAAGAAGGAAGATAAAGCTATTATCATCGAGAAGCTCGGTGAACAACTTAAGGAATATGCACACTTCTATCTTGTTGATGTAACGGGTATGAACGCTGAAGCTACTTCAGCTCTCCGTCGCAAGGCATTCGGTGCTGGCGTCAAGATGGTAGTTGTTAAGAACGCACTTTTGCACAAGGCTTTTGAAGCATCTGACGTAGATTTCTCTGCGCTTTATGGTTGCTTGAAGGGCACTACTGCAGTATTCTTCTGCGAGACTGCTAACGTTCCTGCTAAGCTTATCAAAGAGGTTAGTAAGGATGGCATTCCTGGTTTGAAGGGTGCTTACGCTGAAGAAGGTTTCTACGTTGGTGCAGATCAACTCGAAACTCTCTGCGCTATCAAGAGCAAGAACGAGGTTATCGCCGAGGTTGTTGCTTTGCTGCAGTCACCTGCAAAGAACGTCATCTCTGCCCTCTCTGGTGCAGGTCAGACTATCCACGGTGTGCTTAAGACTTTGGGCGAACGCCCTGAATAAAATCCCGGCGTAATACTAATTTAATCTTGGCTGGGTAACCCCAATTAATTAGAAAAATAAACAAAAAAATACATTTAAGAAAATGGCAGATATCAAAGCTATCGCTGAAGAATTGGTAAATTTGACAGTGAAGGAAGTAAACGAGTTGGCAACTATCCTGAAGGACGAGTATGGAATTGAACCCGCTGCTGCAGCTGTTGCTGTTGCTGCCGGTCCCGCAGCTGGTGGTGCTGCTGCTGAAGAGAAGACTTCTTTCGACGTTGTTCTCAAGAGCGCAGGTGCTGCTAAGCTCCAAGTTGTTAAGGCCGTTAAGGAACACTGCGGTCTCGGCTTGAAGGAAGCTAAGGACCTCGTTGACGGTGCTCCTTCTAAGGTTAAGGAAGGCGTTGCTAAGGAAGAGGCTGAAGCACTCAAGAAGGCTCTCGAAGAGGCTGGTGCTGAAGTTGAACTCGCTTAATAAGGTATTCCCTTCTAAGGGTTATGGTTATGAATCTTCTGGTAGAGGGTTCATAACCTTTTTGTGTCTATACATTTCATAGCACAACTCTCAGTTTATTGGTTTATTAGTTTATGAGCTTTTGGGCGTTTGAGCTTTCTCTTTTTCTTATTTTTTGCTCCGCCCTTAGTATAACTTTTAAACTCATAAACTTGTAAACTTTTAAACACTTATTCTTTCATCTCAACACAATTGACGAATGTCTTCCACCGTAATTAATAATCGTGTTAACTTTGCGTCTGTAAAGAATCCGATGCCTTATCCCGATTTCTTGGACGTTCAGTTAAAGTCTTTCAAAGATTTCTTGCAGCTCGACACGCCAAGTGAATTGCGTAAGAACGATGGCTTGTACAAAGTTTTTGCTGAAAATTTCCCTATTGCTGATACACGCAACAACTTTGTATTGGAGTTCATTGACTATTACATTGATGAGCCTCGTTATAGCATTAAGGAGTGTCTGGAGCGCGGACTTACTTATAGTGTGCCTTTGAAGGCCAAATTAAAGCTTTATTGTACTGACCCCGATCATGAGGACTTTGATACGGTGGTTCAGGACGTATTCTTGGGCGCTATTCCTTACATGTCTGACAATGGCACCTTTATTATTAATGGTGCTGAGCGTGTAGTTGTTTCTCAGTTGCACCGTTCGCCAGGTGTATTCTTTGGCTCGAGCGTGCATGCCAACGGTACGCAGCTTTATTCAGCTCGTATTATCCCCTTCAAGGGTTCTTGGATTGAGTTCGCTACCGACATCAACAATGTGATGTACGCCTACATTGACCGTAAGAAGAAGTTGCCTGTAACAACTCTTTTGCGTGCCATTGGTTTTGAAAGCGATAAGGAAATTCTTCAGAACTTTATCTCTGCTGAAGAGGTAAAGGTGAACAAGACGAACTTGAAGAAGTTGGTTGGTCGCAAGTTAGCAGGTCGTGTGCTTTCAACAAGCTTTGAGGACTCTGTTGACCCTGACACAGGTGAAGTTTATACACGTAGCCGTGTTGAGGTGGTTTGCGAGCGTTTGACTGAGATTACTCCTGAGATTGCTGACCGCATTCTTGACTCAGGTGAGCAGACTATTCTCGTTCTCTCAGAAGAGCCTTCTTCTACTGACTACTCTATCATCTTCAATACCTTACAGAAGGATACGGCTAATACCGAGCAAGAGGCTGTCAACTATATCTATCGCCAATTGCGTAATGCTGACCCTGCTGATGATGCTTCTGCACGTGAGGTTATCAACAACCTTTTCTTCTCTGAGAAGCGTTATGACTTGGGTGAGGTAGGTCGTTATCGTATCAATAAGAAGTTGCACTTGAATACGGAGATGGACGTTCGTGTATTGACACGTGAGGACATCATCGAGATTATCAAGTACTTAGTTGAGCTAATCAACTCTAAGGCTGCAGTTGATGATATTGACCACTTGAGCAACCGTCGTGTACGTACCGTTGGTGAGCAACTTTCTAACCAATTTGCTATTGGTTTGGCACGTATGAGCCGCACCATTCGTGAGCGCATGAACGTACGTGACAATGAAGTCTTCACGCCGACTGACTTGATTAATGCTAAGACAATTTCAAGCGTAATCAATTCATTCTTTGGTACGAATGCCTTGTCACAGTTCATGGACCAAACGAACCCCTTGGCTGAGGTAACACACAAGCGTCGTCTTTCTGCCCTTGGTCCTGGCGGTTTGTCACGTGAACGTGCAGGTTTCGAGGTACGTGACGTACACTATACGCACTATGGTCGTCTTTGTCCGATTGAGTCACCTGAAGGCCCGAACATCGGTTTGATTTCTTCGCTCTGTGTTTATGCCAAGATTGATGACCTTGGCTTCATCGAAACTCCCTATCGTAAGGTTGAGAACTCGATGGTTGACATGAACAATGACGACATTGTTTATCTCTCAGCAGAAGAGGAGGAAGGCAAGATTATTGGTCAGGGTAATGCCCCCTTGAACGATGACGGTTCATTCATTCGCGACAAAGTAAAGTGTCGTCAAGATGCTGATTATCCTGTTGTTCCACCTTCAGAGGTAGAATTGATGGACGTATCACCCCAGCAGATTGCTTCAATCGCTGCATCTTTGATTCCGTTCTTGGAACACGATGATGCTCACCGTGCATTGATGGGATCTAACATGATGCGTCAGGCAGTTCCTTTGATTCGCAGTGAAGCTCCTATTGTAGGTACGGGTATTGAAAAGCAAGTGTGTGAGGACTCTCGCACCATGATTACTGCAGAGGGTGAAGGCGTAATTGAATTCGTTGACGCTAAGACCATTCGCATTGCTTACGATCGTTCGGAAGACGAAGAATTTGTAAGCTTCGACTCAAACGTTAAGGAGTACGACATTCCTAAGTTCCGTCGTACCAACCAAAATATGACCATCGACCTTCGTCCTATTTGCGACAAGGGTCAGCGCGTTCATAAGGGCGATATCCTTACAGAAGGATATGCCACTGAAAATGGTGAGTTAGCACTCGGTCGTAACCTCTTGGTAGCTTACATGCCTTGGAAGGGTTACAACTACGAGGATGCCATTGTATTGAACGAACGCATGGTTCGTGACGATGTGCTCACTTCTGTTCACGTTGACGAGTATTCACTCGAAGTTCGTGAGACGAAGCGTGGTATGGAAGAGTTTACCAACGATATTCCTAACGTGAGTGAGGACGCTACGAAGGACTTGGACGATACAGGTATCATTCGTATTGGTGCGCGTGTAGCTCCAGGCGATATCTTGATTGGTAAGATTACGCCGAAGGGTGAAAGCGATCCTACTCCTGAAGAGAAGTTGCTCCGTGCTATCTTTGGTGACAAGGCTGGCGACGTGAAGGACGCTTCATTGAAGGCTAACCCCTCATTGGCTGGTGTGGTTATTAACAAGCGCCTCTTTGCTCGTGTGCAAAAGACTCGTTCTGAGAAGACAGCAGACAAGCTCAAGCTTCAGAAGTTAGATGACGACTTCCAGAAGGACGTTAACGACTTGAAGGAAGTAATGATTAACAAGTTGCTCTCACTCATCAGCGACAAGGAGTCTATGGGTGTGAAAGACAACATTGGTTCTGAGGTAATTGCTAAGGGCACGAAGTTTAACGAAGTAGTGCTCAGCGCATTAGACTACACTTCAGTAGAGTTACACGATTGGACTGACGATGAACACGCTAACAAGTTAATTCGTCAGTTGGTAATCAACTATTTGAAGAAGTACAACCAATTAGACGCTGTCTTGAAGCGTAAGAAGTTTGCTATCACCATTGGTGACGACCTTCCTTCAGGTATCATTCAGCAGGCTAAGGTTTACATTGCCAAGAAGCGTAAGATTGGTGTTGGTGATAAGATGGCCGGTCGCCACGGTAACAAGGGTATCGTGTCAAAGGTAGTACGTCAAGAAGACATGCCGTTCCTTGCCGATGGTACTCCTGTCGACATTGTGTTGAACCCGCTGGGTGTGCCTTCACGTATGAACATCGGTCAGATATTCGAAGCCGTGTTAGGTGCTGCAGGTCGCAAGTTAGGTGTTAAGTTTGCAACGCCTATCTTCGATGGTGCTAAGTTGGAAGACCTTTGCGAGTGGACAGACAAGGCTGGCTTGCCTCGCTACTGTTCTACGCAGTTGTACGATGGTGCTACGGGTGAAGCCTTTGACCAGAAGGCAACGGTGGGTGTAACCTACATGTTGAAGCTCGGTCACATGGTAGAAGACAAGATGCACGCTCGTTCAATCGGTCCGTACTCACTCATCACGCAACAGCCTCTTGGTGGTAAAGCACAATTTGGTGGTCAGCGTTTTGGTGAAATGGAAGTTTGGGCCATCGAGGCCTTCGGTGCGTCACACGTACTTCAAGAAATTCTTACCATTAAGTCAGACGATGTTACGGGCCGTGCTAAGGCATACGAAGCTATCGTTAAGGGTGACCCCATGCCTACACCGGGTATTCCTGAGTCTCTCAACGTATTGCTTCACGAATTGCGCGGCTTGGGCTTGAGCATCACGCTCGACTAATAGGAGGGAAAGTTTAATAAGTTTATAAGTTTAATAAGTTTATAAGTTTAATGGGTTTAATAAGTTTATGGGTTATCTCAAAACTTAAACTCACAAAACTCGTTAACCCCATTAAACTCATTAAACTCATTAAACTGAATAAACTTATTAAACTCCCGCTTTCAACTTTCCACTCTCAATCAATCCTATAAAAATGGCATTTAAAAGAGATAATAAGATAAAGAGTAACTTTACGAAGATTACCATTGGTCTTGCTTCACCTGAAGAGATTATGGCAAATTCGTATGGTGAGGTGTTGAAGCCCGAAACCATCAACTACCGCACCTATAAGCCTGAGCGTGATGGCTTGTTCTGCGAGCGCATTTTCGGTCCGACGAAGGACTATGAGTGCCACTGTGGTAAGTACAAGCGCATTCGTTACAAAGGCATCGTCTGCGACCGTTGTGGTGTTGAAGTTACTGAGAAGAAGGTACGTCGCGAGCGTGCAGGCCACATTCAGTTGGTAGTGCCTGTAGCTCACATTTGGTACTTCCGTTCTCTTCCCAATAAGATGGGCTATTTGTTAGGTATTCCTACCAAGAAGCTCGACTCAATCATTTATTACGAACGTTACGTTGTTATCCAGCCCGGTCCTTTGGCTGATGATGTAGCCGTTAACGATTTGTTGACTGAAGACGAGTACATCGACTTAACAAAGCGCCTTCCTAAGGACAATCAGTATCTTGATGATTCTGATCCTAATAAGTTCATTGCTAAGATGGGTGCCGAGGCCGTTTACGACCTCCTGAAGCGTATCGACCTCGATAGCCTTTCATACGAGTTGCGTGACCGTGCCAACTCTGACTCATCAATGCAACGCAAGAACGAGGCTTTGAAGCGCTTGCAGGTAGTAGAATCATTCCGTGCAAGTCGTGATCGCAATAAGCCCGAGTGGATGATTATGAAGGTAATCCCCGTCACTCCACCCGATTTGCGTCCCCTCGTTCCATTGGACGGTGGCCGTTTTGCCACTTCCGACTTGAACGACCTCTATCGTCGTGTACTCATTCGCAACAACCGCTTGAAGCGTTTGCTCGAAATCAAGGCACCTGAGGTAATCCTCCGCAACGAAAAGCGTATGTTGCAAGAGGCTGTTGATAGCCTTTTCGACAACTCACGTAAGTCTTCAGCCGTTAAGAGCGATAGCAATCGTCCCCTCAAGTCACTCTCTGACTCATTGAAGGGTAAGGCTGGTCGTTTCCGTCAGAACTTGCTCGGTAAGCGTGTTGACTATTCAGCTCGTTCGGTAATTGTCGTTGGTCCTGAATTGAAGATGGGTGAGTGCGGTCTGCCTAAGTTGATGGCAGCCGAACTTTACAAGCCATTTATCATTCGCAAGCTCATCGAGCGTGGCATCGTTAAGACCGTTAAGAGTGCTAAGAAGATTGTTGACCGCCGCGAACCCGTAATTTGGGACATTCTCGAACACGTAATGAAGGGACACCCCGTATTGCTCAACCGTGCGCCGACACTTCACCGTTTAGGTATTCAGGCCTTCCAGCCCAAGATGATTGAAGGTAAAGCCATTCAGTTGCACCCATTAGCATGTACAGCGTTCAACGCCGACTTCGATGGTGACCAGATGGCCGTTCACCTCCCCTTGAGCAACGAGGCTGTGCTTGAAGCACAAATGTTGATGCTTCAGAGCCACAACATCCTTAACCCTGCCAATGGTGCGCCTATCACCGTTCCTTCACAGGATATGGTGTTGGGTCTTTACTACATCACTAAGCTCCGTCCAGGTTCTAAGGGCTCAGGTCTTACATTCTATGGACCAGAAGAAGCCCTCATCGCTTTCAACGAAAAGCGTGTTGACGTACATGCTCCTGTAAAGGTGTTGGTAGATGACGTAGACGAAAATGGTGCTAAGATTAAGCACATCGTTGAGACTTCAGTAGGTCGTATCATCGTTAACGGCATTATTCCTGACGAGTGTGGTTACATCAACTGCGTTGTAGCTAAGAAGTCATTGCGTGACATCATCTCAAAGGTAATCAAGACCGTAGGTATGGCACGTGCTTGCGACTTCCTCGATGGTATTAAGAACCTTGGCTATCGCAAGGCATACGAAGGCGGTTTGTCATTCAACTTGGGTGATATCATTATCCCTGACGAGAAGGCCGAAATCGTAAAGCGTGGTAACGAAGAGGTAGAGCAGATTACCATGAACTATAACATGGGTTTCATCACCGACAACGAACGTTACAACCAAGTTATCGATACCTGGACCCACGTTAACACCGACATTAAGAAGACATTGATGAAGCAGATGACAGAAGCCGACCAAGGTTTCAATGCTGTGTTCATGATGTTGGACTCTGGTGCCCGTGGTTCTGCCGACCAGATTGCACAGTTGGCTGGTATGCGTGGTTTGATGGCCAAGCCTCAGAAGGCAGGTGCTGAAGGTGCTCAGATTATTGAAAACCCTATCCTTTCAAACTTTAAGGAGGGTATGTCAGTGTTGGAGTACTTTATCTCAACCCACGGTGCTCGTAAGGGTCTTGCCGATACCGCTTTGAAGACAGCCGACGCTGGTTACTTGACTCGTCGTTTGGTTGACGTATCGCACGACGTTATCATTAATGAAGAAGACTGTGGCACACTCCGTGGCCTTGTATGTACAGCTCTTAAGGATGGCGATGAAGTTATTTCATCACTTTCAGAGCGCATCTTGGGCCGTGTGTCAGTTCACGATATTATTCACCCCACTACGGGTAAACTCATTGTTGCAGCAGGCGAAGAAATCACCGAACCCATTGCAGCCGAAATCGAAGCTTCGCCCATCGAGAGCGTTGAAATTCGTTCAGTGCTCACTTGCGAGAGCAAGCACGGTGTCTGCATGAAGTGTTACGGCCGCAACCTCGCTACCAGCCGCATGGTACAAAAGGGCGAGGCAGTAGGTGTTATCGCAGCTCAGTCAATTGGTGAGCCTGGTACGCAGTTGACACTCCGTACCTTCCACGCCGGTGGTATCGCATCAAATGCTGCCGCCAACGCTACTATCAAGGCTAAGAGCGACTGCCGCGTAGAGTTTGACGAACTTCGTACCGTTGAAGCTCACGATGAAGAAGGCAACGCATGCAAGGTTGTAGTAGGTCGTTTGGCCGAAGTACGCTTTGTAGACGAAAATACAGGTATTGTACTTTCTAACCAAAACGTACCCTATGGTTCAATGCTCTTCGTTGAAGAAGGTCAGCACGTTGACAAAGACACCGTCATTGCTAAGTGGGACCCCTTCAATGCCGTAATCGTTACTGAAAATGCGGGTAAGGTACAATTCGAAAATGTTACCGAAGGCGTTAGCTACCGTGTTGAAGAAGATGAGGCAACAGGTCTTCGTGAGCGTATCGTGATTGAGTCAAAAGACAAGACCCACGTACCTAACTGCCACATTCTTGACGAGAAGGGTGAAATCATCCGTACCTATAGCTTCCCTATCAATGGTCACATTGTAGTAGAAGACGGTCAGGAACTCAAGGCAGGTGATATCCTCGTTAAGATACCTCGTGTCGTAGGTAAGGCAGGTGATATCACCGGTGGTCTTCCCCGTGTAACAGAGCTCTTCGAAGCGCGTAACCCGAGCAATCCTGCTGTGGTAAGCGAAATCGATGGTGAGATTACCATGGGTAACGTTAAGCGTGGCCACCGTGAGATTATCGTTACACCTAAGTTTGGTGAAGTGAAGAAGTACCTCGTTCCATTGTCAAAGCAAATCTTGGTACAAGAGAACGACTTCGTTCGTGCTGGTACACCGCTTTCAGACGGTTCGATCACTCCGGGCGACATCTTGGCTATCAAGGGTCCCACGGCTGTACAAGAGTACATCGTCAACGAAGTACAAGATGTATACCGTTTGCAAGGTGTAAAGATTAACGATAAGCACTTCGAAGTAATCGTGCGCCAGATGATGCGTAAGGTCCAGATTAACGAACCAGGTGATACGCGTTTCCTCGAACAGCAGATTGTTGACAAGCTCGACTTTGCTGAAGAAAATGATCGCATTTGGGGCAAGAAGGTAGTTGTTGACGCTGGTGATAGCGAAACGATGAAGAAGGGTATGATTGTAACTGCCCGTAAACTTCGTGACGAAAACTCACAGCTCAAGCGTCGTGACCTCAAGCTCGTTAAGGTGCGTGATGCTATGGCAGCTACTTCTACTCAGATTCTTCAGGGTATTACCCGTGCAGCATTGCAGACGAAGAGCTTCATGTCATCAGCATCATTCCAGGAAACAACGAAGGTGCTCAACGAAGCTGCTATCAGCGGTAAGACAGACTACCTCGAGGGTATGAAGGAGAACGTAATTTGCGGTCACCTCATTCCTGCTGGTACGGGTCTGCGTGAGTTCAGCAAAATCGTTGTTGCTGACAAGGACGAATATGAAAATGACCTCATCGGTAAGTAATATTTCTCTGTACTAATTATATAAAATCCCCTACATACAACGTGCGTTGTGTGTAGGGGATTTTTTTGTTTTAAATAAGACTGCAAAAGCAATCATATCCACAGAACATCTTATAGGACCAAAGTGATTTACTATCTATATATTAGAACTTATTTTTATTTTGCTATTGATATTTAAGTTTTGTCACAATAATGCACTTTATTTGATTTTTTTCTGTTTTAGGTACACTTTTATTTAAAATCATCAAAAATAATGATGCTTTATATAAAATAAAAAGCATATATTTGCAAAATAATGCAGTATAGTTTCTAACTATTAAAAACACCAAATCCACAATATTACTAAAAATATAAGGGTGTACAGTTTTACGTTCCGATTATCTACCGAACCCTATGCACTGATTAGGGAGCATAAAACTGTACACCCTCATTATTTTTTAACCACATCTAAACCAAAAGATTATGGGAAAGTTTACTGAGACCACATCGCACAGGTTAGACCTGTTGCATGAGAAAGAAAGTTCCCCGATGCGTGAATTGTTGTCAGGGGCATTGAATGTAGCGTCAAGACACCATTTAGCATCGTGCTCTCGTCACGTGGCTTGTCTTGCCATGTTGGGCATGACGTTGTGCGCTGTACCTGCAGTTGCTGCCCCCTTTGAAGCACAGTTGTCAAAGGCCGTAGTGCTACAGTCGCTCACGTCAGAGCAGGAAGTCCTGCCCGATACGATCCCTTATGCACAGTTGGCTACCAATAACAGTTGGACATCTTCCAACCATGATGACAACTCTGTGTCGAGACAGTCATGGGAAATAAACAACGCTATGGGAGAAATGGAACTGTCGTTCAATTATCGTGTGAGCAGCGAGAGTAGGTACGATTGGCTCACGATAACGCTCAATGACAGTGTGATTGTCAAAGTGAGCGGAACGGAGGAAAGCGCTTATTCTATCAAACTCAATGCTCCCGGTCGTTATATACTGACAGCCTCGTATTCAAAGGACGGCAGTGGAAATGGGGGTGAGGACCTTGGTGAGATCTCCAATATCAAGACGAGTGATGTCTTCAGCATGGTAGATGCCATTTTGTCGACACTCGGCGATCATAAAGGTTTGGAGCAAGAACTCACTGCAGCTCGTCAGTTGGCTGCAGAGAATCCCACAGATTCAGCTGCATATGCTGCGCTAAACTCAACCTATACCAATGTGGTGAAAGCATACCAATGCTATTCGGTTATTCAGCGAGACCTTGTCGTAGCCGATTCTATATTGGCGGAAGGTGCCTATGTTGATATAGCTGAAGCTGTAGAACTCGGTCGTGCCGTTGATCCTGCCACATCGCAAAGTGCAGCCTATATTGCTGCCTTCGATGCGTTGGAAGTAAGTTTGGCCATGCAACACGCTGACGGAGTGGACATGAACGACTGGGCATTTGATACAAATACGTATAATGCGATTGGTGGCCTGAATTACTACCTTGATGAGACCAATGGATTGGCCGCATTTGCAGGGTTCAGAACGTCGAATGTGAACTTAGAGTCGCTTGACATTCCTGCCGTGGTGAGACGCAATGACAAGGCATACGCTGTTGTAGCCATTATGCCGCAGCGGAGTTATGAACAGAACAAGATTAAAAGCATTACATTGCCCAAGACTTTGCGCCGTATTGATAATAATGGTTTAGCCTACTATCGAAAAGTAAAGGAAGTTGCCATTCCCGAGAATGTGGAATACATGGGCAGTAGTATATTTTATAATGACGACAGTTTGACCTATGTAAAGTGTGAGGCAATCGTTCCACCGTCATTGGGTTCGTTAGGGCGCAATTATCTAAAGATTACCATTCCGCGTGAGAGTTTCCATGCTTATCGTTTGGTAACGGCATGGAACGACAATAGTGTGCTTATTGGAGGTGATGAAGGAGTAACCATTTCAACAGGCAAGATTGCGGCTGGTGAACTCGGACATGTTGTAGTAGATGAGGCCACCTACTTGCAAGAGGTGAACAAACTTGTGATAGAAGGCAATCTCAATGAAGAAGACTGGAGCACCATTAGGAAAATGGTCAACCTTACAGAGGTAGACCTTTCGGGCGTGGCTCTTGAAACTGTCCCAGGTGCTGCTTTCAGTGGAAGATGGGCTATCGATAAGGTAGTGTTGCCAGCATGTGTAAAAGAAATTGGCGGATCCGCATTCGAGTCGGCAGGTTTAAGGTCTATTAATTTACCAGAAGGTTTGACGAAAATCGGAAATAGCGCTTTTCAGAACGTTCCGCTTGAGACCTTGAATTTGCCAGAAAGTTTAGAGGGAATAGATAACTATGCATTTCGCGGCAATAAAAAACTAAAGTCTGTCGTTATACCGCAGAAAATAACTGCAATACCATTCTATTGTTTCCAGAATTGCTCTCAACTTGAGAGTGTGACGCTTCCTGATGGTCTTGTAAGTATAGGCGATTATGCTTTCTATGGAGATGAGTGCTTGAAAAATATTGAGTTTAAGGAAGGGCTGGATTGGATCGGGTCTTGTGCTTTTTCTTCATGCAAGTCGCTTGAAAACATTACATTCCCAAGTACATTGCGTGATATTTGGAGATCCGTATTTAGTGATTGCACAGGTCTGAAAAACGTTACTTTCAATGAGGGACTTGTTAACATTTATAATGGAGCATTCTCCAGTTGTACAGGCCTGAAAAACGTCACTTTCAATGAGGGACTTGTTAACATTTATGATGGAGCATTCTATGGTTGTACAGGCCTAACAGAACTTGTGCTTCCGAGTTCCTTAGAGTATTGCGGGGGTAGTCCATTTGCTGATTGTAGCGGCGTAAAGACCGTAGAGGTACGCGCGGTGCTTCCACCTAATACAAATGGAAATAATAATCCGCTTAATGGTGTAGACTTGACGCAAGTAGTGTTGTACGTTCCTGCATGGAGTGTGAACGAATATCAATTGGCTAATGGTTGGAACTCATTCTACACGTTCGAAGCTACTGACTTCATGCCGCAGAATATAAAAGTGAACAAGGACTTCTACTTCTCATTGCGTGGAGAAACCGATCCGAACTACCGTCCGAATATCCAAATGACGTATTCGGAAACTCAAAAGAGTAATGGTGCCTACGAGACGGGCAACCTCACCGTCAGCAGTCGCAGCAAACTTGCAGTGAACGACTTTAGTCTTGTGATGTCGCCGTATGCGAAGCGTAATGCAGATTATAATATATATTATGGGAATAGTCATACGTATGGTTATAATACCTCTCTCAACAACACCTCTCTCATCGTCAATGGCGAGATGCGTGCTGAGAATGTGACGCTCAATCTTTGCAATTATAGAAGTTGTTGGCAGTTCGTTTCGTTCCCATTTGACGTGAAGGTGGGCGATATTGTACCACAGAGCGAAAGCACATCGTGGGTAATCCGCTCACATTCGGGCAAGAATCGTGCTGCGGGTAATACCAACGACGTATGGCAAAACCTCACGGCCGACGATGTGCTCGAGGCAGGCAAGGGCTACATCATGCACTGCTACAATCCTGATGCCGAATCAGTGTGGTTCACTGTAAAGCCGCTCACCACATCCGTCAACCGTCAGCTCATCTTCGACGGTGGCGACCGCACACTGCCGCTTGAGGAAAACCTCGCCGAGTTTGAACATAACCGCAGTTGGAACCTCATTGGCAACCCCTATCCATCGTTCTTCGACTCACGTTTCCTCGACTTCGGTGCGCCCTTTATGGTATGGAACAGTTACTTCTCAAATTACGTAGCCTACAATCCAGCCGATGATGCCTACATCCTCGCACCAGGCGAAGCCTTCTTCGTACAGCGTCCAGTAGACGAAGAGTCAATTACGTTTATCAGTGAAGGTCGTCAGATCAATAGCGATGTGCGCACCATGGTAGAGGCGCAGAACGCTCCGCAACGCATGAGAACAGCAGGTCGTCAGATTTACAACTTTACCATTGCCAATGGCAAGCAAGGCGACCGCACACGCGTGGTACTCAACGACGCGGCTAATACCGACTATGAGATGACGCGCGATGCAGCCAAGTTTGCAAGCACAGAACCCACCGTTCCGCAAATCTACACCCTTGAGGGCAACACACGCTATGCCATCAATGAGCGCCCGCTTGCACAAGGCACCGTACAACTTGGCGTACATTGCGGCACCGATGGCCAATATACCATTGCCCTTGACGGCGAAGCCCCAGGCACTGTATACCTTGACGATTTAGAGTTGGGCGTTTCAACAGACTTGACCACAGGCGAAGGCTATACCTTCAATGCCACAGCAGGCGATTATAATGCTCGTTTCGCACTCCGCTTCACCACAGGCACAACGGCCATTGAGGGCGTTGAGGCCAGCGAAAACAAGCGCGCAGGCGACATCTATACTCTTCAAGGCGTGAAGACCACCGAAGCTGCCGCCAAGCAGCAGAAGGGAGTCTACATTCAGAATGGTAAGAAGGTTATCATCAAATAAGTAAAACCGCTAAACCAGTGAGTATATGAACAGAATACTATTTATCATAATGGTATGGCTGAGTTCGCTGTCGGTCTGTGCACAGACCGACGGCTACAATCCAGCCAACCCGCCGCTGCCCAACTTCCCGCAGGCAGACTCGACGGCCTATCACACGTTGAAGGTGATGTCGTCCCCTCTGGCGGCTAGAAATTCGCTGAACATAAGCGGTGGACGATATGTAGCTGGGCAGAATGTTTATCTATATGTCAACAACTACAACAACATGGTGTTCCAGTATTGGATAGACGACGAAGGCAATACCATATCGACGTCAAATTCCTTCTACTATACCATGCCCAGTCGTGATGCGATGCTGACGGCCGTATTCAAGTACCAACCCTCCAGTCCGTCGTTGCCCGATTTCCCCGAAACAACGGTAACGTATGCACTGAAGTTGGCAACTAAGCCAGTAGGAGCTGGCTCGTTCAATACAAGCAACACACGACTATCAGCTGGTGCACAGACGCATCTGTATGCCTACACCAATAGCAACTTCCGTTTCCTTTATTGGGCCGATGCCAAGGGCGACACCGTCTCAACGGCACAAAGTTTCTACTTTACCATGCCAGCTGCCGACACGCAGCTTTACGGCATCTACAAGTACGACCCTTCCAACCCGAGGAACCCCGGCCGCAACGACTACGACAGTGGCACGGGCGAGGTAATCGTCGACGACTTTACCCCTGGCAATCTGTCATCTGCTATCAGTGAGGCTACAGGCGGCAACACGTCCAACATCACGAAGATAACCGTAGCTGGACGCATCAACAACAACGACTTCTCTATAGCCAACAACTATAGTACTTGCTCGATAGTCGACCTAAGTCGCACATCGGGTGTGACGACTGTACCGAGCTATTGCTACAGTGGCAACGACCACCTCAGTCGGTTGCTCCTCCCCGCAAGCATCAGTTCGATAGGGTACCATGCCTTCTATAACGCAACGGCTCTGACCGAGCTCACCTGCTTGTCGGCCGTTCCGCCGAAACTTGGAAGTCAAGTGTTCTATGGCGTGCCCAATCAATTGATGGTCTACGTACCCGCATCGTCGGTAGAACTCTACGAGAAGGCTGCCGGTTGGAAGAGTTATGTAGACGACGGCACAATCGTAGTGATGCCCGTACAGAGCAACGTGGCAAGCCTTGAAGTAAACCTCCCCGACGAGTGTCGCGACGGTCGCTACAAGAATATGACGCTCGAACTCGTAAACGTGAAGTCAGGACAGAAGTATCGCTATGTGGTAACCGACCGTGTGAACTACACGTTCAACACCCTGATGCGTGAAACACGTTACGTGGCCACGCTGAAGAACCCTATGGGAGCCGTGCTTGCACGCACCGACACCATAAGCATGGAAGGCGAGAACAGAAGCGTTAGCTTCGTCTTAGCTGAAATGAAACTGCCACGCACTGTCATGCTGAAGGTAATGGCCAATGGCAGAGACGTGGCACAGCAGTGCAACGTAGCATGGACCACGGCAGACGGAACCTACTTGGCGCAAGGCCCAACACTCGCCAATCAAGTGTCGGGCACACAAGTGAAATGTGCTGTCACGTTGCCGCAATCATTAGGTATGGAGTACGGACTGCCACATGATACCTTGTATAGTGTAGTAGAAGCCAACAACGAGATTGTTATGACACTCGCCGCACTGCCCAAACTGACGCTGCGTGGCAAGGTAGTCGACCGCACCACCCAACAAAGCATGAGCGGCATAACCATCACCGTGTCACAGACACTCAACGACAAATATTCGAAGGCATTCACGGTAAGAACCGACCATAGCGGCAACTACGCAGTAGAAGTGTTTGCTGCCCCGTCAACCCTTACTTATTCTTCATCAGAATATGTGACCGTCACCAATGAACTGGCCGACAGTCTGCTTTCACTGCCAGAAGCCACCCTGCCCGTAGTAGCGTTGAAACCCATTTCAGGTGCAACGATCAAAACCATGTTCACCTATACAGAGAGTGTGGCCGAGACCGTACAACCCGAAGTGAAAGACTACTATGCCGACTACAACAACGTGGCCTACACCATTCGTAACGAGACGGCGCAGCGCGACATCACAAAGTTCAGTGTGCAGTATCCCAACATTGTGCTTCTTGAAGAAGCTGGTGAGGGAGATTCTATCACCGTCGTAGCAAGTAGCAAGAATGGAGCGTTTATGGATATTACCGCCAGCGGCCGCATTGGTAGTGACAACACGATGACGGTGACCCTCCCCGTGGTGCAGCTTGGTGGCATTCAAGCCTCGTTCACTACAACAGAGAATCCGACTGTGATCGCCGTACTCTACGATGCAGCAGGCAACTTTGTCAATCGCTACACCTACACCTCATCAACATTGCGTATTAGCGACCTAAAGGATGGTGACTACACACTCATCACGATGGGCGAGAGCGATTACTTCGGTTCGGTATATAATATGGAACAATTGGGAGTAGCAGGACTCGTAAGTGCCGTAGACTACGTAGCCAACAAGGTGAGTGTAAGAAGCGGTGTCTACACCCCCGTGAAGAATGCCGTTGTGCCATTCTTCGACGAGAGCAAGTTCTATTACACCAGTGTTAATACCTCGTTCACGGTCAACAAGACCAATATCACAGCGGGTAACTACCTTACCCTCACGGCCAAGGTAGACTTCAAGAGCGTTTATCGCGACAACGTGAGCAATGTGAAGCTCAATGTAGAATTGCCAGCGGGTACACAACTCGTTGAAAACTCAATCATGGTCGGTTCGTCCGTAGCTTACTACGAGCGAGTGGGCAACACGGTCACCATACCCCTTGACGGCAATGCAGCCGACCGCGTGCGCTTCTGCGTCATTCCGATGGAAAGCGGCGACTATGCCCCCAATGCCACGGTAGCATTCACCCTCAAAGGCAAGCAGATGATGCAGCCTATCGGTAGTGCACAGTATAGTGTGAAGAGCATTGACATCAATGTGCCAGAAGCCATATCCGCTCCACAATTTGTAGTGACTGGTGTGGCATCACCCAGAGCACAGGTTGAAGTGTACGACGGCATAACACTGCTGGCAACGACCAAGGCCCTTATGAATGGCTATTGGAGTGTGGAGTGCGAATTGGAAAATCCCTACAACCTCCTTTCGCATAACATCTACGCCAAGGTGACGACCACCGAGGGTATGCAGCTCCAAACGCAGACCAAGGCCATGCAATATGATGAGAACGCTGTAGAAGTGAAGACTGTCAAGATGAGTTTCTACAACGGTTATCTGAGAAAGAACATCGATGTATCGTTCGATTTCAAGAAGAAGACAACGAGCGACAATAGCTACATGTTCTACACAGGTACCGACTTTACGTTTACGGCCGACTTCACTAACAACTCTGAGGATATACTCTCTGAAGTGTATATAAATGTGTTCACCACTTCCAATGAGGTGCGTCGCTTGAAGGCAACCTACAACGCATCATTGGACAAGTGGATTGCAGTGTCAAGATTCGATTCGAATAGTCTTCCTACCAACGTTTCTGTTGATTTCAAGGCCAACACCGCGCTTGCTATTGATAATAAGCAACTCGAAGATGCACGTGCCGAGATTATGGGCTATGCAGAGGAATATGCCAAAGTGCGCAATGCCATTGACACGTTCTTTGCCGATGAATCGAACATGGACGATGCTGATAAATTGGCCGAGCTATCGAATCAGATAGGAATTGACTTCAGCGTTTCTCTTCCCGATGAAGATATTGACATCTCAGGCATAGAAGACTTAGATGCCTACCTTGATGAGCAGTATCAGCAAGTGGCACAGGAAGATGAGGCGATGATGGCTAAGATAACTCTTATCGACAAACTCTTGGAGATAAAGGAAAGTGTTGACACCATCTTTGGAAAGAGCCGCTTCGTACTTGGCAATTGCGAAGGACTGTCAGAAACTGACCTTGCAGGCTATGCACTGCTTCCGATGACCGACCAATCAAAGGTTTACTTCCGCACATCGACAGACAGCATTGACTACGTAGACTTTGGTCATAACGTACGCGTTACGATACTACTCACTGAGCAAGATAAGGCACAGATGAGGGCCGCGGAACGAGCAGACGCTGACTCTTGGCATAAAAGCGTCAAAGAGGTATACGATAAGATACAGTTAGCCATATCAACGGTAAACAGTCTTTACAATGACGTCATCAGCCTTTCTGGCCTACCAGAGAAGGAGATAAACGAACTCATCGTCAAAGTTGAGAAGCAAATAGCCAAGGTGAGTAGCTATCAGAAAATGTGTAATCCTGGTAGCAAACGATACCAAGTTTGGACAGCGGAACTGTTCCGACTCCAGAAGGTGCTCGGTTCAGCACGCATGGCACAACGCATCGTAAGTCCTCTCGTGAAGCGCTTATTTAAGTGCTTGCCCGTAGCAGACTATATAGCCACACTGTACAATTGTTATACGAAGGCCGATGAACTCACGGAATTGTATCTGTCAATTCCCGATCCCTGTCCTGAAGACGAACTGAATGCTGAGGCTTGTCGACTACAGTGCTATGCAATGCTTACCTCTTTAGGTGCATTTGCCATTGCCGATGTACTTGGCAATTTCACAGCAGATGCAGAGATCGTGGCTGGTGCACTTGGTACGCTCGCTACAGGCGGCACTTCGCTCTTGACGGTAAGCTTGGGCATCGTGCAGAAGGTAGCAGTGCAGGTAGGACGCTTTATTGTTGACTTAGCGAGCGAATTTGCCACTGAAAAAGTCATAAAGAAGAATATTGAGCAACTCAAGTGCAAGGCCAATCTCTATGGTAAAGTAAACGTGACACCTCCTTCTACTGGCTATATAAGTCCAATTCATGACCCGTCAGGATTTGTGTACGAAGGTGTACAGTCGAACCGCCTACAAGGCGTGACTGCTACGTGCTACTACAAAGAGACTGTAGAGGATATGTACGGCGACCTCCACGAGAATATCGTGCTTTGGGACGCTGAGGAGTATGCACAAAAGAATCCACTCTTCACTGATGAGAATGGTATGTACCAATGGGACGTACCGCAAGGACTATGGCAAGTGAAGTTTGAGAAGGAAGGCTACGTAACAGCGAAGTCAGAATGGCTCCCCGTACCTCCTCCGCAGATGGATGTCAACATCGGTATGGTGCAGAATTTGCAGCCCGAGGTCATTGGTGCACGCGCCTATGAAGACGGTGTAGAGATAACGTTCTCAAAGTATATGAACTTGGAGAGCCTTACGGCAGACAACCTCCGCCTAAAGGTAATCAAAGATAACGAAGAGAGCCTTATCGACGATGCCGTGATTGAAATGGTCAACGCCGAGCCCGTAGTAGATGGTAGTGACGTGAGCTACGCCTCAAAGGTGCGCCTCGCTACCGACCGCCTTGGCTATTACGACGAGGCCTACGTCATCGTATCGAAGGAAGTAACCAGCTATGCTGGCATGAATATGGAAGAAAACTTCGAGCAGAAGCTTGACGTGGAGAAGAAGGTACGTGAGATTGTCGCAGACCAGACGCTCAACGTAGGCTATGGTAGTGAAACAGAAGTTTCTGTAGCTGCACAACCTGCTGAGGCTGCTGCAGGAAAGAAACTCCTTGTGACTTCCGCTTCCGACCAAATTGCGTCAATCGATGCCGAAGAACTGACGTTCGATGCCGATGGTCACGCCACGTTCACCCTTAAAGGCGAACTCCTTGGTGCCACCGCCTTGAAGTATACACTTGAGGACAATGATATGGAGGCCGTAACGATGGTCAATGTCGTTGACCCCACCTTACTCGTAGCAGTGAAGGCTCCGCGCGCTTCACGTGTCAGCGGAACAGACGTATATAGCGGACAGACCGTAGCTTTGACTACAGAGTCAGAAGGTGCAACGATTTACTACACCACCGATGGATCTTGTCCGTGCGATGCAGCGACACGTATGAAGTACGAGCGTCCCATCGTTGTCAATGGCCCTGTTACGATAAAGGCAATGGCAGTGGGTATCTCTAATGACGAGAGCGAAGTGCAGACCTTCGAGTATGGCATTCGTCAGTCAAACTTGAAACTCACGTTGTCAAAGGGCTGGAACTGGAACTCGCACGATCTCTCAGCGCCACTCGCTGTGAGCGAACTTGAAGACGTGGCCACACGTATTCAGACGCAGACGAACGAGGTCGTAAAGGACGAACAACTCGGATTTGTAGGCAACCTTGCAAGCATCTCGGCTGATGAGGCCATGAAGTTGGTGACTGCCGACAATACCGAAAAAGCATTCGGTGGCGAACAGTACAATCCGTTAGCATCGTCGGTATACTTGCATAAGGGTTGGAACTGGCTCGGCTATCCTGTCGGGACGGAAATGACAATCGCTGATGCGCTTTCACAACTCGATGCAGAAGAAGACGACTGCATAGAAACGCTTGAAGGTGGTTTTGCTACCTATTCCGACGGCGTATGGACAGGTACACTGAACACGCTAAAGCCTGGACAAGGCTACCTTTACAAGTCGGCTTCCGACAAGGTGTTTGTTTACAACACCGTGCCTACGGTAGCAAGTGCAAGGGCCCTCTATGGTCATCGCCTAGAACTGCATCCAGCTCCTTGTTCAGTCAACAAACATGGTTATCCCGACATGATGCCTATCGTGGCCACCGTCGAAAGCAATGGTACAAACCTCGAAGGTTCGTTCTATGTAGTGGCCATGAGCGGCGACGAATGCCGAGGCGTAGGAAAGGTCAAGAACGGAATGCTCTTCCTCTCTGTCTATGGCAATGGCCGTGAAGATATCCGATTCGTGGTTGTTGATGCTGCGACTGGTGAAGAATATTCAGTCCGCGAGGCTGTAACCTTCGCCCCCGAAATGCTCGGAACGGTGAAGAAACCCTATCTATTGCACGTTGGTCAAACCACCGGCATTGATGCCGTTAAGGGTGACTCTTCGACTACCGATGCTGTGTATGGCATTAATGGTGTGCGCGTGAATAACGTTAACCAAGAGGGCGTATACATCATGAAGTCGAAAGATGCCAATGGTGTGGTCCGCATGCACAAGCGCGTGATTAGATAATTGTTTCTAACCATTTTGAAGTTCGTAGGTTATTGAGGTTGTAAAGAGGGGTTCGCTGAAGCTCAGCATCACTCAACTTTATAACCTCATAACCTTGAAACTGAAAAATCTAATATTGAGAAAAAGAATGAAACTTCTAAGAGTATTTTCCTGCTTGGTCGGTCTACTCCTCTCCATGACAGTCCTGCATGCACAAGATAATCAATGGAGCGTGAATCCTTACGACTATAAGTATGACATGACGGTCTATGCGCGGTTGACGTTTGACGGAACCGAAGTGACCGATATGTCCAACTATGAGATAGGAGCCTTCGTTGGAAACGAGTGCCGTGGGGTAGGGGAAGTGCAGACAAAGAATTCCAATACGTGGATATACCTCCGCGTGAGAAGCAATGTAGCCAATGGCGAGAACATCTCGTTCAAACTATATGACAAAAGTGAAGACCGTACGTATCAACTCAAACCCTCTCAGGTGGTATCGTTCGCTTCGCAGGGAATAGTCGGAATGCCGAGTACTCCCATAGCATTGGACAAACCGTCCTATACGCTAGGCGATGTGAATGAAGACGGAATTATCAGTGTGACAGATGTTGTCGCAGTTTGTATGATAATTGCCCAAAAAGCAGATGCCTCCTTTAATGAAATGGCGGCAGATGCCAATCAAGACGGGAAGATTAACATTACGGATATTGTCACGATTTGTCAAATGATGGCTGACAAAAAACAATAATTTATGAAAAGGTATTTATTGGCCTTGTTCACTGCATTGATAGGTTTGGTAGCCAATGCAGCGAATGAAGCTTACTTCCATGTAAGCAATAGGCTTGAAGCAAAAGCGGGCGAAACGGTAGAACTCGCTGTCGCAATGAAAAACGACAAACCGATATTAGGTTACCAGACATGGATAACTCTACCAGAAGGAATAGCTTTCAATATGCTTCTTGACGAAGACGGTGATCAAACCTTTGATGCGAGTTTTACCAACCGCAAGAAATCGGTACACGTATTGAGTTTGCTACCTTCAGCAGCAGGAGGATTGTCAATGGTAGGCTATGCCTCTGACGGATACACTCCCTTCAAAGGCAACGACGGTGACATCTTTACGGTAAGACTAAAGATAGCCGATGATGCAAAACCTGGTGAATACAAAATCAGTCTGTCGAACATTGCGTTTACTCCCAGTGATATGCAAGAGATTCAACAGGCAGACTTTGAAGTGCCCATTATCGTATACGAAGAAAAAACGATTCAAGTTGCGTGCGACGAGACGATGGGTACAGTCACGGGTGGGGGCATCTATCGTGGTGGGGCAGAAGTAAAGTTGAATGCCACTCCCAAGGAAGGTTACCACTTCGTGAAATGGTCGAATGGAGTCACGGACAATCCGTATGTGTTTACTGCCGAAAGCGATCTCTCATTGAATGCAGAGTTTGATGCGAATGAGTATCAAATCAAGTATTTTGTAGACGGCGTAGAGGACGCAACGAGGACAGCTTCTATTAAATACGGTTCTCCCATTGAGCGAGCAGCTGAGCCTACCAAGACTGGTTACACCTTCTCAGGCTGGAGCGAGATACCCGCTACGATGCCTGCACACGATGTAGAAGTAAATGGTACGTTCACTGTCAATCAGTACACGCTCACCTTTAATCTCTATGAAGGCGCAGACCCCATAGTCATCACCCAAGACTACGACACAGAAGTAGCGGCTCCCACCCAATTAGAACGCGAAGGTTACACCTTCACCGGTTGGGACAAGGAAGTTCCTGCTAAGATGCCAGCCGAGAATGCTACGTTTACGGCACAGTGGACGGTCAATTCCTACAAGCTCTGCTATAAGGTAGACGGTGAGGAACACCAGACATTGGAGTACAACTATGGCTCTCCCATTGAGCGAGCAGCCGAACCTACCAAGACTGGTTACACCTTCTCAGGCTGGAGCGAGATACCCGCTACGATGCCTGCACACGATGTAGAAGTAAATGGTACGTTCACTGTCAATCAGTACACGCTCACCTTTAATCTCTATGAAGGCGCAGCCCCCATAGTCATCACCCAAGACTACGACACAGAAGTAGCGGCTCCTACCCAATTAGAACGCGAAGGCTACACCTTCACCGGTTGGGACAAGGAAGTTCCTGCTAAGATGCCAGCCGAGAATGCTACGTTTACGGCTCAATGGAAGGTCAATTCCTATAAACTCACTTACATCATCGATGGAGAGGTTTACAAGGAGTGCGAAGTCGATTACGGTACAGTCATAACACCAGAGGAAGACCCCATTAAGGAAGGCTATGAGTTCCTTGGTTGGGAGAGTGTTCCCACGACAATGCCGGCTCACGACGTTGTAGTAAATGGCCACTTCAATGTGCTTACGGGTGTGAACACCCTTCATGCAACAGACAAAGTGACGGTTTACGACCTTAATGGTCATCTTGTAGTGCGTGGTGTGACGCTTAGCGAGTTCCGCAAGAAGTATCCGAAGGGAATGTATATCGTGAACGGAAAGAAAATAGTATGGTAGAAATGTCTGTCTGACGAAAAAATGTAAGGGGCGCACCACTGATGTGGTACGCCCTTTTTAGATAAACTGCAATTTGTCGAACTAAACGGGGCGCGGGCTTTTAGCCCGCGGGATACGCGCCGCATAGGCGCGTCAAAAAAGAAAGTGCAAAATGTAACTACATATACCCTTCTATAGGCGTATTTTGTTAGTATATTTAGCTCTTTTTTTGACGCGC
>JBNMKQ010000014.1:0-27023 GCA_050874425.1 Alloprevotella sp.
CTTGAGTATCACTCATAAAAGTATTGCCAACTTGGGGCATCTAACCCCAAGTTGGCAATGCCGACGCGGGGACGCGTCGCCCCCAGGCTAGCTTGCGTTTGCAACATTTTACTAGCGCGTGCTAGAATTATCGTGCAAGGCGAATGCAATCGAGCTTGCTCGAATTGCTGAGCCGCAGCTCAGGTTCTCAGAGTAAAAAGACACTTTCGAGAGAGTGCAAATCAACCGACAGAATTAGAACATTCTAAAAACAGAATTTTTAGAACACCCCTTATGCGCAAAAGCTTGCCACAGACTCGAAAATCCACTTATTTAAGTAAGAAATCGTGACAAAGTAATTTAGCTTAAATAGCTCAAAAATAGGAGCATTTGGGAGCAAAACTTATAGGACAAACAAGCAATAATAACGCTCTCGACGAGGAGTTTTAACGCTATTGACGAGGAGTTTTAACGCTACCGAGGAAAAAATGAAATTTTTCCTCGGTAGCGTTTGAGTTCTTAACCTATTAATGATAACTTATTTTAAGTAACAGCAAGAAAAGAAAGACTTTGATTATATATTATTCACTATTTATTTTCTATTTGCTCACTACTCAAGGATTTAACATAAGAGCATAAGTCGTTAATTATCAATAGTTTATGCGCATTAAAGTGTCTGAGATTTTAATATATACAAGTTCAATAACCTGTAACGAATTGTGTGGGTAAAACTGCAATTTGATGGGGCCTCTCCCCCTAACCCCCTCCCCCACAGGGAAGGGGGAATAAGTCACTCTTACTTCTTGAATTTTCTGTTGCTTTTCAACTAGAAACGCAGCAAGTAAAGGTTACTTATTCCCCCTCCCCTGTGGGGGAGGGGGTTAGGGGGAGAGGCCCCATCAAATTGCTGTTTTACCCACCTATTCACTACAACCCAAAAAAGGCATGGACTTTTGTCCATGCCTTTTTATTTGGGTTTAGCAAATACTTATTATTTGTATTCAGGATTTGCAATGTACCAGTTGTCGGGGTTCATCATTTTGCCATAAAGGCTTGCATCGTACTGGTTAGGTTGTGCGTAAGGAGCTAAGTTGACTGCACGGCGTGCAATCTTCCATGCTAACCATTGCGTACCATAATCAGCAGTTAAACCGCTATCGTTATTCATGTGGCGAGCAAAACGAATGAGGTCGAACATACGACTACCTTCGAAAGCTGTCTCAAGCACGCACTCATCAGCGATAAGAGACTCAACGGCACGGATTTCAAGAGGATCAGCCTCTTTGGCTGGCTCAGGATCAACCTCTGTGTACTCCTTGCGAAGCTCATCAAGTGAAGGCTCTTCAGTGTCACCACCTTCGTCTGTTTCACCATCAGCTGCAGCTTCTTTAGCCAACTTGCGAAGAACACGACGAACACTTGCTGTGTTAGCAGTATTCGTACGAAGTGCCTCGTCTTCAATACGCTGAGCTACACGCTTGTCATAACCATTCAAGCTATCACTCAAAGAAACATTGGCCATACCACCTAATTGGTGAATACCCACATTGCTCCAGTTAGTAGAAGAGAAGTTCAAGTAGAGATCGTACTCAGGGTCGTCCTGTGCACGACGCAACTCATCAGTTCCAATAAAGAATGCGCCACGATAACGATCAGAGATGCTCGTACTATCAATGCAGAATACGTGTTGGAAGGTCTTGTTCTCATCATCGTACTTGATTGAATCTGAAGAAATCTCAGGAATCGTATACGAACTTAAACCATTGGTAAGAACTGCGTAAGCCATACGAGGATAGCCTGCACGGTTGATAGCCTCTGCATAACGCAAATAAATCTGACGCAAACGATAGATTGACTTGTAGTGCTTGAACTCTGGATTATATGCAATACCATCACGAGTTACAGTCTCAATCGGAGCGTCCTTTGTGATAAAGCGTGCTTTAGATTCAGGAGCATCCTTTGTATTGAAATAAGGTGCTGTAGCCCACAAACGAGCATCACCTGCTCCTTCGTAATACTTCACCTCTGTCTCCTCGCCATTAGTAATGGTCGTACGAGCATAAGGTTGAGCCGCACAAAGTTGGAGATAAGCATTTGAAGGTTCTACCTGACGTGACTTGTAATTAATCCAAATGTTAACACTACCTGAAGTACTTACATCGCCACCATTTACATTTGAATTGGTAGTGTTTGAAGAACTAGCATCAAAACCATAGATTTGAGCTGTACGAGTCAATACACGGCCAAACGTTTTATTAGCAGCAGAAGGAATGATAGTAATGTTTTCATTGCCCAACGAAGTTGCCGAAAGACCAGAACCGACCCAACTTGCAACGTTTGCAGTATAGAACTTTGTACCGTTAGGATTGGAATTTTCGTTGAATGAAGCAGCAGCGGATGAAACGCCTATGCCCTTTTTTGCTCTTTCCTTCAAGAAGTAATAGTAATTCTTAGCAGCAGCAACGTAGTCTGCCTTGCCATTACTACGCAAGAGATAGAGATCACCAAGGATTACATCGGCATAGAAGAGCATCTTGCTACTCTGTACCTTGAAATTTTCATTACCCGTTTGGAATTCACCATAGTTAGGATAACCCAACGTGCGCTCGATAACCTGTGCCTTCTCAAGGTCGCCCTTTAAGAGGTCTACCAAGTTGTCAGCTGTAGCCCATACTTCGGGATTCTTTTCCCAACCAGTATCAGCATTGTTAACAGGCTTGGTGATGAAAGGCACCTTGCCATAAGTTTGAACCAACTGAAGGTAAGTCCAAGCTCTAACATTTACTACTTGAGCGTATTCACGCTTCATGTAATAAATATTGTTCTTTACAACACTGGTATCAACCTTTGCCAAATAATAGTTACATTGGTTAATTACCTTGTAATAAGCTGCACGATTAATCAATTGATTGTCGGCATCCTTATCGGTTGTACGGTCAATGTCAATAATATGTGATACAGAATCGCTACTATACGGAGTAGTTGCCACCAAGTCACTACGCAAGTCGCCCAGCAACTGATTTTGTTCTACCATGTCTTGAACGTTACGCATGATACCAAGGTAGAAATACACGGTATCAGTACCTGTAAAGTTCTCAGTGTAACGATTCATATCGGGGGTCAACATATCTTCACATGAAGTGGTTGTAGCACCCAACCCCATGAGGAAGATGAGAAGACTTAAAATCGATTTGTGTTTCATTGCTGTATTTTATTGAGAGTTGAAAGTTGAGAGTTGAGAAGTTTGCGAAGCATTTAACTCCCGAACTCCCCACTCTCGACTCTTTATACGATTAGAGGTTGATAGTCACACCTAAGCTAAAGTTACGACCTGAATTCAGATAACCAGCATCAATGCCTTGATAAAGGACACCATTACCAGCTGAGAACTCAGGATCATTACCCGTGTACTTAGAGATGGTGAACACGTTGTTGCATTCACCCCATACTGAAAGACCGAGCAACCAGCTAAGGTTTACAGGAACCTTATAAGTTAAGCGAACGTTCTTAAGTTTGAGGTAAGAACCATCTTCAATCCAACGATCAGAGAAGCGCTCGTTGTTAACCCATTGTTCACTTGACTGATCCATTACACGAGGCATGTTGGTGACTTGACCTTCATAGCGCCAACGATTTACAGCAGCTGTTGTTTGGTTCCAGTTATTGTTCATTGACTCTAACTGTGAACGCTGGTAATTGTAGACATCGTTACCCAAAGAATACTTAAAGTTAACATCTAACTTCAAGCCCTTCCAGCTGAGAGAAGTATAAATGTTACCATAAATATCAGGATTGGGATCACCAATGACTACCATATCAGCCTCATTTATCCAACCATCACCATTTTGGTCAACGAAGTGTACATCACCTGCACGGAAGTCGCGTGATGCCTTAGTCGGATCAGAGATGCCTGTCGGGTAACGGAGGTATTTGCCATCCTTACCTGCAGCCTTAGCATCTGCATCAGAAGCAAATACGCCCTTGGTCTGATAGCCATAGAATACACCAGCAGCATGTCCAACAGCAGTTAGGATATTGTTGTCACCATAGATTGATGAAGTGTAACCATGTATCTGCTTCTCGCTGCTTGCTATACGAGCGCCATTGTCGTCAAGTGCATAGGTGCGAATCAAACTTGCATTTGACTCAGGCAAAGCAGTGATTTCATTCTTGTAATGACCGACGCTGAAACCAGCTTGCCAACGCCAATTCTTGTGCTGAACAAGCATTGCATTTACATTAAAGTCAACACCAGAGTTCTTCAATGCACCATCATTTGACCACATTGTTGCCAAACCAGTGATGTCACTTACTGACTTGCGTGTAAGCAAGTGGTCTGTATTGCTACGGAAGTATTCAATGCCTACGTTCAAACGATTCTTCAACAAACTAGCTTGCAAGCCAATGTTGTAACGCTTGGTAGTTTCCCATTGTAATTTGGGATTTTGAATATTTGAGAGTACAAGTGAAGTTGCCTTGTCGAGGAACTGTGAGTTAGCAAAGTAAGTACGAGTAGCATAGTAATCGATGTTGTCGTTACCGCTAATTTCGTAACCACCCGTCAACTTCAAGTAATCGATGCCCTTAACATTGAACCACTTCTCGTTTGAAATAACCCAAGCAGCCTGCAATGAGGGGAAGAGTCCCCAAGTTACACCACACAACTTCAAGCCTTGGTCAGCCTTCGTACCGAAACGTGAAGAAGCCTCCATTGTCATGGTACCAGTGAGGAAGTAACGATTCTTGTAATTATAAGCAGCGTTTAAGTAATAAGCTAAGTTGTTCCAAGTATCGTTGACACCACCATAATTCTTATACTGCAAAGAGAAAGCCATGTTAGGCATCTTATCCTGGTCATTGTTGTAACCAGTGATGTGACTCTGATTATAAGAATAAGAGTTGAAACGGAAACCACCTAACAACTCAATGTCATGTGCACCATATGTGCGATGCCAATCTACGCTGAAGTCATTGAACAAGGTCGTTTCCTTAGCGAACTGTGTACTAACAACACTCGTTACATCGCCTAAGCCTTCAACCGTCTTGGGAGGAGTACCATACTTTGGCAAGTAGTACTTCTCATTGTTACGATTAAGAATGTAGCTGAAGCGATCCTTAACAGTTAAGTAACGATTGATACGATAGTTAGGCGAGATATTCAGATTAAACTGAGTCTGCTCGTAGAAGTTCTTATTGTTACCTTGGCCATTTTCAAGCACCCAATAAGGATTAACGAGTGCAGTATAGCCAAACTGTGTAGCATATTGGAAAGGATTATTGCTATCATCATAATTCTTACCAGAATATACCTTGTCTGAGTGAATAAGGCTCAACTGATTGCCATCAGCACGTACGAAATAAGCATACGGGCTAATGAACGGAGTCTGAATCATGCCCAATACATTGGGAGAAGAGATATTACGCGTGTCGTAGCTCTCCGCCCAACCATTGTCGCGCAGATTGTAGGCATTACGAGCAAAAGCGAAGTCAATGCCAGTAACGAAATTCTTAAACATGTTGACATCCGTATTAAAACGAATGTTCAAACGATTGAAGTCGTTCTTCTTAGCAGTAGCATCGCTTTGAGCATAACCCAAAGACAAGTGATACATAGCAACATCATCACCACCATCTACGCTGACCTTGTAGTTCTGCGTAAAGGTGTCATGATAAAGATCTTTCTGCCAATCTGTTTCGTTATGATACAAATTGTAGAAGAAGTAATTCTTATCCTCGTTCAAGAAAGGAATGGTCTTGTTGCTACCCAAATATTCATTATCAGGCAAAGTACCTAACAATTCAGAGAAATAGCTGCGATATTGGCCCGCATTCATCATCTTCATTTGCTCAGGAGCAGTTTCAAAACCTGCATAAGCACGGAAGTTGATGCGCGTTACCATACTCTTACCACGACGCGTATTGATGAGTAACACGCCATTGGCACCCTTCGCGCCATAAAGTGCTGTACCATTCTTTACGACCTCTACCGTTTCAATATCATCAGGGTCGATAATATTGAAAAGGTTGTTGACAAAACCTTGGTGGATTGTTGAACGATCGTACTGCATATCAAGCATTACGCCATCAACAATGACAAGAGGCTGAGCTGTACTGTTCAATGAATTCAAGCCATTGATAAACATAGCAGCGCCTTGAGCCGGCATGCCACCACGATTGAGAATGCGTACTGAACCAGACAATCCCTTTTCCATTTCATTCTCAATGGTAAGCGAATTGGGCTCATCAATGTGCATGGTTTGATTGTTATTTAACGTTGTTGTATTGGCAAAGAAGTCTTTGTTCATACCACTTGTTAAATAAACATTTTGATTATCCGTGCCCTTAATGCCTATTTGAGCGGGATTATAATCCGTATCCTTTGCTGAAATATAAAGTGCTTCAACAAACTCAGGAACGCGAATGGTATACTTACCGCTCTCATCAGTCATTGCTGAGTAAAAGCTGTTACCCAACGACTGAATCTGAGCACCTGCAACGGGCTTTTTGGTAGCGCCATCAAAGATGTAGCCAGAAATCTCCTTCAATTTGTACTTAGGAGCCTTCTTTGTAGCAGTTTTAGCCACTTTGGCAGCAGGAGTTGCCTCTGTCCCCTCTTCTGTTTGAGGAGTTTGAGCGTAAAGTACACATGCACCTGAAAGCATGAACATACATACTCCAGCTCTCAGCGTACCCTGCATCAAGTGTATTTTCTTATTGTTGTTCATTATCTGCAATATTAAGGTTGATTAAGGCTCAAGCAACACTACCCTACTTGGCAAGAGGATAGGTTACTTGAAACTTGATGCTTATTCACGCACAGGGTCGATGAAAATCTTAGCGATACTCAAGCCCGAGAATTGTGTTCTACGATAAGGACGATACTTTGTTGAACCAGGGATTTCCAACTTCAACAAGGGGAAACAATTTGAAACGCCTGAAGGCAAGTTGTAATAACACTTAGGAATTTCGATTGATTCGAAAAGTGTATACGTCTTTACTTCGTAGTCGTCAACGGTTATGTCCTCAGAAGGAGAACCAATACGCTTACCTTCATCATCATAAAGCGTTGCAACGAACTTCGTTTGCTGTTCTACGATTTCCTCCTGCTCGTTTGTTTCCTCGTTTTCTGTAAAGTACTTGTGGTTATTATCTACACGGTTAGGCAACATTTGGACACGAATACGGTACTTGCCACTATACAGATTACGAAGTGGAATGTAAACTTCCAGAGCAGAACTTACACGAGCGTCAACTTGGAAGTAACGATAGCCCTTCGTCTCAAGCATATCGATGTCGATATCCGTATTCCAGTTAGTACCCTCTGTCAAATAGTAATAAGAACCTTTTGAACCACTTGCACCACCAATTACGACATCACCGACATTACTGCTATTAATCATATCAAGCGTTTGGCTTTGCATGATTGAATAAGCAGGATCACTCTCATAAGTAGAGATAGGGAAAATTACACCATTTGAAGCCTCTACCCAAGTACCATCACCGAACATGGGGTTAAGACCGCCCTTATTACTATTGTAGAAAATCAAGCCATTGGTAGAAATCAAAGAGTCTGCATGCATAGCATAATCCGCGATTTCAGCCTTTTTATCACGTGAAGTACTAACGGGGAAACGTCCACCAAAGATAGAAGGAGTGAAGTACATACTTGTCATCAACATCTTCTTTGTGTTATAATCACGCAATGAGTCGGTCTTAGTAGTTTGATAGAGAGTTGTAAAAGCAGAACTCAACGTACCACCACCAACATAGTTGTACTTATAACGATCTGAATAGTTAAACAACTTTTCAACTTTCTCTTTAGCTTGTTGGTAAGCAGTTTCTTTGGGAACGATAGCAACGTAAAGGCTATCTTCGTTCTTAATCTGAGCACCACTTTGGTCAAGCAATTCGTTGGTATAGTTGTAAACAGAGTCAATGTAAACCATTTGTCCCTCGTTGTTCATACCACCAGGAGTACTGCTTGACTCGCTAAAGATACGCTTATTGATAGTAGGATCCGTCAAAGCATTGTAGATAGTTTGGAACTCATCTTGATGCTCACCAATATAGTCGTAAATGTTAAAAGCAAAAGGAGAAACACCATTCAAAGCGTGAAGCACACCATTAGACGAAGGAATCTCCGTTTTTTGCTGCTCAATGCCATTAAACAAGCCTTGGCCTGCATTGTATGTTGCAAGTTTACTGTTATAAAGTCGAACATCTTGCTCATCCTTGCTTGACTCAAAGTTGAATCGTGCCAAGTGGTTTTGCGCAAACTGCATACCCAAGTTGTACTCAAGCGTATCGGCCTTGTCAGTCAAACCTTGCTCACGATAGCTATTGATTTGTTCAATGCGATTAAGGTAAGGTTGAGGGTCGAAAGAACCATTTACAGGAGCCCAGAACGTAAGCGTTTGAGGCTGGTTCAGAAGTTCAGCATAAGTCAAAGTACGCTTTTTATCTTCCAAACTTTTGTAAACCCTAACCTTTTCTAAAATCTTACTGACATCACTAAACTTATCAGGATTAGCTTGTAGGTTCTGCCAAATGGTATTGTTTGCACTGGCAGCCCCATTTTTAATATCGAAATGATTGTCAGAACATGAAGCAAGCCCCAAAAGCATGGTGGCTCCCATCAGTCCTCCAACAACCAAATTAACTGATTTAAATTTCATGATAGGAAATGTTGTGTGGTTTTTTATGAATTACCAAATATCCTCGGGAGTATTGCCATTGTAAACACTAGCAGGAACAAACTCGATGTAATCCAAGTAAAGTTGCGTAAGAGGATCAGAGATGGCCGACTTAAAACGCAAATAATAAGTCTTATTGGCATCAAAATATTGAGCAATCAAGATACGACGCAATGCAGCAGCATCATCAGCACTACCCTCGATGTTACGAACAGGGTCATCATCTTTGTTCTTACCATTCTTATGGAAATACTGTGGTCCCTTCATGTAACCTTGGTTACGCAAATTACGGTCGTTCTCACGACAAGTCATCTCATCATATTGAGATTCTTTATCATTAATCCATGGATTACCAGGAATCATACCAACCGTTTCACGCATATCAATTGGAAGTCCAGTAGGAAATTCCATACGATCAGGAGAGTTACCAATGTAAACCTGAACCATACCACGCAAAGAGTTGTTTGAGCTAGCCAAACGTAACTCATAATTGCCTGATTTAGGCACACGAGGCAATTTGACTGTCAAGTCATACTGACCAGTCGCAATGAACTCATCACCTTGATAGTCCTTCCAACCCCAACCTTTACCGCAGAAGCCTTCTTGCAAATAGAATATTTTAGTGTTAGAACTAACATTGGTAATACCTGCAAAATATCCTTCTGGGAAATAAGCTGGCTTGCTACCACGAATGTCATTTGAGAATATTTCGGGGAAGAAAGTGGTGAAGTCAATACGTAAACGCTCTGAACTAAGTGCATCAGCCGTTTCAGAAGAATTTACCAATACATGGTTAATGGGGAAGTAATAACCATTGGCACCATCATTATCGTATGTTACATCACCAACTGTATTCTTCTTGCTGGCCAAAATATCCAAACCATTATTACCATTATTGGGATATAGTACACGCTCAAAACTGTAATTACCTAAGTTCGAACCTGACCAGGTCGTATTATACTTAGCCACACGATTTAGATAATATTCGTCATTTACCGTATTGGTAATTTTCAACAACGAACCAGCTTTCGTAGTAAAATAGTCCCAGACATCAACCGTATAATGGTCAGATGACTTTACGGCAAAACTCTCACCGCAAGTATAACCATACTCGTTCCAATGGTGAACAGCAGAACGATCTTCAAGAACCACCTTACCATCTAACATGTGATAATCAAGGAACTTATGAATGGCATTTTTACTGCTCTTCAAGTCATCAGCATCTTCAGTGCCATAAATAGCTTCACACTTAGACTTCAAAGCTGCATAGACTTCATTCCAATTGGTAATGGTCTTCGAAGCTTCATCATACTGTGGCATAGGAATACCCCAATCGCTATTCAGAACTTCATCAGGTTCAACGAAAGCAGTATAGCCTATATAGCGCTTAGTTTGATAAGCGAAGTTGTTACTTACACCAGAGAGAGACTGGTTCTCACCGGCATGTGACAAATGAGCCTTTTCAAACTCTTCCTCCTTCTGCACCTGGCTAACGAGATCCAAAGTGTCTTCAGCATAACCTGTCAGTTTGAAGAGTTGTGACATAATACGCATATTAGAAGCTTCATCTACCAAATCAGAAATAGACTTATCAGAAGGTACAATAACATGATCAACGACATGCAACATACCATTTGAAGCCTCTAAATTAGACTCAACAATCTTTGCTACATCATTCAAAATATAATCGCCCTCTGCATCTTGCTTAGAAGATACACGACGATCCTTTAAATTGGTGGTAGCAAACATACCATTGCTTGGAAAGTCTGCAAGTTCATAAGCACTATTGTCGCCATTGTCAATGATACAATTCAAAGCAAGAGCAGACTTTTGTGCATCAGTCAAAACATTGTAATCAGTGCTTTCACCATTAGTTTGCTCACTAACATATGCAGCAATTGCATCATTATTGGGAGCGAAAACCGTATAATTACCACGTGCTGACAAAGCACTCGCTACTACCGAAGCATCTTCAGATATGCCTAACTTTACTTGAGCAAAAATATCCTTAATGCTCGAAAGTTCAGGCTTATCTGTCAGATAATCCTCAATTGTCTTCTTCGTAGCAATAGCATAGGCATCTTCACTGATGTTCTCTTTACATGCCGTAAAAGTTAAGGCACTGCCAAAGAGCATCATGCAGCCTAAGCCAAGCGAAAGAAGACTTATATTCAACTTATTAGATTTCATAGTAAAGACTATTTTTTGGTGTAACGATCCCAAATGGGATTTTGCTCAAGCATACCTCCGTCAGCTTGTCCTTTACCATTTACCTTGAGTTCTTCACTATAAATAGGGTTGTACAAGCTATAGAGTTTTGACAAGCGATTAGTAACAGTAGACTTAAAGCTACCGAAACCTAAAGCAGAAGAGTTGCTCTTCTTGTTTGAGACATAAGAGTATTCTGCCTGACGAACGATGTCAAACCAGCGCTTACCTTCACCAACGAACTCACGTTGACGTTCTCTATAAACATTTGAGAGTAAGTCACTCGCCGTCTTGTTAGCAGCACCATTATCATCTACACAGTAATCTTCACCCTGATGCTCACCAGTGCCCTTCAAACGATTGCTACCATATTCACGTTTTGTACCAGTAGCATCTGTAGGAGCAACAAGAGCTGGATTGTTACGCTTAAAGATTTGATTGATTAAGCGATAACCTTCCTTCAAATCGTCCAAAGAAATAGAGCCATTCATGATGCCCAAACGAGCAATAGCCTCGGCCTTAATTAACATTACATCAGTCAGACGATAAATAGGCCAGTGAGCATTATTCGAAGAAGAAGTACGACCTGACAATGAAGAGTAACATGGAGTCTCAGTCAAATCTTCAGAATTAGAAACGTCAAAAGAAGAAATTACGAACTTACAGATAGGTTTGCTCGTAGCTGAAGAAGGATAGTAACAAGTCTCAAGCAAGCGCAAGTCTGTCTTACCAAATCCAACCGTCGGATCAACACTTTGAGCACCAGATATCAAATCATTAGACAAAGTCATCGTACCAGGGTTGAACTGGTTAGAAGAATAGGTCGAGAAATAAGTATTGACAGTACCATTAGTAGTTGAAGTACCATCATACTGTAACTCAAGAATGCCTTCAAGAGAGTTCTGAGAACCAAAGATATAGGTATATGAGTTATCAAATATAGCTGTCATATCCCTATTGTTCAAGTAGAGAGGATAAGGCTGCGTTCTTTGGTCGGCAGTTACCATACCCGTATTCTTCTCGAGTTCCTCGTCATACTTTACTTTGACATACTTAATAGCATCATCGGCATATTGCTTTGCTTTCTCTAAGCAAGTCTTAGCCAAAGTGTTGCAATAAGCATCGGTGATAGCCTCGCCATCCTTAGTTGTATACGAACCAGTTTCATTGCCTTCTGCATCAGTAGCCGCAACATCAGAAAGGTTGACACGACCTGCGCCATCCTTGCTTACATAGTCTTTCAACATGCAAGCACGCCACAAATACATGTCAGCCAACAAAGCACGCATACCATTCTTGGTAAAGCGGCCACGGTTTTCGGCATCAGAACCAAAGTTTTCAGTAGCATACTTTAAGTTTGTCTCAACAGAGTCGATACACTCACCTAAGATAGCCACACCAGAAGACGCAGCGATACGACTCTTCATAGCCTCTGCATCAGTACGTACAGAAGATGTTACATAAGGAACATCACGATATGAACGAACTAAGTAGAAGTAATAAAGAGAACGCAAAGCAAACATTTCGGCACGATAGCTATTATACTCAGCACGAGTAAAGCTAGGGTCTACCTCCTTGCCAGGAACTGTCATATCAGCACCCTTCTCAATAACGAGATTGCAGAAGTTAATACCCGTATAGAAACCAGCCCAATCAAACATACTATTGTTAGGCTGCAAGATAGCATTCTGTAAGTTGTCGATTGATGTGTTAGAAACCGTATTCAAAGTAAGGTTGTCAGAACGCAACTCACCCCACTGAAGAATCTTAGCTGTCTGTGTAGCATTAGCCAACTGATCGTAGGCACCAGCGCGTACACCATCAAGGTCAGCTTTATCTTGCCAGAAGTTTTCCTCCGGAAGTTGGTCCGTAGGCAACAATGTCAAGAAGTCGTCGCACGAAGTCAACGAGCCACTGAACAAAAGGAGTCCACCAGCCAACAGAAGCTTTGTATATAATTTTTTACTTTTCATGATGATAATATTACATCGGTAAAGGAAAAACGGGGAGTGTTTTACTGCAAGGAGTGCAAACACTCCCCTATCCGATTTCACTTATTAGAAACCAAAGTTCAAGCTAAAAGTAAATGAGCGTGAACGGGGGGTCTGTGAACTATCTGTAGCTGGACTATAACCACTTGCAGAATGCTCGGGGTCAACACCAGAATATTTAGACCAGAAAATCAAGTTATTACCTGAAGCAGAGATACGAAGTGTATTCAAACCAATCTTCTTCAACTTTTCAGCAGGTACACTGTAAGAGAGCTGGAAGTATTGGAAACGGAGGAAGTCACCAGGTTCAACAAAGCGATCGCTGATAAGAGAGTTATAAGTAACCTTTACACTTGCGTTCATTGCATGAGGAATCGTCGTATACTGACCATTCTTACGCCAACGGTGGCTTACAGAAGCACACTGGTTCTTATTACTTGTCATGCTCTCAGCATTCAAACGCGCCAAGTTGATAATTTTGTTACCAACACGGAAGTTGAAAGAGGTCTTCAATTCCCAACGACCATACTTAAAGTTTACACCGAAACCACCATTGAACTTAGGATTAGAAGTACCTAAGTAAACAACGTCAAGTTCATCGATGTTACCATCATGGTTGATATCTTCATAGATAGCATCACCACCATCAAACTGATAGTTCTTACCACCATAGTTGAAGTACATAGGAAGCGGGTTACCATTCTTATCGTAAACTACATTGCCATTAGCATCGAATACGATAGGAGTAGACTTAGCCAATTCAGGACGAGGCTTAACACCACCCTTCCAATTTTCAGCAGAAGTTAAGTTACCTGCAGCTGTATTGGGGTTACCATATTGGTCAGTCCAGTTATTCTTGGGATTTTCCTGACCATTGATAGCTTGGAAGTAACCATTATGGTCGTAGTCGTAAGCATAAACGCCCTTGAAACGGAAACCATAGATACCACCCAAAGCATTACCAATCTGTACACGCTTCAATACTTCAGCATTATTATAAGCAATATCCGTATTATATGAAGCCAATACAGAAGCGTCCATACGCGTAATGGTATTCAAGTTCTGAGCAAGGTTAGCACGCAAGTTCATAGAGAACTTACCAACCTTGAAGATGTCACGCGTTGAGATGTAAAGTTCCCAACCCTTATTCTCGAGGTCACCTACATTAGCCCAATCCAAAGTAGCGAAACCTGTTGTTGAAGGGATACGAACGCCCGAGTTCAACAAGTCTGTCGTCTTACGATTATAGACATTCAAGTCGAACTTCAACAAGTCATCAAAGAAGTTTAAGTTAACACCAATGTTCCAAGACTTTGTCTTCTCCCAACGGATTTCAGTCAACTTCAAGTTTTGCGGACGCATAACCTGTGTACCATTATAAGCATTACCATTACGGTTGTACTTATTGTACATCAAGCCTTCACTACCTGGTTGGTTACCAGTGATACCCCAACCTGGAGCAAATGACAACATGCTAATCACACTGCGCAAGGGCTTGAAGAAAGCTTCGTCTGAAATGTTCCAACGGCCAGATACACCAGGGAAGAAACCCCACTTTTTACCAGAACCGAACTTGGTACTACCATCGGCACGGAGTGTGAAGTCGAAGATGTACTTAGAACCAAAGGCATAGTGCAATGAGCCTAAACCTGCAGCTTCATGGCTACGACTAGTACTTGAAGAAGAAGCAGTAAGATAAGCATCAACTGTAGGATCGGTGATACCACCTACAACACCTGACGTTTTGTGACTCTGACTAGAACCACTATTAGTTGAAACCTCAAACTGACCCATAACTTGTAATTGGTGGTCAGTATTAGCAAAGTGAGGGTGGAACACCAATTGGTGACGTGTCGTAAACTTCAAATTCTTGTTCTGACCATCACTTGTCACATTGATACCTTCACTCCAAGCCTGTGAAGTTAAAGAACCTGGATAATAAGAAGAAGAACTATAAGTATAGGCATTTAAGAATACCTCGCCATTATAGTCAAGCGTGGTCTCGTCATCACTCTTGCCCAACAACTTATAGCGCAATTGGAACTGAGGACGAATGGTATAAGTAGACTCATGCTGCCAAGCTAAATTGGCAATCGCTACAGGGTTACCATTACTAATCATGTCTGACAAATAGTAAGAAGAACGGCCACTATTTGCACCAACAAGGCCAGCAGAAGCCGCTGCTGGAGGCATAATGTAATATTCACCTGTGTTGAAGTATTCACCTACGCCATCAGCTGTCTCGCGATATTCGTTACGATAAACAGACATATTAGGCATAGCATTGTAAGCACGTCCTAAAAGATCATTACCGTAGTTCTTATTATTCTTAGTATAAGTCAAGTCGAAGTTTGAAGAGAAACGGATACGATCTGAAACGAAGTAGTCCAGATTCATACGAGTCGTCAAACGATCCAAAGCTTGCTTAATAATAGTACCCGTTTCGTGGTCATACGTACCAGACACACGGAACTGTGCCTTTTCACCACCACCTGATACAGACAAACCATAGTTGTGAGTCTGACCAAATTGAGTAACTTCCTTAATCCAATCCGTATTCTTATTATAGTTACCATAATAAGAGGGGTGGTCAGTAAGGTACATAATCTCGGCAATACTTGACTGTTCTTCTGAAAGCACACGAGGATTGTGATAAGCTTCCTTCAACATCATGGTATAGCCATCACCATTAAGCATCTTCATGCCTGAAGGCTGCCATGCACCAGAGAAACGATAGCTGAAGTTAACCTTCGTCTTACCGCGAGCACCACGACGAGTCGAAATCTCGATTACACCATTTGAACCACGAGAACCCCAAATAGCAGTTGCAGCAGCGTCCTTCAATACCTTAATAGTAGCGATATCTTCAGGAGCAACCTGCAAAAGAGTAGCGAACTGCTCTTGGTTTTCCATGTTGTCCAAATCGAGTGAACTATTATCGTAATCTTCAAGAATGTTGCCATCGACAACAATCAAGGGATTTTGGCTACCATTGATAGAAGATACACCACGCAAACGCATGGTAGAACCAGAACCAAGGTTACCAGAATTAGACACGATGTCAAGACCGGCAATCTCACCCTGGAGAGCGTCGGCTGCAGTCTCGAACGACAGACCAGCCATTTGGTCCATGTCGAGTGTTTGCTGAGCGGTTGAAATTTCACGTTCAGGAATTACGAGACCATTTGAGCGTGTTTTACGCGTTGTGGTTACTTCGGCTGTTTTGAACGTATTTTTATCAATCAACTCAACATTAAAGTGTGAGTTGCCACCAATAGGAATTATTTTCGTTTGGTAGCCAATATAAGATACACGCAGTCTATTAGCAGGATTCTTAACAACCATAGAGAAGTTACCATTTGCATCAGTCTGAGCAGCAGTAACGTTACGATTATTCTTATCCTGTTCGACTACATACGCCATCACGATAGGGCCATCTGTTTTACTCCAGACACGACCCGAAATGCGCTTCTGTGCATTAGCAGCTAAAGCACAAAAGAAGCACAAGACTAGCGTCAATAGGAACTTTATGTTATTCATAATATTGGTATTTATTTCTTGAGTCGATACTTCTGAATGAATGCTTTAGCTTTAGCTGGAGTAGACCAAGCGTCGTTGAATTTACCAGCTTTTGAGGCATCAAAAAGTAAGAAATCTTGACTTTCTAGACCTTGCAATGTAACGTAAGATGATGACTTAATTGAGCGTGCTGAAGTAGAAGCATTATTCAATTCGTAATCTCGAGCAAACAAATTGAACACTTTTGCATCATTTGTAGCCACATTGACTGGAGTTGCCTTACTTGCAACCACCTTACCATTGGTCATTGAACGAGCATCAAACACCTCAAGTCCATTCGTTGTGTGACGAACAGCAACAGGAACGAACGAGTTGGTCTTGCTATCTGAACATGAAGACTGGCTATAAGAATAGTCATTGTCTGCATATCCATCAACGAAGTAAGACTGATCACAGAAGTGATACTTCAAGAAGTTGATCAAACAAGTAATCATAGCACGAGCTTCCAACTGAGCAGGAGCTGCGTACTTACCTTCTTCGTCAAGCACAAGTTTCTCGGTTTCACCATTTACTTCGCGCAACTTCCAAGCCTTCTTTTCTGTGTCGTAGTTTTCGTTTACAAAACTTTCGATATCTGTAAGCGTAGGCAAACCTTGACTGATTGCCTTTTCGATAGCGGCATCAGAAGGAATGAAAATCGTATAACGATAGTTGTTGAAGAAACGAATCAAGTTGGTATTGGCAGCAGTGTAACGTCCGCCCGTTTGATTAGAATTCAAAGAGAAGATTGCATACTTTTGCAATTCTGTCAACCATTCGTTTGACCCCTCCTTCACTTTGTCAACAGGAGTTGTTGCATCAGCACTTTCATATACCTTATTAAATACCTCAAGCAGCAAGTCTTGGTTATTACTGTATACGAAGTCGCAGCACATATCAAAGAACTTGCTATAACCTACATCATTCTTCTTTAATGCATTAAATACTTGATATACATTATTAGTTGTAGGCTGCATGGGGCGATCAAGGAAGTAAGTATGGCCATTACCATAACCTGTTGAAAGGTCATATCCCTTAGTCACCTTACACTTAAAGTCGTTAGCTTCGCCATAAGCATCGTTGTTGACATCCTTTTGGAAACCGCCTTCAACTACCATGCCAGAACCATTGCTAACATTGCCCATATTGTCAACGATAACAGGAGCACCGCTACGTGACAAATAGTACTTATGATTAGCTTCGATACTCGTTGAGCCATTACCATCACCATGAACTAAGATGTGTTGGTCAACCAAGTCAACCATCATTTGCTTCTTCGTAGGTCCATAGTTTGAAGACTCTACGTTATCAGTTGCAGCACTTGAATAAGCATTACCCATAGGTCTGCTATTCTTTGCATCCAATCCCTTAGAAGCATCATAACGATAAGCTTGAGCCAAAATTGCCACCTGCTTATCACCTTTTTGACTAATACTAGTAGGTGTTAAAGTCCAATACTTTTGTTGGCTTCTGTCAGCAGCAGCAGCAGCGACAGGATCAAAATAGCCATAGTCAGCCAAGCCTGCATCAACAGGGACAAAGAGAGAGAAGTGAGACTGCATAGCCAACAAATATGTACTATAGAACTTACGCAATGGCGCTTTGGCGTACTCCTCCTTAGAAACATAGTTATCATCAGCATGAATAATCGTGTTCATCACACGAGCACCTTGGTCAGAAAGCACAGGACCCGAAACTGATGCATAGTCAGGAGGGGCAACCATGTCGTTCATTACATAAACTACACCATTGTTAGCCAACAATACCTTGTCAATTCCCTTCTTGAAATCTTCTAGTGATTTGTATTGGCTAAACATTTGGTCTTGTGCAGAGTTCATTACTGAAAGATACTTGCTTGGAACGGTAGAATTAAATGATTCCTTCATCAAGTTGTTAATCATCTTAACAATAATATTTTGAGGAATCTGATATAAATTTTCAAGTAAGTTTTCTTCCGTATTTTCCTTATTACCGTAGTTCTCAATCAAAGAAGCACCTGCACCACGCAAGAAGTATTGCTTCATGGCTTCGTCAGAAGGAACGAACATAGCAGCCATATCTTGCTCTTTCGTTGAGTTTTCTACCGAATAGGCGTTCCATCCTGGGTCAAAAGAAAGACGAGAGATATCACCTCCCAACGCTTCACCTGAAGGATCCTTTGAAATACTTCCTTGCTGACCACGTTGAGCTATATACAGTTTTTGGAATATAGAGTCAGAGCGCATAGAGTGCAGAGCTTTATATTCCTCAGTCAAGTTAGCATCATAATAAGGAGCGCTAAAACGTTCAAGCATAGCGCTAAACAAAGATGTGGTGGGATTCAAGCGAATTTCTTCAGCCATATTACCTGGTGTAACCAACACTTTGTCAATCTGATGATAGTAACCATTCAAGCAAGTAACATCAGCACCCCCATTTACGATTTCAGCATCATAAACGAAGCTACGATTGCTATTGTCGTTCCATGCTTTATCCGTACCATCTAAACCAAGAATGAATGAAACATCAGAAGGAGTAATGTTCTTTTCATTCATCTGTGCTTGCAAGAAGTGGGTCAACATGGGCGCAGTATTATCAAGTGCCAAGTATGTCCAGCCCTTTTCTTGTTTGCGATAGTTATCCCAATAACGCTTATCAGGCGTAATGGCATTACCATCAATATTGTTTAAGTTATTCGGAAGTTCGTCATACTTAAACATAGGCACAGAGTCCGTAGCCGACATTGAAGACAACTGTCGGATACACAAATTCTTCACCGGTCCCTGAATAGTAGTCAACATTTCAAGCACATAGGCATTGTTTAACATTGAGCCATTCAAGAGCAGGCGCTTCTGAGCCGTAGTAAGTTGATCGTAACTGCGAACAGGTTCACCATTACTGTCCTTCCACGTTGTTGTTTCTAAGAACTTGGCATAAGCATCATCGTTTGCCACAAACAGTGTTTTACTACCTGTCTTTGACAAGACTTCCTTATAACCAAGATCGTCAATTAACCTAATTACAGTCTTAAAATCACCCTTGGCGTTCAACTCGTCATAGATACTCTTTCCTAAGAACGAAGGAGACTTTTCGTCCAAATCGTAATCGTCAGAGCATGAATACGTAACACCGCAGGTTGACAGCAAACACGCTATTCCAAGCAGCTGCTTACTCATTCTGCAAAAACGGTTTTTCATACGCATTTTTTGGATTAAATATTTTGTTTTATGTTTTTACTTATATGTTGTAAGTCGGTCTTATCAATAAGACGACTTGTTATAAAGATATTTAATATAAAGCAGCCTTCACATACCGTCTAACGCGGTTATTGTCAATGGACTATGCACCACAAGCGTTCTTACCAAACACATTTTTTAGTCCAATAACACTAAACGAAACAAGCATTTTTAGTCTAAGGATACTTTAAGAACTGACTGCAAATTTAATAGTTTTTCTATGCGTCACAAGTATTTTTCACTATGTAATTTCAAGAAATTAAGAATTATTAATATTGCTAACCATTAAATTTGTTGCAAAAAATAGGGCTTTTGTTTCCCTAAACGTAAGTACACTTTACAATACCACCTACAAAATGTCAACATTTCATACTTATACATCAAACGAACGCAATGAATATCACTATTTTTTAACATTAAAGCATCGTAAAGTAAATGATTGTAGCTGTCGCATTTGGAGACTGCTTATAACTCTGCAAGTTCTTCTCAACTAGGGAAAAGGACACATTCTACTTCTACTACACGCATTTTGGCTCTATAACAAATTGCAGTTTGCCCCTATCATTAAACTCAATATTACCCATACGAATCAATATAGACCCTCTTTGAATAAGATACGCGGCGGCTCGGCATAACGCTCAAGTTAACTTGGCGTTCTGCACTCACCTTGCAGTATCTTTGAATAAGATACGCAGCGGCTCGGCAATACTAAATGAAAGTTTTCGGACTTTCATTTTGCATTGCACTCACCTTGCAGTATCTTTGAATAAGATACGCAGCGGCTCGGCAATACTAAATGAAAGTTTTCGGACTTTCATTTTGCATTGCGCTCACCTTGCAGTATCTTTGCATCTATATAATAACCAATAAATTCAATAACAGACTGAATCAAAGATTTGAGAAAACAGTCACGAAATGACTCAAAAAGTATGTACATTAGTATAACAACTATCATAGCCATTATTACAGTCATCATCAGTACTGTAGCAATTCTTGTAATATTTTACCTTAAAAGAAAGGGGGATATTGCAAAAATTCTTGACAAATTAATACAAAAGGCACAGAACGACAAGGTAACAAGAAAACTATACCTTGACATTATGCGTAACAGCCTTAAAGGACTCAATATTAAGTACGAAGAAGTTACGCTCAATAAAGGGAAGGACGTGCGATTTACCTTTGAATACCAATCAGGAAACTTTTCGCTCTTTATACCAATGAGCGATACCAATGTCAAGGGTTTCTCGCTACATTTTCCCTACATCTATAGTGCCAATCTTGATGAACTGACAGCTATTCGTACCACTTGCAATGAAGCAAATAATGCCAGCAACATAGCACGAGTGTTCTACTTTATTGACGACGAAAAGAGCGAAATTGACATTCATGTGACATGCCACCTACCCTTCACTACCCTTTCGCATGAGTTAACTGATCACTTAACCGACGCTATGCAAGAGTGCTTTGTTCTTCAGCGTATTATAGATGAACGTATAGACCAATTAGACAAGCAAATGGCCGAAACGCGCATTTCTGACCTTGAATACGCACAAAGCAACCTCCTTGAGCAAAATAATTGGATTAATGAAGTCGAAGCCCGCCACTCACAAAATGAGATGAGCCTCAATGCTGATCATCTCATACAATCAACCGAGGAATGTTTGTTAGGCGAATGGCTAAACACACAAGAAATTCTGCCCCCTGAGAGCAAGCTACTTGAAATGAAATGCGAAAGTGACGATGGGTATCAATTCTCAACAATGGACCCATACAGCATTTTGCAATATGCCTTAACCACCCCCATTATACATCAACTACAGCAAGACCAAACTCCGAAAGCACAAAATGGCAGCATTAAAATAGCCTATCAACGCAAGAATGAGATAGGAACTAAGAAAAAGCACTGGCTCACGCTTTACATTGAAAACCTGGGGGTGAACGAGCATATTGTATACATTCGCATCAACTACATGCTCCCAGAGAAGTCTACCAATCCGCAAAGTGAATTTCAGTCATCAAACGGCTATACACGCGTGACTGGCGGTAGCTTTGTTATAGGCCACGATTGGAAAGATGGACACCGCAAACAAATAGAGTTCGATTATCTATGGAAAGATGCTCAAGACAAAATAAAAGAGGGCAAAACCAATGAATGGACGCCCGAACAAGAACTCATACACGCTATTACGCATGCTGAATTGGGCTACGACATCTATTGGGGCAAACGCTTTGCACGCCAGAAACGCTTCTACGAAGCAGCGCTACACCTAAGTCGAGCTTACAATCGGCTGAACAATGAGTTCTACACAAGCGATAAAAAGCAACAAAGCATCATCTTCGAAGTCTGCTTTATCTTAGGGCACTGCTACATTGAAATGAAACAGTACAAAACAGCATTCTTCTATCTACAAACTTTGTCTGGATCAAACCAAACGAACCACATAGAAGAAATGATAGCTTGTTTGGTGGCACTAAAAGACTTCAGAAGCGAGCAAGCCCTCGAGTTTTATAGCACCAACGTCAAGACGCAGATACAAGAATACCTTGAGAATGAAAGGGAAGTACCCGAACATCTTCAAGAATTTCACGACTTCTTGCGACGACAAGACGTTTACATCAACATTGAGCGTCACTTTTTCGAAAAGGCACAAAAATTATGCTGCACCATGCTCAATGAAAATGAGAACAAAGACTTTGCTCTAAACGAACTGAGGCACATTCAACGCCTACGCGAAAAAGGAGTGCAAGAACTCACTCCCACACTTAATCCACCTATTGAAAATCTCTTTTAATTAGGTGAATCAAAACACAAATAATAACATGAGGGCTAAATAATGCCCCACTTCATACATATATAATTATGCCATTAGTATCTCCTTCACTTCTCTCTGCCGACTTTGGCAATCTACAACGCGACCTCGAAATGCTTAACCAAAGCGAATGCGATTGGTATCACCTTGACGTTATGGACGGTGTGTTTGTTCCCAATATTTCATTCGGTTTTCCCGTCATGCAAGCTATGGCTCAACACGCCACCAAGCCACTTGACGTACACCTCATGATAGAGCGTCCCGAAAAGTTCATTAAAGAGGTGAAAGCGCTTAACGCCAAGGTAATGAATGTACATTATGAAGCTTGCACCCACCTTCACCGCGTCATTCAACAGATTAAAGCCGAAGGCATGATGGCTGGCGTTACGCTTAATCCCCACACACCCGTCAACGTGTTAGAAGAAATTATCGGCGACGTTGACCTCGTTATGCTCATGTCTGTTAATCCAGGTTTTGGCGGACAAAAGTTTATTGAACATTCTTTAGACAAAACGCGTCGTCTGCGCGAGCTAATAGAACGCACAAATTCACACGCACTGATTGAAATTGACGGTGGTGTAAATCGTCAAACGGGACTTCAATTAGTCGAAGCTGGAGCAGACGTATTAGTAGCAGGTTCGGCCGTATTTAAGGCTGCCGACCCCGTCGAAGAGGTACACATATTAAAACATTTAGGAGAATAACACGAGAGACATGAAGCCACTTTTATCAAATACCGAGCTATTTTCACTGCTCCAGACCATACAGCAGAGCCACAATATTGTTATCTGTGCCCATCGCGGTCCTGATGGTGATGCTGTAGGTTCATCATTAGGTTGGGCCGAATACCTTACTCAATTAGGTAAAAAAGTGACGATAGTTCTTCCTAATCCATTCCCCGACTTTTTAAGATGGTTGCCTAACTCTCATCTCATACAATACTATTGTCGTCATGAGGCAAGTGCAACTGCCATCATCAATGAAGCCGACCTCATTTTTTGTCTTGACTTCAACGGCCTTTCACGCTTGCAAGAGATGCAAGGTGCCGTAGCACGCGCTAAGGCCGATAAGATTATCATCGATCACCATATCGACCCCGATACGAAAGTGGCCAAACAGGTGATATCGTTCCCCAATATGTGTGCCACAAGCGAAATCATCTTCCGGCTCATTCACCAATTAGGAGGCTTTGAAAGCATGACACGCGGAGGAGCTACCTGCCTATACACAGGCATGATGACTGATACTGGGGGCTTCACTTATAACTCTAATGACCCCGAAATTTACGAAGTTATCTCGCTTCTACTCACTAAAGGTATCGACAAAGATAAGATTTATCGCAACGTATTTAATGTTTACTCTGTTGATCGTATGCGTTTAACAGGTTACATTCTGTACGAGAAGTTGAAGTTCTATGCCAACAATCGCGCTTCTATCTACACCCTTACACGTAGCGAAATGAAGCGCTTCAACTTCATTCGCGGCGATGCCGAAGGATTGGTAAATATGCCATTGCAAGTGAAAGGCATGCGACTGAGTATTTCACTACGAGAGGATACGGAACGTGACGTTATCCGCGTTTCACTACGCTCGGTTGATGACTTTCCTTGTAACAAAATGGCAGAAAAGTTCTTTAATGGTGGAGGGCATTTGAATGCCTCCGGCGGTGAACTTCCCTTTCCACTTGAGGAAGCTATCAAAACAGCCGAGAGAGCGATTGAAGCTTTTGCCGAACAACTTTAACATTTTTCTACCTTTACTATAATTAAAGGAGAAACCACATAAAAACTTTGCACCATGATAACCGAAAAAGACAAAGCACTGTTAGCTAAGAAAGGCATCAGTGAAGAGAAATTTGAACATCAATTAGCCTGCTTTGCCACAGGTTTTCCTTTCTTACGCCTTGCTGCTGCAGCAAGTGTTGAAAAAGGTATTTTGGCTCCGAATGCAGAAGAAGAAAAAGATTTTTTAACTTCTTGGGAAAATTATACCGCCAATGAGCAAAATAAGGTAGTAAAATTCGTACCTGCTTCAGGCGCTGCCAGTCGCATGTTTAAGAACGTATTCGCATTCGTGGACGCAGAACGCAATGAGCCGGCCACAGATTTCGAAAAAATCTTCTTTGACAATATTCATAAAGCCCCGTATTTCAACGACTTAGACGCTGCTTGTGTACGACTTTTTGACCGAAATATTGACAATCTGATAAGCACCAACCAGCAAAAAAAGGTAGCAAAAGCGTTGTTAAGTGCCGAAGGACTAAACTACGGAGCACTTCCCAAGGGATTGCTAAAGTTCCACCGTTATCCTGAAGGTAGCCGCACGCCACTTGAAGAACACTTGGTCGAAGGCGCACTTTACGCACGTGAAAAGAACAATACCGTCAACGTACACTTCACCGTTTCGCCAGAGCATCGTTCATTGTTTGAAGCATTGGTGAAGAAAGTCGTACCCACCTACGAAGCCAAGTTTGGAGTAAAATACAATGTCACCTTCTCTGAGCAAAAGCCCAGCACAGATACAGTCGCAGCTAATCCCGACAACACTCCTTTTAGAACAAAAGATGGCAATCTCTTATTCCGCCCAGGCGGACATGGTGCTTTGATTGAAAACCTCAACGACATTGATGCTGATGTTGTTTTTATCAAAAACATTGACAACGTCGTACCCGACCGCTTAAAAGACGACACCGTACGTTACAAAAAACTTCTTGCTGGCGTACTCGTCAAATTGCAAGCACAAGCCTTCGCCTACCTACGCAAGTTGGATAGTGGCAAGTATACTATGGACGAACTTCGCGAAATGTTGCAATTTGTGCAGAAGAAGCTATTCACAAAAAATCCCGAAACAAAGATGCTGGAGGACACCGAAATGGCCATTTACTTGCGTAAAAAGCTCAACCGCCCCATGCGCGTTTGTGGAATGGTGCGCAACGTTGGTGAGCCTGGTGGCGGCCCATTCTTGGCCTACAATGCCGATGGAACTATCTCACTCCAAATTCTTGAAAGTTCACAGATTGACATGAACGACCCCGAGAAGAAAGAAATGTTTGAGAAGGGAACCCACTTCAACCCTGTAGACCTCGTTTGTGCCATTAAAGACTATAAAGGTCAAGCCTTCCACTTGCCCGATTACGTTGATCCTCAGACAGGTTTCATCTCTCATAAGAGCAAAGACGGTAAGGAGCTCAAAGCACTTGAATTACCTGGACTTTGGAACGGAGCGATGAGTGACTGGAACACCGTGTTCGTAGAAGTGCCCCTTTCTACTTTTAACCCCGTTAAAACGGTAAATGACCTTTACCGCGAACAACACCAATAACATAGTCGTAACAACACATGAAGTAAGTTGAAGAAACCGTTCATTTTCACGGTTTTTTCAACTTGCTTTTTAATCAACCAAACTATGCCACTAAACTTTTTGACACTCTTCATAACCTTTTTGCAAGCAGGTGGGCTATGCATTGGCGATGGCTACGCCACCATTATCCCCCTTCGAAGAGCCATCGTTAAAAAAAATAGTTGGATGACCGATGAGGACTTTTCACGCCACATTGCCATTGTACAAACCATTCCTGGAGTGTTCAACATTAATTTAGCGAATTACTTTGGCAAACAGCTCATGGGGTGGAAGGGCTCAGCAGCGTGTCTTATGGGCATGATCCTGCCTCCCCTCGTTATTTTTTTACTATTTGCCACTTTTTATAACAACCTTGTAGAACTAAGTTGGGTTAAATCCTTTATGCGTGGTGCACGTCCTGCCATTGTTGCCCTCATTGCCCTACCCTGCCTACAAATGTGGCGCAAATCAAGTATAACACTTAGCACCATTTGGATTCCCATAGGGGCTGCTATCGCCATAGGCCTATTGGGCATTTCGCCCAGCTATATCATTATAGGACTCATAGTGTTAGCCGCATTGTATGCCATATTTGTTCAAACTACCAACGATTCGGAACAATGATGATTTTTCTTATTCTTTTCCTTAGTTTTTTTCAAGTTAGCTTTTTAGGCATAGGCGGCAACGCAAGCGCACAAGCTCTCATCGAGCATGAAGTAATAACCCTTCATCATTGGTTTACGCCCGCTCAAATGGCCGACTTAATGGTATTCTGTCGGCTATTGCCAGGTGGAACAGGTCTTAACACCGCTACCCTAACAGCTACCATAGCCACTGTCAACAAGTTTGGGTTCTTTGGCACCATAGCCGCGAGCCTTTGCAGCATAGCTGGACTCATCGTGCCCTCTACATTTTGGACGGCATTTTACACCAAAGTACAAGAGAAGCGCAAATATCAAAACTTCTTTGATTGCGCCATGGTCGTGTTGCGACCACTTGTACCAGGACTCATAGGAGCGGCCACTATCATCATGATGCGAGTCGACAATTTCGGTTCGCCCACCACTACCCCATGGGACTTTTGGATTAGTATTTTCCTTTTTCTATCTACACTAATAGGAGTTGGCATATACCGCTTCAACGCTCTCTTTATGATTATATTATGCGGTATTGCTGGATGGATATTGTTATAAAAACTGCAATTTGATGGGGCCTCTCCCCCTAACCCCC
>JBNMKQ010000015.1:0-25639 GCA_050874425.1 Alloprevotella sp.
CAAGAAACGCAAGGGCGTAGCCTGTTTGTATATGCCTTGTGCGTAAGCACAAGGCATAGTATTTATAAATGGTATGTATAAGTATGTAAACCTTATGTCTAAGTATGTTCTCGCGCTAAGCGAAAATTAGTAAGTAGTTGATGCGATTGTTAAGAAAAGTCGCTTAGCGCGAAAACATACTTCGACATACTTTTTACATACTTCGACATACCATTTATAAATACTATGCCTTGTGCTTACGCACAAGGCATATACAAACAGGCTACGCCCTTGCGTTTCTTGCAATATAACTATTAGTTGTTTTAGACTCAAAGTGCTAAGCGCGCCTTAATGTACATTCCTATTCTCTTCGATAAATTGCAGTTTGTATCTATTATTAAACGCAATATTACCCACATGATTCATTATAAAGCCGTTTTTTCTTTATTTTACTTCCCTTGTTTTTCGCGCCACTCGCGAGGGGTCATACCCAAACGCGTGGAAAATATCTTGTATAACTGGCTACGTGACGAGAAGCCACAAATGGACGAGATGCTCTCGTTACTATAATCGGGGTGGGTCAATATGAGGGATTGAGCCTCCGCAAAGCGTAGGTCTGATAACCAAACGCGGAAGGTCTGCCCCAAATGTTGCTCAAAATAAGCACTAAGTTCACGACGCGCCACCCCAACCTGTTGGGAGAGTTTAGCCATGTTGACGTCGCTCTCACTAAATCTCTTTTCGTCACACCATTGCTTCAAACACAGCTCTATCACAGCGATACGTTCGGCTGATAAGTGGGTAGTCAATGAAGTTGACTCGGAAGAATCGGTGCTTTCGGTTTCTGCCGCAGTTACTTCGGTCTCTCCCCCCGCATCACAGGACAACACGTCTTCAAGCGGCTTCATGTTGTACCCCAAGAAGATGAAATTAAATATAAATATGAATAGGGCTAACAGCAACAAGGGGCCAAACACGAATAACAAGGGACGATAGATAATAGCAAAGACCATAAACGCGGCCGTAATGCAGAGCATCGTATAGCCTGACCAGGTATAACGCTCATAAGGTGCGATGTCGGCTCCCGTTTCTGCCTCAATGCGCCCCTGATTGCGACGAATTTCTACCATTGGCACGAATATGCTGCTCGCCATAGCTAACAAGAAGAGTACGTGCATAATCCACTTGGTACGAGTGTACAAGAATGTCTCTCGCCCCATCAATCCTACGATGAATACGACCAAAATGGCAACGTATATCACCATAAAGGCAGCATCGTACTGCCAACATCGCCGACGGTTGCACTCAATATTGAGTATGGAATGGGATACGAGGAAGGCTACGGGGGTATAGAAGAGTATGTTGACAATTGTACCGGCATCATCGCTCTCAGCACGAAAACCGCAGACCATCTGCAGCACATAGTGTAACACTAATAAGCTCATGCCTACAAAGAGGGCCCATCGCGAACGCTCATAAGTAGCATTCACTACGTCTACGTGGAAGCGGGAGGTGAATAGCATTAGGGCCAATAGGGCCGTAAAGATTAAACACCCAAATTGTAAAAGGTATAAGGACATCATGTTTGTTCGATAGTTGAATTAGTCGTGCAAATATAGAAAAAACATTGCCGCTATCAAACAATCAACACAAAGAAACTCCTTCTCAAAAGATATTTAGATAAACTAGGGGGTGAGGCCGTTAGGGGGAGAGGCCCTAGTTTATCTAACCGTTCGCTAATATGTTATCTACCACTTCGCACAATTCATCGTACCACGCCTGGCCGAAGCGGCGAATGAGGGGATCTTTCAAGAACTTATAGATAGGGAGCTGCAACTCGCGGCCTTTCTTTACGGCCGCGTGGCATACATTCCAACGATGATACTGCAAGCCTACTGTGCCATTGGAGAACTGCTTCTCGCGTATGGGATAGAGGGCACACGAGATAGGTTTGCACCACGCGGTACGTCCTTCACGAAAGGCTTTATCAGTGGCACAGAAGCAGCAGCCTTCAGCATTATAGCACGTAAAGACGCAGTCCTTACCATTGACAATGCTCGTCACGAGGTCACCCTCGCTATCGGTGTAGGCTACGCCTTGACGGTCGATAGTGGCTTGGGCCGTAGCACTGAGTTCGGGCCACACTTCATCGAGCACGCCTTCGAGTTGGCCTACTTCGTCAAGGGTGAGAGGAGCACCACTGTCGCCTTCCACGCAGCATTGTCCTTTGCAGGCATCGAGGTCGCAACAGAAACATTCAGTAAATATATCAGACGACAGTAATACGTCGCCCACTTGTATAATAGGTGGTATTCGGGTCATGGAGATTGTAAGTTTAATGAGGTTAGTCGCTTAGCGCGAGAACATACTTCGACATACGATTTACATACTTCGACATACTTCTTTTGGAGTAAACTTATACTATACATCGTGCTTACGCACAATGTATATACAGACTGGCTACGCCCTTGAGTATTGCGCACACAAAGGTAGCACATCTTTATTATAATTGATATAAATCTTATTTGAAACTCCGATATTCACGAAATTTTCGCTTTACTTGTACACTCTTCCCATAAAAGTTTATAAGTAATCCATCATTGAGCTTCGTTGCTTTCAGATAGTTAACTAACTGCATCTCATGTGCGACCGTCAGTTCTGCAACTGTTTTCAATTCTAAAATTAAAAATCCTTCAACAAGAATATCAGCTTTAAATTTTCCAATAAGCGTATTATCTACATAAAATACATTTATTTGTTTTTCTTTTTCAACATGTAAACCTAAATTAGACAACTCAATCATCATTGCATTTTGATATACGCTTTCTAAGAAGCCCTCTCCTAAATTATAACGAACGGTATAAGCACAATGTATAACCTCTTTTATTATTTGTTCTTTCTTTTCTTCTTCCATAAAATACTTATTATATATTGCAAGAAACGCAACGGCGTAGCCTGTTTGTGTATGTCTTGTGCGTAAGCACAAGGCATAGTGTTAATAAAAAATATGTCGAAGTATGTAAACCTTATGTCGAAGTATGTTCTCGCGCTAAGCGATAATTTTAAATAAAAGAATCAACAACTTGTAGTCGCTTAGCGCGAGAACATACTTCGACATACGATTTACATACTTCATGCTTACCAACTTATCGGCACTTGTCCGTTTTTGATAAGGTAGTCATTACAGAGCGTGAAGTGATGATTGCCAAAGAAGCCGTGGTAGGCGGAGAGGGGCGAAGGGTGGGCAGAGCAAAGTACGAGGTGACGCGAGCGGTCGATTACTTGACCTTTCTTCTGCGCATAACTGCCCCAAAGGATAAAGACGAGGTGATCGCGCTCAGAAGAGAGGTGACGAATAACGGCATCGGTAAACGTTTCCCAACCATGACCGGCGTGTGAGGCAGCTTGGTGCTGACGCACAGTAAGGGTGGCGTTGAGCAACAATACGCCTTGTTCGGCCCAGCGACGCAGACTGCCCGAAGTAGGAATAGGGCGTCCCGTATCCGCATTTATCTCTTTGAAGATGTTGACCAATGAAGGGGGAATACGCACACCGTCCTTCACCGAGAAGCAGAGGCCTTCGGCTTGGCCCGGCCCGTGGTAAGGGTCTTGTCCGATAATGACAACCTTCACCTTGTCAAAGGGACAGAGGTTGAAGGCATTGAATATCTCGTGTCCGGGAGGATAGCACGGACCTTGTGCATACTCTGCTCGCACAAAGTCGGTAAGTTGCTTAAAGTAGGGGGCATCAAACTCAGCTTGTAAGTGTTCGCCCCACGAAGGGTCTATGTTTACTTTCATAGGGACAAAGGTACGAATTTAGTTTGGAAACGCAGCAAGTGGGGACAGGCCTCATGGCCCGCCCCCACTTGCTGCGTTGTAGTCATTTAGGTAGTTGAATTTTTAGGACACCCCTAAATAGATACCATCTTCATGTATTAGCGATCTTCTTTTTCGCTATCAATCCAATCAAAATTATCGTTCCACTGGCGCTCGTTGCTCCAGTCATCACTTTGCTCGATGCTCTCGCCAGTACTCTTGCTGCCAGCCAACATGGCTACAGCGCTTTCAGCGTCAAAGCGGATAATGGTGGCCGTGGGCTGTGTATATGTCTTTTTCATTGTCTTCTTATTTTGTCTTTGGGTTGACAAGTTAACGAGTAGACAAGTTTACAGGTAAGTTGGTTTTGAAAATAGGTTAACCTCCTCGTCAACTTGTTAACTCATCAACTTGTTAACGCAGAATTTACTTTACGATTTTCTTACCATTTTGAATGTAGATATTGCCCTTCACCATATTGAATACACGGCGACCGCTGAGGTCGTAGATAGGAGCGTTGGGGTTAACTTCATTCTTAATGGCGTTCGTAATGCCCGTAGTAGTACCACCAAAGTTCATGGCGAGAGACTGAATGGTCTCGTCGTCTATATGGAGGTAAGCGCGGTTGGCCTGCAACGTTGCATTCGTAGAGCGGAAGAAACCAACACTGCCCGTACCATTGGCGCGGCCAAGGGCTAAGATACCTTCTGTGCTTATCTCGCTAGTAGTACCTAAAAGATCGTTGTCAATCGCATCGGCAGAAGCGATCACGTTCAATACGACCTCATTGTCACTTGCGCTTTCACCACTCAAGATAACACCTTGGTTAGCAGGAACGGCTGCAACTTCCTTCATTTCGAGTTCGGTCTTCTCTTCGTTCAACTTACCAGCGTAAGCCTTGATATTGTCTTGACCTTCAGCTACCTCAACGGCATAGGGCAAGCAAGTAGTGGCAAAGGTCTTGTTGTCAACCTCAGAGTAGTTAAGAGGCATGGTGATAGTAGCGGGAATGAGGCGGAAAGTCTTGGCAGCATCGTCGGTGCTGAGGTTCTTTTCAAACCCGATTTTATTATTTCCTTCATACTTCCAAGCTACGTTTGCTTGATTCCACGCACTTGAATAAGCATAAATACCAAAAGCCTCATCATCAATTTGGTAAATATACCAAGTACTAGTAGAGCCACCGCTAATAACAAGTTCTGTCACATCACTTACAGTTGCGAATGACTTTGCCAAATGTCCAGAACCTACGCTTGAGAATTGGTAGCCATCGAAAGGATTACCCTTTACATACCAAAGGTCGCCACGAACATCGTTGAGTTGTTCCGCTTGACCGTCAGTGCGGATAGCCAAAGAAGAACCATTGGCATAAACGCGATTACGCGTATCTGTACCATTTACCAAGTAATAGTAAACAGGAGCCTCATCCGTGCTGGTAGTGAAAGGCAAGTTGTAGGTCAGTGCAATATCAAAAGTAGTTACGCCTGCTGCTTTATTGAAATTGCCTTCAGGCTTTCCAAATACTACAAAGCCTGGGCGATCGCTTGCTTTAATATTACATTCAGGGAAAGCTTGTCCATCAATAGCTTTAACCGTACAAGTGTACTTTGTTTCATCATTGTAGGTGTAATTGTACGTTACATCAATATACTCTACATCTGAAGTCTTGTAGAATACGAACTTAGCAGCATTGGTTTCTGTTGTTGACGTACCAATGTAAGAATCTGAACTAGATCCGTCACCATTAGTGGTGAGATAAGTTGTATATCTATTCCAACTTAAGATAGCATTTTTATAGTAAGATATAGTAACAGCATCATCCTTTGCTTTTACCTCATATGTTTGCGATGCTTCACCCATTGCAGCTTTGTCATCACTCTTACCAGTGCCCTTGATGTAGTGGTTATTTTCAAGGCTCTTAATCGTAACGTTATCGCCACTCTTCGTCACCGTCCAAATATACTTTTGTTGGTCGGTATTGAGTATGCTACCAATCATGTCGGTGCCCGTAGACTTCTTATCTACATAGGCATAATCATCGCTACCGTGATACATAAAGTTGCCCGCATCACTTGTCTTGCTTGACTTAACGAGCACGAGGTAATTGCCAGTGGTTAATTCACTCCACGTGGTAGGTGTGCTTGCTACTTGCTGAGCCAAAGCGCTCATTACGCAGCTCACGAGCAATAGTAGCACTGAGGTAAATTTCTTTGCCATTGTTTATTGAATATAGATTTTGTTATTAATTGCAATCGGTGCGCAGCCTTGCGCTGAAAACTGAGTGCAAAATTGACGTTTTTATGTTATACAGCACGCGGTAAAGGGGTAGTTTTTGCGGTAATACCGAATTTATAACCAATTACCGCGCTTTTTGAAAGGTCGGGCTATCAAAACGCGTCATCATAAAGGAGCAAGGCATAATGCGTATCGAAAAGTTTTTCGTACCTTTGCCAACATAAAAACGACCTTGAATGAATCCTCCCGAAACATACACACATCTACTCCGTCAAACCGTTGACGACCTCTCGGACACGGCGAAGATGAAAGGACTCTTTCATCAACACCGACATGGCGACCCTCTACCCTCCTCTGCTGCATTGGAAGAGATTATTGGGTTGTGTCGCGCTGTGCTCTTTCCGGGTTACTACGGACGCAGTACACTGAACTCCGTGACCGTGCGTTACCACATCGGCATGGAGGTGGAGCGCCTCTTCTCGTTGCTCACCGCACAGATACAGGCGGGCCTTTGTTTTGGCCAACAAGAGGAGGACAATCGATGTCATGGCGTTGACTATCACGCCAAGGCCGAAGCCATTGCGGCTTCCCTCATCAGTCTACTGCCTCAGGTGCGCCGCACATTGGCTACAGACGTGGAAGCGGCCTACCTGGGCGACCCTGCGGCACAGAACTATGGCGAGGTGATCAGTTGCTACCCCGCCATTCGTGCTTTGACGTGTTACCGTATCGCACATGAATTGTATCGATTGGACGTGCCCCTCATTCCGCGCATCATCACGGAATTGGCACACAGCGAAACGGGCATCGACATTCACCCTGGAGCGCAGATTGGCGAATACTTCACCATCGACCACGGCACGGGTGTCGTAATCGGTGCTACGTGTATCATTGGTCGTAACGTGAAACTCTATCAAGGGGTCACACTCGGTGCAAAGAGCTTTCCGCTCGACCCGAATGGCAACCCTATTAAGAATAACCCGCGTCACCCCATTCTCGAAGACGGTGTAATCGTTTACTCTAACGCTACCGTCTTAGGTCGCATCACTATCGGTCGAGGTGCCGTAATTGGTGCCAATAAGTGGGTGACACACGATGTGCCCGCAGGGGAGAAGGTGTAAGGAAATGTGCAAATGTGTAAATGCACGGTCAATGTGCGAATGTGTAAATGTGCAAATGTGCAAATGGAATGTTTTTATTGCTGCGTTTCAGATGTATTTAATCATTTGCACATTAACAGCGCATTAGCTACGCATCAACTATTAGCGACCATTTGCACATTCTCACATTTGCAAATTTGCACATTAACCGCACATTCTCACATTTGCACATTAACCACACATTAACTGCTGGCGACCATTTGCACATTTGCACATTCTCACATTTGCACATTAAAAAATTCCAACTTGATTATGCAAGAATTTGAACTCATAGCCAAAACCTTTCAAGGACTTGAAGAGGTCTTGGCACAAGAACTCACCGAACTCGGTGCAAACAACGTACAAATAGGACGCCGCATGGTGTCGTTCACTGGCGACAAGGCCATGATGTATCGTGCCAACTTCTGCTTGCGCACGGCCATTCGCGTGCTCAAACCCATTAAGCACTTCAAGGCAAAGAGTGCTGACGACGTGTATGCCGCTGTGCGCAGCATTGACTGGAGCCAGTACTTAGACGTTAACACAACGTTTGCCGTTGACTCGGTGGTGTTCTCTGAAGAGTTCCGCCACTCTAAGTTTGTGGCCTACAAGGTAAAGGACGCTATCGTCGACTACTTCCGCGACACGACAGGCGAACGCCCCAATATTCGCATTACCAACCCTGACGTTAAACTCAACATTCACATCGCTGAGGCGGACTGTACCCTCTCACTCGACTCGTCGGGCGACTCACTCCACCTACGTGGCTACCGCGTGGCTACGGTTGAGGCTCCTATCAACGAGGTGTTGGCCGCTGGCTTGATTAAGTTGACGGGTTGGACGGGCGACTGCGACTTCATCGACCCCTTCTGCGGTTCGGGCACGTTCTTGGTAGAAGCTGCCTTGATGGCGCGCAACATCTACCCCGGTGTGTTCCGCAAGTCGTTTGGCTTTGAGAAGTGGAAGGACTTCGATTCCAACCTCTTGCAAGAGATTTATGACGACGACTCACAAGAACGTGAGTTTACACACCATATCTATGGCTACGACATCAACGTGCCGACCGTCGACATCGCTATGAAGAATGTGCGCAGCGCAGGCGTGGCCGACATTGTAAGCGTTGAAGCACAGGACTTCCGCAAGTTTAAGAATCCCAGCGAGAAGGCCATCATGGTGACCAATCCTCCTTACGGCGAACGTTTAACTCCGCCCGACATCTTGGGCCTTTACCAAGCTATTGGCAAGGTGTTGAAGAATGAGTTCCAAGGGGGCGAGGCTTGGATTATCTCGTCAAAGGCTGAATTGTTTGAGAACCTCGGACTGCGTCCCAGCCTCAAAACGCAAATATTCAATGGTAAGCTCGACTGTGACTTCCGCAAGTATCAACTCTTTAGCGGTAAACTCAGCGACTTCCGTGCGGAAGGTGGTAAGGTAAAGACCGACGAGGAACGCCGCCTCATGAGCGACCAACGTCGTTTCCGTACCCAACGCGACGAGTTTAAGAAGCGCTTTAATGACGAAGACGAAACACGCTTTGACGATGATGAGACGGAAGCAAAATATCGCATCCTGCGTAGCAAGCACCGCGAGTTTGAACAGACACGCGCTCCTCGCAAGCCCAAGCGCGAAGGAGGCTTCCGTGGCGGCAAGGGCGAAGGCGGATTTAAGAGCGGTGGCTTCAAGAAGGACGGATTTAAGAAGCGCGAAGGTGGCTTCAAGAAGAAAGGCGGCTTCGGCAGCGGACGCAAGCGCGACTAATTCCGAGCGTGTTTAAACGGTTGAAGGTTATGGGGGGATAAAGTTAGATTAGCAGATATCAATACCAAGTAACTTTATAACCCCATAACCTCCAAACTAAAAACCTAATTATTCTATAACACTTGAAAATATGAAAACTGAAAAGCAAAAGAAAGATAAGGCTGAAGTTATAGCCAGACTGAAAGAACTTTACAAGCAAGGTAAGCTAAACGCTATGGGTATGTGGCTCTTTAGTGACGAACCTCCTCTTCTTTCACTCGAAGGTGCTGATATGAAAGCTATATTGAAATGAGATATTATTTAGACACCAATATACTTGTATTCTTATCAACAAAGAGAGTACGAGATGAATTTACGGCTGAGGTGCTTGACATAGTATCAGGTTACTCTGATATACTATTAACAAGCACCGCATGCGTTCAAGAGTTTATTCATCTTCTGCAAATTGAAAAGTTTCCTCCTCGCTACTTGCGAGAGGGACTATGTGCAGAAAATGTCATTGAATGGCTAAAGACATGTAACGTTACAATCGTCCCCGTTACCGAAAAGCACCTACAAACCTACGCGGCCTTGCCTCTATATTCTGACCACCGCGACCCTAATGACCGCATCATCGTGGCACAAGCTATTACCGACCACGTACCACTTATAAGTTCAGACCGCAAGTTTACACACTATGTGAAAAGCGGTTTGAACTTTATTTTTAATGAACGATGAAGTGAGTTGATTTCTGATAGTTACGCATCCTCACCTGGGGGAACGCGTCGCCCCCAAGTGAGGACGCGTTTCCTCACAAGATAGGACCCATCCCCAAAACATACTTACTCCTCAACCCCAGAAAATCAAACACAACACACAATATATAATGAACATTAAACACTTAATCGTAGCAACCCTTGCGTTGCTCTTTGGCACCACCGCTATGGCACAAAACAAGAAGAGCTTTACGCTTGAAGACTTGATGTGGGGTGGCAACAACTATGCCAACATTATGCCCCGCTATTATGGCACAGCCTTTTGGGGCGACCGCTTATTGAAACTCGATGTAGACGAGGTGAGCACCCTCACCAATGCGAAAGGTGTAAAGGAAAAGTCACAAGTGCTCTTCACCACCAACGAGGTGAATGCCGCTATTGATACGGCAAAGGTGGGCAAGGTGTACAACTTGCTCTACGCAGAGTTCCCCTACGCTGACAAGACACAAGTGCTGCTGAGCACACAGAAGCTCCGCGTACTTTACGATTGGAACGCCAAGAAGACCGTTTGGACGGCCGAACGCACCGCTGGCGAATCAGCCTCTGACCTCTGCTTTGCCTCAAAGGCCGAAGCTTACGTAAAGGATTGGAACCTCTACGTGCGCACCTCTGACGGCAAAAATCACCAAGTTAGCACTGACGGCACTCGAGAATTGCAGTACGGACTCTCGGTTCACCGTGATGAATTTGGCATACGCAAGGGTACATTCTGGAGTCCGAAAGGTTCCCTGTTGGCCTTCTACCGCATGGACCAATCAATGGTGACGGACTATCCCTTAGTCGACATCAACCACCGCGTAGCACAATTAGCGCCAGAGAAATACCCCATGGCGGGTATGACGAGCCACAAGGTGACGGTGGGTGTATACAACCCTACAACCGGAAAGACCGTTTACTTACAAGCAGGCGACCCTACCGACCGCTACTTCACCAACATCGCATGGAGTCCTGACGAAAAGACCATCTATATGTTTGAGTTGCCCCGCACGCAAGACAAGGCCGAACTCGTTAGTTACGACGCTGCAACGGGCCAACGCAAGGCCGTACTCTACACCGAGACGAATAGCCGCTACGTAGAGCCTTGCAACCCCATTCAGTTCTTACCCTGGGACGCTACAAAGTTTGTGATGCAGACGCGCCGCGATGGTTATAATCACCTTTACCTCTTCGACGTAAACGGTCGCCAACTCAAGCAGTTAACAAAGGGCAAGTATGAGGTAATCAACGTATTGGGCTTTAACACCAAGGCCAAGAGCATTGTTTACCAAAGCAATCAGAACAACCCCATTCAGTATAGCAACTTTAGCGTAAACGTGGCTTCGGGCAAAGTGACCCTACTCGACAATGGCGAAGGCACGCACTATGCTACCCTGTCGACCAATGGCCTTTACCTCATGGATCGCTGGTCGTCACCGAAGACTTTCCGTCAATATGACCTCGTGGCTACTACGAAACCTGCTGTGACGAAGTTGCATACCGACGGCAATCCTTGGACGGCTTACAACGTGCCTGAGATTACGAGTGGTAGCATTAAGGCGGCTGACGGACAGACTGACCTTTACTATCGTTTAGTAAAACCCGTTGACTTCGATCCGAACAAGAAATACCCCACCGTGGTATACGTCTATGGTGGTCCACACGCTCACAACGTAGAGGCTGCGTGGAACTACCTTACACGCCCTTGGGAAGTATATATGGCGCAACGCGGCTACGTAGTATTCGTAGTAGACAATCGTGGCTCTGAGAACCGTGGATTTGAGTTTGAGAGCTGCACGCACCGCCACTTGGGCGACATCGAGATGCAAGACCAATTGGAAGGCGTGAAATACCTCAAATCGCTTCCTTACGTTGATGCCGACCGCATTGGCGTACATGGTTGGTCGTTTGGTGGCTTTATGACGACTAACTTGATGTGTTCTTATCCTGACGTATTTAAGGTGGGCGTAGCAGGTGGTCCTGTTATCGACTGGAAGTTCTATGAAGTGATGTATGGCGAGCGTTATATGGACACACCGCAGGAAAATCCAGAAGGCTACGCTTCCTCATCATTGCTCAACAAGGCCAAGAACCTGAAGGGCCGTTTGCAAATCATCGTGGGCTATAACGACCCCACTTGTGTGATGCAACATAGTCTTTCATTCCTCCGCGCTTGTGAGGACGCTGGCACACAGCCCGACTACTTCGTTTACCCTGGCGACGGTCACAACATGATGGGCCACGATATGGTTCACTTACACGAACGCATTACGCGCTACTTTGACGATTATTTGAAATAATAAGTAAAAACGAATATATAGTGAAAGGCGTTTGTTGATAGTTAGCTATCAACAAACGCCTTTTTTGTACATTCACCTCTACACAAAAAAAGCAGTGTCATATAGACACTGCTTAAATAAAAGAACCCTGCGTAAAATGGGGAGAGACGCAGGGTTCGGGGGAAGGGGAAGTTGTTCCACTCCGATTCGAACGGGGACTGAGAGAACCAAAAACTCTAGTGCTGCCATTACACCATGGAACATCCACAAGTATCAGAGCATATTGTTCTGATTTGCGGTGCAAAGGTATGTACTTTTTTTATAACCACCAAATGTTTTGGCAAAAAAATGCAGTTTTTTTATTTAAAAGGCAGTTTTTTGTATAAATCCATGATTAACGAACTGCAATTGGGCCTCACCCCCTAACCCCCTCCCCTGTGGGGGAGGGGGTTAGGGGGTGAGGCCCATTAACTCTACTTCCCTTCCTTCAAGAATTGTAGGGCGCGCTTTACGATGTCGTTGCGCTTATTGATAAGGCGGAAGTATTCATTGCGGTCCCAAAGGTCATAGGCAATGGTACACTTGAGCGTATAACGCAAGTCTTCAAGTGTAGCTTGCAGTTCCTTATCATCCTTGGGCTCCACTTTCTTGCGTTTACCTTCTGCAATGATAGAATCGGTGAGCGAAGCAGGCACGGTGAAGTTCTGCACGTAGTCGTCAAACTTCTTATACTTACGCTTCAGTTCCTTGCGATGCTCGTCTACATAGCGCAACGTATAGTCATTAATCAAGTTGTAACGACGCAAAGCGCGATAGTAGGGAGAATAAGTAGTCGTATCGAGCGGCACAAAGATGTCGGGCATGATACCACCGCCACCATACACGGTGCGTCCCTTCTGAAGTGTCTTAAACACCTTTGTTGAATCAAGGTGAATACTATCAATAGAGGTCAACTCGCCACGCGTGTAGCGTTTCTCAAGGTCTTGGTCGTACTCTTCCTTTTGACCCTTCGTATAAGGCTTCTGAATGCAGCGACCTGAGGGAGTATAATAGTGTGATACGGTGAGTCGAATCATGGAGCCATCAGGCAGGTCGATAGGGCGTTGAACCAACCCCTTGCCAAAGGTGCGACGACCAATGATCGTACCACGATCGTTGTCTTGAATCGCCCCACTCACAATCTCGGCAGCTGAAGCCGTAAACTCATCTACTAAGATGACAATGCGTCCCTCCGTCTGCATCAATCCGCCGCCCTCAGCTAATAAGTCTTGTCGGGGCATAACGCGGCCATCGGTATAAACGACGGAGGCACCCTTGGGGAGAAATTCGCTTGCCACCTCTTGTGCCGCATTGAGGTACCCTCCCCCATTCATGCTAAGGTCGAGTATCAAGTCGGTCATACCTTGCTTACGAAGTTCGGCTATTTTGTCATGTACCTCCTTGCCCGAAGTGGCACCAAAGCTATCAAGGTGAATGTAGCCAGTGCCAGGCATAATAAGGTAGGCAGCATCAACGGTATTGACGGGTATCTTGTCGCGTACTACTTTGAAGTGCAACACGCCCTGTGTGCCACGACGCACGACATCAAGATTGGCTATCGTACCCTTAGGGCCACGAAGTTTGCTCATGATGCTATCGCGGTCCATCTTTACGCCAGCTATCGTTATCCCATTCACAGCGATAATACGGTCGCCCGCCAACACACCAACGCGCTCGCATGGACCTTTACTGATAACCTGTAACACGAGGAGCGTATCCTTTACCATATTAAAGCTAACGCCGATGCCTTCAAAGTTGCCAGAGAGAGGCTCGTTTAGCTTCTTGGTGTCTTTTGCATTGGTATAAGATGAATGTGGGTCGAGCTTGCTCAACATTCCATTTATAGCGTCCTCAGCCAACTTTTGTTGGTCGACGCTGTCAACGTATAAGCTGGTGATAGCCACTTGTGCCATTTGCAGCTTTTTTATCTGCTCAAAGTCTACATCACCAAAGCGCGACTGTGCGCAAGCAGGCAATGTGAGCAGTACAGCTAATAATAAGAGTATATGTTTCATGTTCTATTTTTATGTTTTTGTTGACGAGTTAACGAGTTAACAAGTTGACAAGTTAACAAGTTGACGAGTTAACGGGGTGACGAGTTAACGGGTAAGTTTGTTCCTATAATAGTAACTTACTTGTCAACTCGTCAACTTGTCAACTCGTCAACTCGTCAACTCGTCAACACATCATTCCGCCTTCGGCAAAAATGCGGAAACGTCCTTGCCATAAGCAATGAGTTCGCGCACAACGCTCGACGAGATGTCTGAATAATGGGCTTCGGTAAAGAGCATAACCGTTTCGACTCCTGCCAGACGCTTGTTCATGGCAGCAATATCACGTTCGTACTCAAAGTCCTTGACCGAACGTAAGCCGCGCAGAATGAAGGTGGCACCTTCTCGGCGTGCCAAGTCAATCGTGAGGTCGTTATAGGCTACCACCTTGATACGTGGCTCATGGGCATACACCTTCTGAATGGCCTCAACACGTTGCTCAGGAGTATAAAACGAACGTTTCTTATCGTTCACCCCCACACCTATTACGATACGGTCGAACATAGGCAGTCCGCGCTCTACGATGCTGGCATGCCCTACGGTAAAGGGGTCAAAAGAACCAGGGAAGATGGCTATTTTCATAAATCTGAAGTATTTTCGTCGGCCAAGTCTTCCTCAACCACTAAGTTGTCAATAATAAAGTTTTGGCGCTCCATCGTGTTCTTACCCATATAGTATTCCAACAGTTGCGCCACGTTGTCACTCTTATGAAGCGTGACAGGGTCGAGTCGCATATCAGGACCGATGAAGTTCTTAAACTCTTCGGGATCTATCTCACCCAAACCTTTAAATCGAGTGATTTCGGGGTTAGGGCTGAGACGCTCAATGGCTGCCAATCGCTCTTCCTCGGTGTAGCAATAGACCGTCTCGTATTCTGAGCGATCGCTCACCTGCGTTTTCTTCAATATCGCAGCCCCAGCACTGGCATCAGTCACCGTCTTGACCTTTGCACTGGCACCGCGCACTTTCTTCTTTTTGTTACGCACACGGAAGAGAGGCGTCTGAAGTATATATACGTGGCCCTTCTTAATGAGGTCGGGGAAGAATTGTAGGAAGAAGGTGATGATAAGCAATCTGATGTGCATGCCATCAACATCGGCATCGGTAGCGACAATCACCTTGTTATAGCGAAGACCGTCAAGTCCGTCCTCAATATTGAGTGCTGCCTGCAAGAGGTTGAACTCTTCGTTCTCATACACCACCTTCTTGGTCAACCCAAAGCAGTTGAGCGGTTTACCACGCAAGGAGAACACAGCCTGCGTTTGTGCATTACGCGTCTTGGTGATAGATCCGCTGGCTGAGTCACCCTCAGTAATAAAGATAGAGGATTCGAAACGCGGGTCTTCTTGTTCCTCGTCTTGCTTTTTCTTTGCCTTCGGAGCGGGGTCGTTGAGGTGAATGCGGCAATCGCGCAACTTGCGGTTGTGGAGGTTGGCCTTCTTCGCACGTTCACGCGCCAATTTTGTCACACCGGCTATTGCCTTGCGCTCCTTTTCACTCTCTTCTATCTTTTGTTTGATAACGTCTGCGATATCAGTGTGCATGTGTAAGTAATTGTCGACATTCTCTTTAATAAAGTCGCCAATAAACTTGTTGACACTGACTCCTGAAAGGGGGAAAGGATTGCCATTAGAGTCCTTATCGGGTGCCATCGTAAGCGAACCGAGTTTTATCTTGGTCTGACTCTCAAATAGGGGCTCTATTACACGAATGGCGATAGCAGCCACCAATCCGTTACGCACGTCCTGCACGTCATAGTTCTTACCAAAGTACTCCTTAATAGCTTTGGCTATGTGCTCTTTAAAAGCACTTTGGTGCGTACCGCCCTGTGTGGTATGTTGGCCGTTTACGAACGAATAATACTCTTCGCCATACTGCGAGGTATGCGTAAAGGCTATATCAATATTTGGCCCCGTAAGGTGAACGATGGGGTAAAGCCCTGGAGCCGTCATGTTATCATTCAAGAGGTCTTCAAGGCCATTACGGCTCAAGATGCGGCGGCCGTTGTAGAAAATGGCTAAACCCGTATTGAGGTAGGTGTAGTTACGAAGCATATTCTCAACGAACTCGCTATGGAAACGATAGTTCTGGAATAGTTCTTTATCGGGTTCGAAGAAGATGTACGTTCCGTTCTCTTCGTCACAATCCCCCTCTTCATCGCTCACGAGCACACCTTTCTCAAATATTGCCTCGTGCATTTTCTTATCACGCACGCTGCGTGCTACAAATCGGCTTGACAAGGCATTGACAGCCTTTAGGCCGACACCATTCATACCTACTGAGGCGGTGAATACGGCTGTATCGTACTTACCGCCCGTATTGAGCTTTGACACGGCATCTACCAATGCGCCAAGGGGAATACCACGACCATAGTCGCGAATTTCGGCCGTAAGGTTGTCATGGATATTGACTTCGATGCGCTTACCAAAACCTTCATTAAATTCGTCGATGCTATTATCTATGCTTTCCTTGAGGAGAACGTAGATACCATCTTCTGCATGCGAGCCATCACCCAGTCGGCCAATGTACATACCAGGACGCGTGCGGATATGCTCCGTATCCTCAAGGTGACGTATCTTGCTCTCGTCATATACTACTGACGAGGCTTTATTTGTTGTCGTTTCTTCTATATCTTGAGCCATAGCTTAGGGAATGTGCAAATGTGGGAATGTGCAAATGTGCAAATTATTGTTTAATGTGTAAATGTTTGATTAATGTGCAAATAATCTAATATTATTGAATTTGAGCAATGAAATGCGACCATTTGCACATTTGCACATTTGCACATTCTCACATTTGCACATTAAAGAATCTAAAGTATCTCTCCTTTAAAGCAGCGGCGACGCTTGTGCTGCTCCGTCTTAAAGTACTGCCACTGATTTTGCACCTTATCATTGAGTTCGAGTTCGGGATTACTCTCTGCATATTCATATCCCAACTTCTGATAAATAGGTATCAAGTCGGTAAACAATAGTGCGTTAGCTCCCTTGCCTTGATAGTCGGGACGAACGGCTACGAGCAACAAGTCGAGCACTTTGGGACGCTTCCACATCAAGGCTTTCAATAAGTGGAACCAACCGAAGGGCAACAACTTACCCTTGGCCTTTTGCAAGGCACGCGAAAGTGACGACATCGAAATACCGACGGCCACCAATTCGTTTTGATCATTCTCTACCAAAGTGACCATGCGCAAGTCGAGCACGGGCACGTACATATTAACGTATTGGTCAATTTGCTTCTCTGTCATACGTGAGTAACCAAACAGAGGGGTGTAGGCTTCGTTGATAAGACGGAAGATTTCGTGTCCAATGCCTGTTTCGCGTACTTCCTTTTTGCTCTTGAGTTTGCGAATGTGAAGGTTGTAACGCTGCTGAATGATATTGGAAATGCGTTGATGCTTCTCAGGTACGGAATCGGGTATGTAGATTTTCATCTCCACCCAGTCGGCACTCTTCACCAACCCCAACTTCTCCATGTGTTGTGGATAGTAGGGATAGTTGTAAATGGTCGCCATAGTAGAGAGTTGGTCAAATCCTTCGACCAACATACCCTCTGCGTCCATATCGGTGAAGCCAAGTGGGCCTTCTATCTCAGTCATGCCGCGTTTTTTGCCCCATTGCTTCACGGTGTCAATCAATGCCGTGCTCACCTCTATGTCGTCAATAAAGTCTATCCAACCAAAGCGCACGCTTTGCTTCTTCCACGTTTCGTTAGCGCGGTGGTTGATGATAGCGGCCACGCGTCCTACTATCTTGCCCTCACGATAGGCCAAAAAGTAGTCGGCCTCACAGAACTCAAATGCTGCATTCTTCTGGGGCGAGAAGGTGTTGAGCATATCGTCATAGAGGTCGGGTACAGAGTAGGGATTGTTCTTGTAAAACTCGTAGTTGAAACGTATGAAACGCTTCAAGTCCGCTTTAGAGGTTACTTTTCTTATTTCGACAGACATGAGTGTGAATGTATATATTTATAGGTATTGTTACTCAGTTTTAGCTTGCAAAAGTACTTATTTTTTATCACTCTCACCCAAAGCACTGACCTAAAACGTTCGCTTTCGTGCACCTTTTCTAGCCATGACAAAGTTGAAACACGTTTCACTTTGCTCATTTGGCTTAACGAAAAGGTTCACTTTCGTGCACCTTTTCTCGCCATGACAAAGTTGAAACACGTTTCACTTTGCTCATTTGGCTTAACGAAAAGGTTCGCTTTGTCTGATAATCATCACCATTTCATCACATTTGAATACATTACCCCACCCCACACATCCTTTACATTTAAGGGGTGTTCTAAAAATTCTGTTTTTAGAATGTTCTAATTCTGTCGGTTGATTTGCACCCTCTCGAAAGTGTCTTTTTTCTCTGAGAACATGGTGCAAGGCGAACGCAATCAAGCGTTAGCTTGAATTGCTGAGCCGCAGCCCATGTTCTCAGAGAAAAAATACACTTCCGATAGGGCACAAATCAACACGCCAGAATTTTTAGAACACCCCTTAAGTAAATCTTTCCTTTTGAAAAGGAAACTTCTTGGTTAAAGTTTCCTTCTCAAAAGGAAAGATTTACAATAAAGTTTCCTTTTCAGAAGGAAACTTCATATATTTGCAACATCAAAACAATTGCTTTATGAACTTAAAATACGCTTTTCAATCAGTCATCGCTCTTCATCAAGAAGAGATGCCCTGGAAACTATACGACAGACTACAGACCCTACCCATAAACACGCAGCAAATCGTAACAGTCACAGGAGTACGCCGTTGTGGTAAATCTTCCTTATTAGCTCTTACGATAAATCGTTTATTGCAGGAGGGGGTAAAACGCGAACAAATCGTATACATAGGTTTTGACGACGAACGATTCTCAAACATGGGCCTTGACAACTTTGATGAAATTCTGCAAGCCTATCGTGAGATGCACCCTACCCTCGCATTAAAAGATGCTTACTTATTCTTTGACGAGATACAATTAATAAAAGGATGGGAATTATTTGTTCTTCGCGTATATAAGAATTATTGCAAGAACATCTACATAACAGGTAGCACAGCGCAAATGTTGGCTGCTGAAATGAACTCTGCCTTACGCGGTTGGCCTGACGAGTACAAAGAATATCCTCTATGCTTCAAGGAGTTCCTTGACTTTAAAGGCATCAAAGCAAATGCCTACACCGAACAAGGTGCAGCCATATTATCTAAAGCCGTATGGGAATACCTTAGAGAGGGCGGTTTTCCGCAAGTGGTACTTGCACCCAACGAGTCTGACCGCACCAAGCTATTACAGTCCTATTTTAACACCATGCTCTTTCGTGACCTGATAGAGCACTACAATCTATCTGCAGCAGCCTCAACCCTACGCTACTTCTTAAAACGCGTAATGAACAACTTGACAAAGCCTACAAGCATTAATAGTATATACAACGACATTAAGTCGCAAGGGTTAAAAGTATCAAAAGATTCGCTTTACTTGTGGCTAGACTATGCCTGCAATATCTTTTTATTTTATAAACTACCACGATACTCTCAGTCAATCATAAAGCAGAACTCTGCCTTTGCCAAATATTACGTAGCTGACTTTGCCCTACTACGCGCTAACTTGTTACCCCAAAGTGACGAGAACGGCAAAGCACTCGAAAATGCGGTTTTTCTGAAGCTTTTACACGAGCAATGCCATAATGACCAACTTTTTTACTTTAACGAAGGCGTTGAATGCGATTTTGTTGTCGTTCGACAGTCTAAAGTTGTTCAACTAATTCAAGTATGTTGGGAACTTAATGCTGAAAACGAATTGCGAGAATTTCGCGGCTTAGAAGTAGCAGCACAAGCCACCCAGTGCAATCAAGCGAAAGTCATCACGCACAACCAACAATACACAAGACAACAAGGCAACCTCAACATTGACATTGTTCCTGCATGGAATTTCCTTTTAAACTAAGTATCACATCCCCCCAAAAAACTTTTACCCGCTTCTTTGCATATTTGCGTAAAGTGTCGTAACTTTGCAGTCGAAATTAGGAAAGAGGACAGATTTGGCTGCTTGCAACCTCTTAAAAACAATGCTAAAACTCGTAATCGTGAACGCCCTTTAATCATTAAACGGCGCTCAAGACTATGAACGCAAACATTTTACTTGAAGCCGAATCTCATTCTCTGCCTGTTTCCGCCATGCGAAAGCAGGCAGTTGTTTTTATCACACATTTATTAAAACCACAAAATGGGATACTTATTTACATCCGAATCGGTGTCTGAAGGACACCCCGACAAGGTGGCAGATCAAATTTCTGACGCCGTGCTTGACCAGTTGTTGGCCTACGACCCCAACTCGAAAGTAGCTTGCGAAACGCTCGTAACCACTGGCCAGGTGGTTGTAGCAGGAGAAGTAAAATCTGAAGCTTACGTCGACCTACAAGACGTGGTGCGCCGTACTATTGCACGCATCGGTTATACAAAGGCCGAATATAAGTTTGAAGCCGAAAGTTGTGGCATCCTTAGTGCCATTCACGAACAAAGTGCTGACATCAACCGTGGTGTGGACCGCCAAGACCCTATGGCGCAAGGCGCAGGCGACCAAGGCATGATGTTTGGCTACGCTAATAACGAGACCGACACTTATATGCCGTTGCCCCTTTCGTTGGCACACGACATCGTATACGTATTGAGCGAAATTCGTCGCGAAGGCAAGGTGATGACTTACCTCCGTCCCGACTCTAAGAGCCAAGTGACCGTTGAATACAGCGACGACAACGTGGCACAACGCATCGACACAATCGTTGTGAGCACACAACACGATGAATTTATCTCTGCCGCCGAAGCAGGTTCGCAAGAGGAGGCTGACCGACAGATGTTGGCACAAATTCAAAAGGACGTGGAGGAGATTGTCATTCCCCGCGTGCTCGACGAACGTGTCAATACGCCTGAGATTAAGGCGCTGTTCCACAAGGGCGACATCAAGTTCTACGTCAACCCCACAGGTAAGTTCGTTATCGGTGGTCCCCACGGCGACACGGGTTTGACGGGTCGTAAGATAATTGTTGATACTTATGGCGGTAAGGGTGCACACGGTGGTGGAGCCTTCTCAGGCAAGGACCCCTCAAAGGTGGACCGCTCGGCCGCTTATGCCGCTCGCCACATTGCCAAGAACATGGTTGCTGCAGGCGTTGCCGACGAGATGTTGGTTCAGTTGAGCTATGCCATTGGTAAGGCTGAGCCTATTTCTATTTACGTTGACACTTATGGTCGCAGCCACGTCAACATGACCGACGGCGAGATAGCACACAAGATTGGTGAGATCTTCGACCTCCGTCCCGCAGCCATCGAACGTTCCTTGAAACTTCGTCAGCCTATCTACGAAGAGACGGCCAGCTATGGCCACGTAGGTCGCACCCCTGAGGTAAAGACCAAAACTTTTACTGCTCCCGGACAGCCCGACAAGCAAGTGGAAGTAGAACTCTTCACTTGGGAGAAGTTAGACAAGGTAGACGAGATTAAGAAGGCATTTGGAGCATAAACCTAATGTGCTAATATGCTAATGTGCAAATGTGAGAATGTGCAAATGGTCGCCTTTGTTTGCTACGATTATAACGCATTCAATCATTTGCACATTAGCATATTAGCACATTAACTCATTAGCATATTAGCATATTAGCACATTTGCACATTCCCTACACATTTGCACATTCTCACATTCTCACATTAACTATAAGCCTCATGAACATAACCGTATATAGTGCTTCGAGCGGACAAGTGCCCACCATCTACGTAGAGGCAGCACAAGAGTTGGGACGCTTAATGGCTGAGGGCAAACATACCCTCATCAATGGAGCCGGGCGCACAGGATTGATGGGCGCTTGCGCCGATGCCTGTTTAGCTGCAGGCGGAAAGGCCATTGGCATCATTCCTCAATTTATGATTGACCAACATTGGCAACACACGGGCATGAGCGAACTCATCGTTACACCCGATATGCACCGACGCAAAGAACTTATGGCCGAAAAGAGCGATGCTTGCATCGCCCTGCCTGGAGGCGTAGGCACACTTGAAGAGTTGCTCGAGATTATTACTTGGAAGCAATTAGGGCTTTATCTGAAACCCATCATCGTGCTCAACACCAACCATTATTACGATGCACTCCTCGCTCAATTGCAGCGCGCCATTGGCGAAAGCTTTATGCGCAGCCAACACGCTGCCATCTGGCACGTAGCACAAACCCCAGCCGAAGCACTGCATCTGGCACAAACCACTCCCCTTTGGGACAAATCAGTACGCAAATTTGCTGCCATGTAACCCCGCCCGCTTATGGCGGGCGAATGTGCAATGCATAGTTAATGTGCAAATGCATGGGAAATGTGCAAATGTGAGAATGTGCAAATAGTCGCCTTTACTTGCTGTCTTTTTGCCCATTCTGGCTTCTAACACATTATTACATATTCGCACATTCCCCAAACATTCTCACATTCTCACATTCGCACATTTGCACATTCCCCAAGCATTCCCCAAGCATTTGCACATTCGCACATTTCCCAAGCATTTGCACATTTGCACATTCTCACATTTGCACATTAAAAAACGCCCATGCACACCACCGTAATCGACACATTGGCCACAACTCAGGCCGAACAGCAGGCTGCTCTCGCTGACGAAAGCGGACAGAGCAGCGTGCGCTATAACCATTGGCACAGAGCAACAGAGGCCGACACTACCCCACCCGACCCCCGGCTCATGGGTCCCTTAGCCCCCGGTCAACCCCTCACGATGAAGCCCGAAATGCTCACTACCGACTATTGGGCCGAGTCCTTGCGTTATAAACCGCAAAATGAGTTTGCTGCTGAGTTAGACAGCCTTTCGGGTATGTCAGACTCAACACTAATGAGCATCAAACCAACGGGCGTGGCGGGCGACCCCGTGCCTTACCAGTTTCGCACCGATAGTATCGTTACCATTATCCTGATGCTCAGCTTCTTTCTGATGGTAAAGGTCGTATCAGGGTCGCGTCACTACCTACACCAACAGATAAAGGACTTCTTCCACCACCGCCAACGCGAAAACCTTTTTGCGCAACGTACACAGACCGAAATGCGCGGACAAGTGTTCCTCGTCTTTCAAACGTGTATCATGCTCGGAGTCCTCTTCTTCGACTACACGCAAGAACATCAAGCCGACGTATTCAACCAAATCTCACCCTATAAGATATTGGGCGTCAGCGTAGCCATCTGTAGCCTATATTTTATGCTGAAGACGGGGGTATACACCTTTATCAACAACATCTTCTTTACTCGCAAGCAATGCGAACAATGGGCCAACTCCTACATGCTCTGCACCTTAGGACTGGGCATTGCCCTACTCCCATTGAGCCTCTTAGTCGTATATTTCGATTTGGCACTTCAAAATATGTGTATCTGCTTCATTTGTCTACTTATAATTGACAAATTGTTACTATTGTATAAGTGCTCACGCATATTTTTCAACTACACATTCGGTTGGGTGCATCTTTTTTTGTACTTTTGCACCCTCGAAATAGTACCTATTTCAGTTCTGTTTCGCGCACTTGCTTACGCAAACAACTATTTATTGACTATTAACTAACATTACGCATAACCACGACGGCCCACACGAGGGCTGTCCACACGCTGAACAAAAAAGTAGACCATGATCAAGAAGATTCTTGTTTCTCAGCCGAAACCTACTTCCGACAAATCTCCCTACTTCGACATTGAGAAGAAAGAGCAAGTGGAGTTTACGTTCCACCCCTTCATCAAAGTAGAAGGACTCACCGCTCGCGAGTTCCGTCAACAAAAAGTTCAAATTCTCGACCACTCCGCCATCGTTTTCACTTCACGTGTATCAGTCGACTTCTTCTTTACACTCTGTAAGGAAATGCGCATTACCATGCCCGACGACATGAAGTACTTTGGCCTTTCTGAAGCCATTGCTCTTTACATTCAAAAGTACGTTCAGTATCGCAAGCGCAAAGTATTCTTTGGTACTACGGGACGTTGGCCAGAGTTAGTTACGGTAATGGCGAAGCACAAGAACGAAAGCTACCTCATTCCCCTCTCCGACGTTCACAACGACGACATTGCCAATATGCTTGACGCTAAGAAACTCAAGCACACTGAATGCGTGATGTATCGCACCGTGACCGACGAATATCCGAAGGATAAACCCTTCGACTTCGACATGATTGTGCTCTTCACACCAGCTGGCGTAAAGTCACTCATCGAAAATTTCCCCGACTTCAAGCAAGGCAACACGTGCATGGCATGTTTTGGCAACATCACCAAAGAGGCTATCGAAGCCGCTGGCTTACGTTGCGATTGTTTCGCACCAACTCCTCAAGCTCGCTCCATGACGGCTGCTATCGAGATGTACCTTGAAGAGCATAATAAGTAATTTAGTTGACGAGTTTTTTAGTTAACAAGTTGACGAGTAAGTTACTTTTTGCAACATATTGAATAGAACAATTATTGAAAAGTTTAAGCGCGTGATAAGCTCCAAGCACTCTCGCTTAAACTTTTCATTCGTTTTAGGCCATAATGACTACTAAATCAAACTTACCTGTTAACTTGTTAACTTGTCAACTCGTCAACTCGTCAACTTGTCAACTTGTCAACTTGTTAACTTGTCAACTTGTTAACTTGTCAACTTGTCAACTTGTTAACTTGTCAACTTGTTAACTTGTCAACTTGTTAACTTGTTAACTTGTTAACTTGTCAACTCGTCAACTCGTCAACCCCAAAAGAATAAAAGAAATGAAACAATATACCTTTCGCAAGCCGGAACACCTTTGTTTGAAGAGCGAGATAGAAGCACTCTTCAGTTCGGGCTGCACCTCAATGAGCGTATTTCCGCTACGCGTTACGTTTCGAAGCTTTGCCTACACAGGTCAAGGGCCGCAGGTAAAAGTGCTTCTAAGCGTCTCAAAACGCCATTTTAAGCATGCTGTAGACCGCAATCGAGCTAAGCGTCAGCTACGAGAGGCGTATCGTCACCTCAAACCCACATTTCTTGCCTCTTTGCCTGACGATGTAGCCCTCCACATCGCCTTTATTTGGCTCTCCGATCATCCCGTACGCACCGACCTTGTAGCCACACGTATGCAGACGGCCTTACAGCGCACGAGCGAGAAAGTGATGCAACAGCAACCCTCATGATACGTCAACTTTTATCCCGTCTGCTAATAGCCCCCATACGCTTCTATCAGCGCGCTATTTCGCCGCTATTTCCACCCGTGTGTAGGTTCACTCCTACTTGTTCACAATATGCTGTTGAAGCTATACAGAAGCATGGGCCGCTCAAAGGCCTTTACTTGGCCATTCGACGCATTCTCCGTTGCCACCCTTGGGGCGGCAGTGGATACGACCCCGTGCCCTAACATCAACACATAGATGGACATTAACGAATAATTAATGAACATTAATGTTAACAAAAGCGCGTAGCGCAAAAAAACTTTACGTTACGCGCTTCGCGCTTAGTTTTAAACATTAATGTTTCATTAATCTATCATTAATCTTTTTCGTTAATCTTTTCCATTAATCGTCTCATTAATCTATTTTCGTTAATCTTTTCATTAATCTTTGTCTGTTCGACAAATTGCAGTTTTACCCACACTATTCGTTATAGAGCC
>JBNMKQ010000016.1:0-24099 GCA_050874425.1 Alloprevotella sp.
GCGCGACACTCCGCGGGCTACAAGCCCGCGCCCCAAGTGGACGACAAATTGCAACTTTTGTTTGCATCTAAACCATACGCTTCATTACAAAGCTACGTTCTTATAGAGATACATACCAAAACTCGTCTACATTAAAACTTATTGCTTAATTTTGTTAAACACACTTCTTCTAAATTTTAATATTTAGGATTAATAAGACCGTCGGAAAATCTACGCAATTCTCAGCAAAAATAAAAGCGGAATAGTCCTTCTTTTTGTTAAATTCATTTTTAAGAACTATTCTTTCTTGTATAATTCTTAAATCATTGTTAATCAATAAATTACGTTCAACTATAGAATTATTAATTGGAATTACACAAATAAGATATACTACTTTGTGAAATGTATTGTAAGTTATAGTTATTAAAATACACATATCTATAGTTAATAAATTATTACACAGATCATTCGACTTTTCTTCTCAAATAGATAAATTCATCGCGAATAAGGTACGATTTCAACAAAATAATCGAAGAAAATCAACGCTCTGCACGAGTAGTTACAACGCTCTGCACGAGTAGTTGTTGCACTTTGCACGAGTAGTTTTAATTTTCTAAAGAATAAGAGCCTCAAAAATGGCGAGGAATACGTACTCAATGAGTAAAATATTAAAACTTATTGTCTGCTTTATGAATAATTTAACTAAATAATTGGTCTTCCTCGCTCGTTATAATTGGATTTTCTCTATATTCCCCTCCAAATTGGAAGTGTAATTCAGTACTATTTTTAATCTATTTCTAAAATAGAGTGTGCTAATTTATCTATATTAACTGTTTATTCAATAGGATTAAGGCTGGCAAAAAGCCACGAACAAGCAAGCCGCAATCTCTTTTCGTATCAAAAAAAGTTCCATTGCCACCTACTAACGCTTGAAGTGGCAATGGAACCTTTATAACTTTTATATAAGATCTTATATACTCATACGCTTCTTTATCAAATCTTTTGCGACAACGAATCGATACCCAATCTTTTGCAGAAAAGAAGATGTACTCTTTCGTGCTGTATCAGACGCGTTATGGTCATGACGACAGAAGTTGATAAGGCGATCATTTATAAAGCACACATCATAATACATAGCGGCAATATTGCCAATCCAAATGTCGTGCATAGGAGTATGCTTTGGAAAAGGCAGAGACTTTTCAAGTACACACCTACGGAAGGCCATGCAGCATCCCAAATAGCCATTCTTGACAAAAAGATTATACATCCAGCCAGCACGGGTACGATTGAGATCGTAAAACGATGGTGCTGTAACATTCAAATTTCCGTCTGTTACGACGCAATCACTTACAACACAAGATGACTGCTGAAGAGCCTTCATCATCACTTCAACTTTATTAGGCATCCATTGGTCATCTTGGTCTGAAAGGAATATATAATCTCCCTTTGCGTGTTTTAAGGCATTCTCAAAGTTAGGAATGGGGGAATGCAGTGAAGGGCCGTCTATAAGGCGAACCTTGGGCAAGCAAGCACCGTTGTCAATATACGTTTTTATCAATTCACGCGTGCCGTCAGTGCTGTTGTCATCAGAGATAATTATCTCGTCATCAACTGATAGCTGAGGGTATATGCTATCTAATTGCCTACGCAATTCCTCTTTCCCATTATATGTAGCGATACAAACTGATATCATTTGCTCTTCTTTAGTAAAAAAAGTGTTATAAATTTGCGAATAAATATTATCTTTTTAGTGCGTAATAATAACCTCAAAGTATGTTTAAACACAGCAAATAGTAAGTCTATATATTCTTTTACGCCCTCAACTGTAAAATTTGTCGCACAATCCAAATAAATCTCATAACGTGCAAGGAGCTTCTTGTAATCTTTACAATCAGCCGAAAAGTCTTGCTGAGCTGTAAAAGGCATTATCAAAAGTGACGAATTCACTCGTCTTAGCCGTTTTTGAAATTGATAATCCGAGTAGTCCAAGTATACCTTATAATCATATCCACCTGCCCGATTGAATAAGTCTATGGGGACACACATACCGCTATTTACGACACTGTATTCAGATAAAGTATATATGCCTGGCTCAACCTTAACGGCTTTTGAACGCCAACCTGAAATAGAAGCTGGCGAAAAGGGTACACCCTTATCTGTTACCATTAAAGGTGCTATTAAACCATTAAAGTTCAATGAGCTACTATAGATTTCCCAAGCCTCTTTAGGGAAAAGTGTATCTTGATCTAATAATAACACATGTGAATAGCCTAACTTCTTAGCAATTTTAGCTCCCTTATTGTAAGCTACAGATAAGCCGCTATTATTAGTATCACGTATATACAATGCTTCCTCTGGATTTTGTGACAGGATTTGTTTAAAATCTGAGGGAGAATTGTCGTATATCAAGAAATGCTGTAGTCCCCTGGCCTCCTTCAAAAGTGAGCAGTATGTTCTTGAACTTAACAAGCTGCACTTATAAAGGACCAATATAGGAAATATTTTCTTCTTCATTTTTTGATTTCATTCATTTTAGCCATAAGCCTTTAGCCTTCCCATGACTAATCATGTAAAACTGGTAATAGTTAGTGAAGCAACAGCCAAGATTGACAAACGTTAAAGCACTGATAACCCCAGTTACATTCCAATTTATTGCACCATATATCGCCAAAGGAATGAATAATACAGACTCTATCAAAGTTACCCACATTTGAATGTAAATCTTCCCCATGCCATATAGCAAATGAGCATAATAAAGACTAAACAATGTAACCAACATGTAAAGAGCCATGACCCACGTAATTGAAGGAGATACAGTTACTTTATCTAATGTCCACAAGCTATATATATATGGAGCAACTAAAGACATTACAATCAATATCGGCAATATTACCAACATCAACAGCCTTCCTTTGCGTCCGCACATCTTTATCCATTCATAATCTTTACGAGCGTAAGCATCAGTTGTTGCCGACCACAAAGGTACAACTATTATTGTAAACAATACAAGAATAATATTGAAATAGCGTTGGGCTACCTGATAAGGAGTAACGCTTAAAGGATCTATGTAATGCGATATAATAATATTGGAGGTTGAAAACAATAATATGCCAGAAAGCTGCAACAAAAAGAATTTTATTCCTAAAGAGAAGATTCCTTTTAGCATTGATACTCTGAAGCTTTTTATGGAAGGACATAGCTCGGGATACCGTTTTATAAACGTGAAGGGAAATGAAACGACAAAAACGAGCAAGGGACTCATTGTTGAAATGAGTGCAACTAACAAAAGAGATACTTCTCCTAAACATTTTTGTGCAACATACAATGCTATCAGCACCATTGTATTGCTAAGGACCAAAAATAGGTTGTTCACTGCTGGCAATTGTAAGGCCAAATATACATTACCAACAAACTTAAAAACAAAAGTTGCACATACTATTATTGTTGAAAGTTGAATAACAAGCGTAAGGTCCTTAATAATTGCTGCATCAATGTTTAAGAATGAATAAAAATCTATGTAATGCTCAACTGTATATAGGAAGGAACCCACAATGAACATAAATACAAACAAAGAAAAGAAGCACGTACTTACAACTTGTTTCGCCTTTTCATTATTTCCCTCAGCACGAAATGTAGCTAACATATTTCTCATTCCATTGCCCAAACCTACGTCCATTGAATCTATCCATACGAGCATAGTGCTTATGGTCATCCATACCCCGTATTCATAGTTGCTTAAGCAAGATAATGTTAAAGGTACAAGAAGTAATTGAGCAATACCTACCCAACCTTTTAATATGAACGAAGCCACGATGTTTTTTAAAACCTTCACGGAACGTTCACTTGTGTTTGCTAATTTATTTTTAATTAAATGAATGAAGTGCATTGCTTATCGTTTTACTTTTTATACAATGAGTCCACTTGAAAAAGTGGAAAAATTCCGAAGCACTTAAAATTTGCTTTCATTTTGTTGGAAAAAGTATCATATATAATCATTCCGTTATCGATGTATTCGAAGATACGTATGATAACAACACGTATTGTGTTAAAAAGATAGTAGCTTTTTTGAGGGAACTTTTTCAAGTGGACTCATACAATCAATTTAAATTAAAAGTTGATATCATTGAATACAAATATGCAAATGAAAAGAGTATTACAAAACACTTTCCTACTGCTGAAGGCTTAAACGCATAAGCCAAGGTCGGTATCATCAATATTTCGATTACACCGAACAAATCGAATAAGCGATATGAAACAGCAGGTATTGACGACAATAATGTAAAAAGGACAAAAGATAATGCAAGCATTTTCAATCCGATGTTATAAAACGCAAAGTGCTCCTTTAGTAAATCACTTTTCCATAAAAGTAGGTAGTAGGCCATAAGGCGTATCAAGTATACAGGTTTAAGCAAGTTTATGCTTTCGCCCATCACTCCTAAATCACGCATCGTTTCATACGCGTTAATTTTGTCCTGAACATACTCAAATGGTAACATCGGAATGAGATCTACATGAAGTAAACCTATCAAATAGCAAAATGAGGGAACAATAACGAGAGCAATCTTCCACCATTTATTTAAATCGTCATTGCCTACAAAGGCTAAAAGAAAAAATAGTGCAACTGATACGTGAAAGCATGAAGCAATAAGGACCGACACTACGTAAATAGCTTTGGTTCCAGACTTTAAATAATACAATCCCCAAAAAACAATTGATAATGCTAAACCTAATCGTATCTGGGTCATGTCATGCAAAATGTAATAATGCCCAATCCACACAGTGAGTGTTAGCAAATGGTTCTTCGTTAGACGATACAAAGAATATGCCATTAGAGGGACTGATATTAATGCATATATAATAAAGATTGGGCGTACTGTATCAAAATAAGGGAGAAGTAAGCGACATAAAATTAAATATGTTTCTTCAACGCCCTCTGATGTGTCTGGAGTAAAAAAATATGCTTGATAAGTATCGCTGTCAGCATCTAACCCAATAGGACGAAGACCGGCTAGTAGCGTCATTAATACGACAATGCAGACCAAAATCCATGCATCGTTTGTGTTCTCTTCTGTATCCAAAAAGGAAAGGAGCGAAACAAATGAAAGCAGTAAAACTAATATAGCAACAACAACCATGGATGAATATAAGATACCTGTCTATGAGGTTTTAAGTTTAATATTGGAGTGATTGTATCAACCAAATATTTCATTAGCTATAAATCATTAGAGACTAATGTAATGAATTTTGAAGATACATTCTACTTTTACTAGAACTCTCGTATGAATCAATAAAACCTAATAAATATTCTTACAAAGATTTCTAAAACTTTACGTTCTTATCACGAGCCACAATAACTATTGTTGTTATAATCAAGCATAAGAATAAGCATAAAGCTATCGTAAAGACTCTCTTAGGACCTGCAGGCTTTACGGGAACTGATGCATTTTGTATAACCGTAAATGCTGGTGTACGTTCTAAAACTTTTGCTTCAGCTAATTGCACTTGTTGTTTTAATTGATTATAGTTGTTGTATGCAATCTGCATCTCGTTCTCAAGACGTTCTTCCTTTATCTTAAAGGTTTGGAGAGTTACATCTTGGTATGCGTCGGCATAAACAGCGTATTCATGTTGCTTACTTTCGTAGTCGGACTTAGCCTTTGAACACAATCCTGTATAATAAACAAGATCGTTCTTTGCTTTTTTTGTCCTATATTCTGTAATAAAATCTTGCAATTTTGACAACAACGTGTCAGCTAACTGTGCTGCGACAAGAGCATCTTGAGTGGTAACGTCAATACTAATTACATCCGTTTTCTTATCAACTGTACAATTTATCATGCCTGACAATGACGAGCACAAATCGTTTTCGTCTTTTGTCATTTTAAACGGATTAATTGTATAGTACCCCGATTCATTAACCGCAATTGCTACAGGCTTAGAAGTCGTAAACGCTTCTGATATTTTGCCCCTCAAAGCATCTATTAGTGAGGGCTTTATTTGGGTCGTCAGATATTTACCTACAGAGCCTTTAAAATCACCTTTTATTGTTTCTACCTTGACATTTAACAAGGGCACAATAAAGTCTGTACTTTTCATCAAATCAGGATAGAATGTTGGAATTATTGCATCCTGTGATGAACTTGTATTTATATTTACACCTGCCATGGCTGCAAGTCCACTTAACCCTCCCATTGAATTGGAAGTCGAACTTTCTGGCGCTAACATAACTGAGGCTTTGTAATAGCGCGGTACTTGAAAAATGTATAAAGCTGACAACAAAACTGTTGCAGCACAAGGTATTATATACTTCTTCCATTTTGAAAGAACTATTTTGAATATAACATCTAGTCTTATTTCTCGTTTTGCTATCAAAGATGTTTTTTCTTGAAAAGGTGAAACAACGTCCCCTTCTAATTGCGTCTCCTCAAGAGAAGAGGTATTGGTCTCGTTGGTTACATCTTCATTGTTAGTAGCTTTCGCGTTTCCTCTTATATTTTTTTTAAAAAGCATCATTACGGATATGTTTATTTTTAATATAACGAAGTTATAAAGCTACTATTTGTTATTTAATCTGACAAAAGGAGCTTTATAACTTCAATCAACGAGCCATCTTTATTACGACTGGCTCAAACTAATTGTCTTTACTTAACTAAGGTTGCTATAACAGTACCCAAAGTAGCTGTCATCGTACCTAACGACAGAATTTCGCTAAACGACATACGTTTACGCTTCGGTTTGGCAGGAACCAAGATAGTGCAACCCGGCGTAATATGCTTTGCCGAATGTATGCGCGTAACGGTTCCGTTCATATTGACTGCAAATGCGCGTCCTTTACGTGCGCGATTACCAAATCCACCTGCTTGGTTAATATAATAACTGGGTTTAGCACCTTCCTTATAGGCAACAGTATTAGGATACATCACCTGTCCGTTAATAGAAACTGTGTTGTTGTATTGCGGTATTACCAATCGGTCTCCGTCACGCAATACAATATCCCATTGATTAGAACCTGGATGAGCCAAAGCTTGCTCAAGATTTATACCTACATATTGCGTATCACCGAGCTCCAATTTTTTCATGTCAATAGAGTCAGCATCGGTTGCCATCTTTATCAACGTTTGTTGTTTTAGCTTTTCGATAGGCGTCATGGCACGCTCTAAGTGTGCGCCCAATGCATAAGCCTCTTTGGTTAAGCCGCCTGCATCTTTTACCAAATCACTAAGGCGCATACCCTTACTCTTGAGTACATAAGCACCGCTAAAAGCAATTTCGCCCTCAACTGACACGTGCTGTTGCTCAATGTAACCTGGAGAGCGACGCACGAAGACTTCATCAAATGGTTGTAAAACAAAACCAGGTTCACCGTCAACCACGAAGCCTTCCTTTAGTGAAAAACTGAATGCCTGCGCCACCTGACTTGAGGTCTGGTTTGCATCTTGATTGCGCATACGACGCGAAACGTCAACTTTCACCAATGATGCTGCATCTTTAAGTCCACCTGCCTGTAATATAAGTGTTTCAAGTGTTGTTCCGTCCGCATAATTGTATTCTCCAGGATAATTAACCTCACCCGAGATACGTAGTATACGTTCCTTTTGCATCACTTCTTTTGAAGGCACGTAGAATACATCTTCATTCTTTAAGGCAATATCAGCAACCGTATGGTCAATAAGTCCTTTTATGTCAACATCAATAACCTCAAGTGAACGGTCCTCTTTGCGACGATGTATAAATCCGCGTGTTGTGAACGCATCTTCTTTAAGTCCACCAGCCGTTTCAATCAATTGACGAAGCGTTGTAATGCTACCATCCATTTGGTATTTACCGGGACGCATAACCGCACCTTTGATTTCGACCATATTGCGATAGCGCTGTAAGGTACTATCCACTGACACAGAGTCGCCATCAGCTAATTGAAAAGAGTTGCGTTCAAACTCATCAATTGAATAAACTGACAATTCGCCTCCAGCCTTACGCATTAAGTTAATATTACCTTGATAAGCATCTCCTGTGAAGCCACCTGCATATTTTATTAAAGTACCTACACTTTCATTCGCCTTCATTTCATAATACATCGGGCGTTTTACTTTACCTGTAATGTTTACCAAACATTCGTATGGGCCTACAATAACAACGTCTTCTGACATTAATCGCACATTACCCTTCATGTTGCCATTCAATATGTAATCGTAAATATCACAAGTCGAAATCAAACGTCCTTTACGATAGACCTTTATATTACGCAACGTACCGATATCGTTTGTACCGCCTGCCATATAGAGGACATTGAATACGGTTGAGAAAGCTGACAACGTATACGTACCAGGTGCTTTTACCTCACCCATCACATGTACAGTAATTGTCTTCGTTTGTCCAACTGTTAAGCGTATATTCGAGCCGCCATAGCGTTGTCCCAGCAATGAGCGCAAACGTTGATTGGCTTGCGCCACGGTAAGTCCGTCAACGTTAACGGGGCCATAAGACTCTATATTGATTGTACCATCTGGTGAAATCGTACTTTCAAAGCGCTTTTGTGAAGCACCCCATACGTCTACGTATACAGCGTCACCCGCCCCCAAGCGATAATCTTGCGGCGTTGCAATGTTCATATTTGGTTCGAAAGATAAGGACTTATTGTTGAAGATGTTACGACCGAACACCTCTATTTTTTTCTTCTTCTCCTTTACATTCTCTTCGTCATAATAATCGTCATATTCATCCAAAGAGTCAGGCATAAATTTATCCATTTCGTCCATATACTCTTCATTACGACGACGATTATATATACGACGCTGTTTGTCAGACATCGTGCTTTCATCGACTTGTTCTGTTTGCTTTCTACGCTGGTTTACACCTTTTGTATTGGAACGTTTATCACCATTGGGCTTTCTTAAACGGTCGTTAGAAGATTCTCCCGTAATATTCTTTGCTCCAACAGCAGCCCCACTCTGTTGCTTGTCATACTTATCGCGAATACGGCGAATTTGGTCAATCTGAACTCCGCGTTCGATAAGGCTCGTGACGATTTCGGAACGTGATGTGCCGCGAGCGTTCTCACGCATCATAAAATGTAGCACCTGATCGTCCGACATTGACGATTGCGCAATGGCCGAAAAAGTAAAACTGGCAGCAAATAAAGCCAATAAGATAAAAAACTTTCTAAATATCATAATTTGTATTATTGTCTTTAAAGGAATAGTTGTGAGTCTCCTACATGTAGCGAGTAAAACATATATAGTTGATTTTATTGCTCGCCACACTTTAAACGTAGAATTTCGATATTTATTGCAAATGTACGTATATTTTTTTATATGGCAAGTGAACGTTTTAAGATTTAAGAAACACAACACCTACTATATACATCGTAATGGCTCAAGCAAACGCAGTAATAGCCATGCATATATACATGTATAATGCTTTCTTGCACATAAATTTATCTTCTTTATTTGTGTTATCACGAAAGAAGTACTAACTTTGTCCGCTGATATAATTGCTGCTTGTAATAGGGGACTCGTTTTATCGATTGTATAGCCGAATGAAAGGAGTAAGATGACCGATACGGCTAAATGGCACGCTTTATGCATTGCTAAACAGAAAAGATTTACAAACTATGAACTACGAAATACCTGCTGGCACTGCCCAGTTAATAAACAAAAGCAAGGAGATAGCGCAAGAGTACGTACTTTTTCGTATTACTCCATTATGCTTACTATTAAGTATTCTTGATAATGAATATGTGGTTGAACTTTTAAATAAGATAAATGTAAAAGTTGATTCGCTTATAGACGAAGCAAAATCGCAAATAAACGTACAAAATAACAAGGCCAATGACGGCGTAAAGAGTGATGAATTAATGAGTTCTGCACCCTCAACTTTCGACACTGATAGTACACGCATTCTACATTTGCTAACGCTTGAGGACAAATTGGCACAAGGAAAGAAAAGTGGTGCTGAAATCATTTTACTATCTATACTTCACGACCGACAAAACGAGGCGAAATCCCTCTTGTTAGATAGAGGAGTAAGCTACGAAAAAGTTCAATCTGCAAATTCGGCAACAATATCTCCTTCTGGCGATTTCAGTTTCCCTAACGAGGACGACATGCCTTACCCTAACGATGACTTCTCAAAGGGGGACGAAACTTTGCAACAAACGGCTGAACGTAAAACGCCTAAGAGCAATAGCGACACGCCCATTGTTGATAATTTCGGTACGGACCTAACAGCTGTTGCAGCTAAGGGTGGATTAGACCCCGTAGTTGGGCGTGAAAAGGAAATTCAACGCGTGGTACAAATCTTATGCCGAAGGAAAAAGAATAATCCCATTATTATAGGCGAACCAGGTGTTGGTAAAAGTGCCATCGTAGAAGGTTTGGCTGATCGCATTGCTCATCATCACGTTCCCCACCTATTGCAGAATAAACGCATTGTGGCGCTTGATATGGCTTCAATAGTTGCTGGCACACAATATCGTGGGCAATTTGAAGAACGGCTTCGTAGACTGATTAAGGAACTTAAATCTCATCCAGAGATTATCCTTTTCATTGATGAAATCCATACAATCATTGGAGCTGGTTCTGCACCTGGTAGCTTAGATGCAGCAAACATATTAAAACCTGCCTTAGCACGTGGCGAAGTACAGTGTATTGGAGCGACAACTACAGGAGAGTTTAAGAAGACAATTGAAAAAGATGGCGCCCTCGATCGCCGATTCCAAAAGGTTATGCTCGAGCCAACCTCAACTGAAGAGACGCTTTGTATACTCCATAATATTAAGGAGCGCTACGAAAAGCATCACGTTGTCAACTATACTGAGGAAGCGCTCAAAGCATGTGTTGACTTAACGAGCAGGTATATCACTGATAGAGCATTGCCCGATAAAGCTATTGATGCCATGGACGAAGCTGGCGCTCGCATGCATCTTGCAGGCACAGATACGCCAAAGTTCATTGAATCGAAAGAAAAGGATATTGAGCAATTGCGCCAACAAAAACTTGAAGCAGCTCAAAATCAGAACTATGAGTTAGCAGCTAATCTGCGCGACCAAGTTCAGACGCTCACAACCGAACTTGAGCAAATGACGAAACAGTGGCAAGACGAACAACAATGTCACCCGACATTAGTTGATGATGCTGTTGTTGCAGAAGTGGTCAGTATGATGAGTGGCGTACCTGTAACACGTGTGGCAGCCAACGAAAGCGAACGACTAAAAGGCATGCGTTCGGAATTGAATAGTCGAGTCATTGCACAAGAAAAAGCTGTTGAACGACTAACACGTGCCATTACCCGTAGTCGGATTGGCCTAAAAGGCTTTGACCGACCTATTGGAACGTTCCTTTTTGTCGGACCTACGGGCGTAGGTAAAACTCATCTTGTAAAGACACTTGCCGAATGGATGTTTGGTTCAAAAGACGCCCTTATACGCGTTGACATGAGCGAATATGGTGAGAAGTATAGTGTGAGCCGATTGGTAGGAGCTCCTCCGGGATATGTTGGCTACGAGGAAGGAGGACAACTAACCGAACGTGTACGTCGTCACCCCTACTCTGTCATTCTGCTTGATGAAATTGAGAAGGCTCATCCCGATGTATTCAATACGCTTTTACAAGTAATGGACGAAGGGCGATTGACAGATGGTAATGGAGTGACCGTCGACTTCCGCAACACCATTATTATACTAACCTCAAATAGTGGTACCCGACAACTAAGAGAGTTTGGTGGTGGATTAGGTTTTGAGCGTATTACGGGCGAACTAACGGGCGAGGTCGCTGAGAGTATAATCCTAAAGACATTGCGAAAACAATTCGCACCCGAGTTCCTCAATCGCCTTGATGACATCATCATGTTTAATCCACTAACAAAGCAAAATGCGCTGAAAATCGCTGAGCTTGAGTTGTCTGACCTTTGCAAGCGAATGCTGCACAACGGTTTTACACTTAATGTTTCTGACGAAGCAAAACAATTTTTAGTTGACAAAGGATTTGATGCTCAATATGGTGCTCGTTCGCTGAAACGCGCCATACAACACCACCTTGAAGATGTACTTTGTGACTTTATGATGGAACATGGTGAGCAACACAGCTTTACAGCAAATGTTTCTAGCAACAAGATTGTCATAGAGTAACACAAATGAACATTATACGAGAGGAAAAACGGAACTACACTTTTTATAGTGTAGTCTCATTTCCTCTCGTTTTATTATTACAATATAAAACTATATCTAAAATGGAATATATAAAGACCACTATACCCGACGTATGGATACTTGAGCCTCGTGTATTTGAAGATGCGCGCGGATACTTTATGGAAACATGGCGTGAAGCTGATTTCAACAATGCTATTGGCCACGAAGTACACTTTGTGCAAGACAATCAATCAATGTCTTCACGAGGTGTACTCCGTGGTTTGCACTTTCAAAAAGGAGCCGATTCTCAAGCAAAGTTAGTACGAGTCCTACAAGGAACAGTAGTTGATGTGGCAGTTGATCTTCGCAAGTCTTCACCCACTTATGGCCACTACGTAATGGTAGAACTTTCTGCCGAAAACAAACGCCAACTTTTCATTCCTCGTGGCTTTGCACATGGATTTCAAGTGCTGAGTGATACGGCAGTTTTTACCTATAAGGTTGACAACCGCTATGCGCCTGAGTCTGAATGTTCTATCCGTTACGACGATCCCACAATTGGTATTGATTGGCCCATTAAGGGTGATGACGTAGTTCTTAGCGAAAAGGACTTGAAGCATGCTGTAAGCTTTGAAGCTGCAGAGAAATTCTAAAAGAGAACAGGAAGTTCATAGAACAAGAGTTCAACTACCCTATTTCCCACTAAAACACTTGAAGCACAGTGAATCATATACGCAACTTTTGCATTATCGCACACATTGACCATGGTAAGAGCACTTTGGCCGACCGCCTTTTGGAACGTACACAAACCATTAAGGTGACGGAGGGGCAAATGCTTGACGACATGGACCTTGAACGCGAACGAGGCATTACAATAAAAAGCCATGCCATTCAAATGGAGTATCAAATGGATGGTGAAACTTATCGTCTTAATTTGATAGACACCCCGGGACACGTCGACTTTGCTTACGAAGTGTCACGAAGCATTGCAGCCTGTGAAGGTTGCCTATTGTTAGTTGACTCAACGCAAGGCGTGCAAGCACAGACCATCTCTAACCTTTACATGGCTATCGAGCACAATCTCGAGATTATCCCTGTTTTGAGCAAATGCGATATGGTCAACTCCATGCCCGAAGAGGTTGAGGACGAGATTATTGACCTCTTAGGTTGCAAACGTGAAGATATCATTCGTGCTTCAGGTAAGACTGGCGAGGGTGTTGATGACATCTTGCGCGCTGTAATTGAACGCATTCCTGCTCCTGTTGGCGATGAAAAGGCTCCGTTGCAAGCGCTTATCTTTGATTCTGTATTCAATCCCTTTAGAGGCATCATTGCGTACTTCAAGATTGTAAACGGCTCAATACATAAGGACGAGGACGTTATCTTTGTCAATACGCAAAAGAGCTACCATGCTGACGAAGTAGGCGTACTCAAAATGGACCTTTCTCCTCGTAAGGAATTGCACTGCGGAGATGTAGGTTATATTGTTAGTGGCATAAAGACTGCCACCGAAGTTAAAGTGGGCGATACCATTACCTCTGTACAAAATCCTTGTGCTAAAGCTATTGAAGGCTTTGAGGAGGTAAAGCCTATGGTCTTTGCGGGTGTCTACCCTATTGAAACAGAAGACTTTGAACAGCTACGCGCCAGCCTTGAGAAGTTGCAATTAAACGACGCTTCGCTCACTTTCCAACCAGAGTCTTCTGTAGCGTTGGGCTTTGGCTTCCGTTGTGGATTCTTAGGTCTGCTTCACATGGAGATTGTGCAAGAACGCCTTGATCGTGAGTTTAACATGAACGTCATCACCACCGTTCCTAATGTTAGCTACAATATCTACGACAAGCATGGTGAAATGAAAGAGGTGCACAACCCTGCGGGGATGCCCGACCAGACTGAAATCGACCACATCGAAGAACCATACATTCGAGCTTCTATCATTACTCGAACCGAATATATCGGAAACATCATGACACTCTGTTTGGGTAAACGAGGCGAACTCGTGAAACAAGAGTATGTGTCAGGCGATCGCGTTGAACTTTACTATGATATGCCTTTGGCTGAAATCGTCATCGACTTCTATGACAAACTGAAGAGTATCTCCAAAGGCTATGCTTCGTTCGACTATCACCCCATCGGGTTTCGTCCATCAAAATTAGTAAAAATGGACATTTTGCTTAATGGTGAACCTGTTGACGCTCTTTCAACGCTTACTCACGTTGATAATGCCGTTTATTTTGGCCGTCGTATGTGCGAAAAGTTAAAAGAATTATTGCCTCGTCAACAGTTCGACATAGCCATACAAGCTGCCATTGGTGCCAAAATTATTGCGCGCGAAACCGTAAAGCAAGTGCGAAAAGACGTAACAGCCAAATGCTATGGTGGTGATATCAGCCGTAAACGCAAATTGCTCGAAAAGCAAAAACGAGGCAAAAAGCGTATGAAAGAGATTGGTAACGTACAAGTGCCGCAAAAGGCTTTCTTAGCCGTATTAAAGTTAGATTAACACCATACAACTATGCTAATTGAACTCAAAGATGTCGTTTTGCGTCATAACGACCACCCCATTCTCAATGGAGTTAATTTCAATGTTGACGACAATGACTTTATATACATTATAGGCAAAGTGGGCAGTGGAAAGAGTTCATTGCTTAAAGCATTATACGGTGAACTTCCAATTGTCTCGGGCGAAGCTAACGTGCTAGGCCTTAATATCAAAAGGGCAAAGCGCAACAAAATACAACAGCTACGACGCCAATTAGGCATTGTATTTCAAGATTTTCAATTGTTGCACGAACTAACAATTGAGCAAAACCTTGATTTTGTACTTAGAGCTACAGGCTGGAAAAAGAAAGCTCGTCCGGAACGCATAAAACAAGTCTTAGAACGTGTTGAACTCTACGACAAAAAAGACCAATATCCACACGAGTTGTCGGGCGGCGAGCAACAACGCGTCTGCATAGCCCGTGCTTTGCTCAACAAACCCAAGGTCGTGCTAGCAGATGAGCCTATAGGCAATCTTGACCCCGACACCAGTCGACAAATCATGCGCATTCTTCAGTCAGTACGCGAACAAGGAAGCGCGGTTGTTATGGTGACCCACAACATGAATTTATTGAACGAATTTCCAGGGGTAGTTTATCGTTGCAGCAATGGCACAATTAGCGAAGCTCAACCACATGACGTTATTGAGTAATGACGACTAAGATATCCCAACTGCCCCAATATCAAATTCCACAAGCTAAAATAATAAAACTATGAAGATACTCAAGTTTGGCGGAACCTCAGTAGGTTCACCTCAACGCATGAAAGACGTTTGCCAACTCATCACTGACGGCGAACGCAAAATTGTTGTATTATCAGCCATGTCTGGTACAACCAACTCATTAGTTGAGATTGCCGATTACATAAAAAAGCACAATGCCGAAGGAGCAAGCAGCGTGATTAACAAATTGCGCACGCTCTATCGTCAACACGTTGAAGAGTTGTACGCGCAGCCCGAAAACGTAAAAGCCACAGACGACCTGCTGCATGACATCTTTATGCACCTTCACGAGCTCACCACACACGATTTCTCAGACAAACTTGAGAAAGAAATCCTTGCACAAGGTGAGCTTATGAGCACCAATATGGTAACCAACTATCTCAAAGAATGCGGCATAAAGGTAATGTTAATCCCAGCCCTTGACTTCATGGCGACTGACGCCAATGGCGAACCTGATATGGGGTACATCAAGGAGCACCTTAACAACATCCTCAAGCAAAACCCCAATTACGACCTTTACATCACTCAGGGCTTTATTTGTCGTAACAACAAAGGCGATATTGACAACCTTCAACGCGGTGGTTCTGACTACACTGCTTGCTTAATAGGGGCTGTGTTACGTGCCGACGAAATTCAAATTTGGACGGACATTGACGGCATGCACAACAACGACCCTCGTTTTGTACCCAATACCACACCTGTTCGTCAGCTTAATTTTGAAGAGGCCGCAGAACTTGCCTATTTTGGAGCAAAGATACTTCATCCTACTTGCATTCAGCCCGCACATTATGCTGGTGTGCCAGTACGCTTGCTCAACACCATGGACCCTTCAGCCCCTGGAACTATCATCAATGATAAAATGCAGAAAGGTACTATCAAGGCCGTAGCAGCAAAAGACAATATCACAGCCATTAAGATTGTTTCTTCACGCATGCTCTTAGCAACAGGCTTTTTACACAAGCTCTTTGAAACGTTTGAGGTAAACCATACCCCTGTTGATATGGTAACTACTAGCGAAGTCGGTGTAACACTTACCATTGATAACAATGCTCATCTGGCCAACATTGTAGAGGAATTGAAAAAGTATGGTACAGTAAGCATTGACGAAAACATGTGCATCATCTGCGTTGTTGGCGACTTACGTTGGGGCAATGTTGGATTTGAGACTCTTGTTACTGAAGCCATGGCCAACATTCCCGTACGTATGATTTCATATGGTGGCAGTAATCACAATATCTCATTCTTAATTCGAGAATCAGATAAGAAAGCTGCCCTTTGCGCACTCAGCGAAAAACTCTTTAATACTAAAAAGTAAAACTTCTCATTTCGGAAGAGAGGAAGCACAAACAACTATCTTCCTCCCTTCCGAAAGTTATTTAAAGTACAGCACAATGACATTTCCAACACAACGTTTTACTGAATTAGACACCCCCTTTTACTATTACGACCTTGCCAACTTACGCGAAACGTTAGCTACAATACATACCGAAACGCAGTCACGCCCCAACTTTCACGTACACTATGCAGTAAAGGCGAATGCCAATCCACAGTTATTACAAATAATTGCCCAAGCAGGTCTGGGCGCAGACTGCGTATCAGGTGGTGAAATAGAAGCAGCACATGCAGCAGGCTTCAAAGGCAACAGCATTGTCTACGCAGGCGTGGGCAAAAGTGATAATGAAATACGCACAGCCCTACGTATCGGCATTCATAGTTTCAATGTCGAAAGTCTACCCGAGTTAGAGGTGATAAATCAGATAGCACACGAAATGGGCACGACAGCCCACGTTGCTTTTCGTATCAATCCTAATGTTGATGCACACACACATGCTAAGATTACAACCGGTCTTAATGAAAACAAGTTCGGTATCGCTATGGAAGACATGGTTGCTGCCATACAACGTGCCAAACAATTAGATAATGTTGAATACACAGGTCTACATTTTCATATCGGAAGCCAAATACTCGACCTAAGCGTTTACGAAGCCCTTTGTCACCGCATCAATGACTTGCAAAATCAACTCGAAGCAGAAGGTATTACCACGCCTAACATCAACGTAGGTGGAGGTTTAGGAATTGACTACGACCACCCCGATGCTAATCCCATTCCTAACTTCAAAGACTACTTCGCGCTCTTTGAACATCATCTTCAATTACGCGAGGGACAGCAATTACACTTTGAGTTAGGCCGAAGCATCGTAGCTCAATGTGGCACACTCATTGCGAGAACACTTTATGTCAAAGAAGGACACACCAAAAAGTTCGTCATTGTTGATGCAGGCTTTACCGAACTCATACGTCCTGCCATGTATGGCTCTCATCATTTCACGCAGAACATTTCAGCTGCTGCAGACTCACCCACCGATACCTACGACGTTGTAGGTCCTATTTGTGAAAGTAGCGACGTCTTTAGTACTGGTGAGGTTCTCCCCATTACCCATCGTGGTGACTTCATTGCCTTCCGCTCAGCAGGAGCTTATGGCGAAGTTATGGCATCAACCTACAATTGCCGTACACTGCCTAAAAGCTATTTTAGCGAATAAACAGTACACAATAAGAATACCACCATTCTAAAAAAAACAATTCGGCCTCACACATTCATCTTGTGTGAGGCCGAGCTGTTTTATCTTATCCCTACCAACTTATGTGTCTGTAGTGACAAACGCCACTTAGGGTGCTGAAGACAATAAGCTATAGTAGCTTCTACAATCTCTTTATTCTTCCCTTCATCGCCCACATCACAAGGTTGCAAGAAGAAATGGTCGCATGCAATGTCATCGTAATTAGGTAAATCATTGCCCGTAAATACCACCTTCATTTCATTACAATGTTTTAGCACGACCTTAGCTGAAGCAGAAGTTATAAAAGCGTCTTTTGGCGAGAGCGTTATCCAGTCTACATTTTCAGGCAAAAGATGCGTTCCATTCGTCTCGACAGCCACCTCCTTGCCTAAACTATGTAGTAGTTCTATCAGCGAAGCCGTGAGTTGCAACGAAGGCTCTCCTCCAGTAATCACCACATGCTGGGCTGGATATTGTGCCACCACGTCTGCAATTTCACTTTCACTCATGTCAGTAAATGATTGATGTGTGGTGTCGCAAAATGAACATTGCAAGTTACATCCCGAGAGGCGAATAAAGACTGAAGGGACACCTACATAAAAGCCTTCGCCCTGAAGTGAATAAAATATCTCGTTTACCCTCATTGCCTTCTCTTCTTAGAATATCGCCTGTTCGAACCCTGGCTTAACATAGCAAGCCACATTGCCCTCTGACTCTTGGAACGTCACCTTATAACAATGAGGCACATTCTCACAAATCCAATGAGCAAGATTTTCTGCAGTAGGATTAAAGTCGAAAATCTCATTTAAGCATCGATGGTCAAGTTTATCCGAAACCATACGTTTTACATGGCTAAAGTCCACTACCATTCCATTTTCGTCCAACTCTTCTGCACAACAATAGATAGTCACGATGCCATTATGTCCATGAAGCCGTTGGCATTTGCTCTCATAAGTCAGATGCAACTGATGAGCAAACCCCACTTCAATACGTTTCGATATATAATACATCTATCTTCACATTTTTACGTGTTAAAAACTATACGCAAAATGGGCAGCAGTATTTCTTACAACCTGCTGCCCTATTTATTTTTCAATTAAGCAATGTCCACTTTTTGACATGACTCATTATATTACTCCCAGCCCAAAGCGCTTGCACCTAACACCGCAGCTTCGCTACCATTCAAAGAAGAGATAAGCAATTTAGCCTCACCCTTATAGAGGAAGAGAATATGCTCTTCGTAGGCCTCGCGCAAAGGCTTCATCAAGTATTCACCAGCCTTAGTCAAACCACCAAAGAATACAAAAGCCTCAGGAGAGCAGAAAGTAGCAAAGTCAGCACAAGCAGTACCTAACAAGCGACCTGTAAAGTTAAAGATATCGAGTGCCAATTTATCACCCTTTTCTGCAGCAACAAACACGTCGTATGACGTAATCTTTTCAGGCTCCAACTCGCGCAAAAGGCTTGGTTCTGTGCTCTTTTCAAGAAACTCACGAGCCGTGCGAGCCACACCCGTTGCCGAAGTATAAGTTTCCAAGCAACCCTTACGGCCGCAACCGCAAGAGCGAGCCTCGGAAGAATGGTCAACTACAAAGTGGCCCAATTCACCAGCAAAGCCATCACTACCATAAACGACCTTACCATCAACGACGATGCCCGAGCCAACACCTGTACCAAGCGTAATCATGATAAAGTTTTTCATACCACGAGCCACACCATACGTCATTTCGCCCATAGCAGCAGCATTCGCGTCATTGGTTACACGCACAGGAATGCCAAACACCTCTTCAAATATCTGAGCACAAGGTATAACGCCCTTCCATGCCAAGTTGGCTGCATTCTCAATGTTACCCGTGTAATAATTAGCATCAGGAGCTCCAATACCCATAGCGCGTATATTCTGAATGCCGCCCACCTGATCAAGAGCAGGCTGTAACGCTTCAAAGGCAGCCTCTACATATTCACGGAAGTCAGGGTAAGCCTTTGTCGAAATCACCGTTTGCGATTTAATGTTACCACGTTGATCAACAATGCCAAACACAGAGTTCGTACCGCCCATGTCAAGGCCTATAACATAAGGCTTTTCAATATCTAATTCCATTTCGGTATATTTTTGTAATTGTATGTTAGATGTTTCGCCGACAAATTTACAATAAATTTTGAAATACTCACTTTACAAAGCACTTATTTTTGAGTTTTCTTCCATACCACCCCACCGCTTTAAGAAAACACACAACACGTTTGGCAATTTTCACTCTTTTGCGTACTTTTGCAAAACGATTGATAGGCAATAAATAATATGAACCATATATTTATAGAATTTGCAAGCCCTTTTTTATTAATTCTAAAGGGTTTGTTGGTAGGCATAATAGCCTCTGCTCCAATGGGTCCAGTAGGTGTATTATGCATTCAGCGCACGCTACAAAAAGGTCGTTCCTATGGCATTGTTACTGGAGCTGGTGCTGCATTAAGCGATATATTTTACGCGCTTATGACAGGTTTCGGTATGTCGTTTGTAATGGACTTTATCGACAACGAGCAAAACATCTTTTGGCTAAAACTTATTGGTAGCGTAATGTTATTCATATTCGGTGTTTACATGTTCCGTACCGACCCTCGCAAAAGCATTCACCAATCAACGGGGGGCAAAGGAACATTAATTCACAATTTTACCACAGCCTTTTTAATTACGCTATCCAATCCCCTCATCATTTTCCTTTTCATCGCCCTTTTTAACATGTTTACCTTTGTCATTCCTGGCAATTGGTTTGGACAGTGCATTGGCTACCTTTCCATTGTAGCAGGAGCCATGCTATGGTGGTTAGGTCTAACCTACGTAATAAACAAGATGCGCAACAGTTTTGGTGAAAAAGGCATACAAAGGCTTAACCGCACCATAGGAAGCATTGTGTTAGGAGCCTCCGTTATATATGCAGCAATGACATTATTCAAAATCTCATTATATTAACTCATGATTATAGCCGACAAACTCAAAACAACCAATCGAGCCGAATATCTGCTCTACATGTGGCAAGTTGAGGACATTATACGCGCCTACAACTGCGATGCCGAACGCTTGGCTCATGAGTACGTAAGCCGATTCAACCTCGAAACTCAAAAGCGTAAAGAAGTTGAACAATGGTATGCCAACCTATGCGAAATGATGCGTAGTGAAGGCAAAATGTCACGCGGACACCTCCAAATCTGTAACAACGTGCTGCAAGAGTTAACCGAACTCAATCAACAGTTGTTGCACTCAAGCAAATTTCCCTACTACCGCGAGATGTACTACAAAGTACTCCCCTATATCGTTGAGTTAAGAGGAAAGAACGCAGCCAATAACGCTCAAGACGCCAATACTGAGCCAGAGTTGCAGACGTGTTTCGACCTTCTTTATGGTGTCATGCTATTACGATTACAAAAGAAATCCATCACGCCCGAAACTGAACGTGCCGTAAAAGACACCACCTCATTACTTGGTCAACTCTCCGACTACTATTTTAAAGACAAGCAACAACCGCTTGAATTTTAATAAGAGAATACATAAAACGTAACATATACATTTCCATACATAAAATGAAACAAATACTTGTTACTGGCTGTAAGGGCCAATTAGGTAACGAAATACAACTTTTAGCCCCCAAATATGCTGAAACGTGTCATTTTTTCTTTACTGATAAAGAAGAACTTGACATTACCGACCGCAAATCCGTTTACGCATTTATTGAACAAAACCACATAAGCATTGTTATCAACTGTGCTGCCTTCACCGCAGTCGACAAGGCTGAAGACAATGCCGAACTTTGCGACCTACTAAACCATGTTGCACCGGGCTATTTAGCCGAAGCCGTAGCCTCAGTAGGTGGTTCAATGATTCAAGTGTCTACCGACTACGTATTTGACGGCACAGGCTGTACTCCTTATAAGGAAGACGATGCTACCAATCCACAAACCGTCTACGGACGTACCAAGTTAGCTGGCGAAGAGAGCGTCATTCGCTCTTGTGCAGGTTCTATGGTCATTCGCACAGCATGGCTCTACTCCACCTTTGGCAACAATTTTGTCAAGACCATGATACGCCTTGGCAAGGAGCGCGATGCATTAGGTGTAGTATTCGATCAAATAGGTTCACCCACCTACGCACGCGATCTTGCGCGTACCATTATGCAGATTGTCGACAAAGGCATCATTCCTGGCGTTTACCATTTCACCAACGAAGGCGTATGCTCTTGGTACGACTTTACACGTGCCATTCACCGACTTGAAGGCATTGATAGTTGCAAGGTAAGTCCTATTCATACCGAAGACTATCCCGTACCTGCCCAACGTCCCCATTACTCCGTACTTGATAAATCAAAGATAAAAGAAACCTTCGGCATCGACATTCGTTGGTGGGAAGATGCTCTCAAAGAGTGCATTAAAGAGCTGTAAACCACATAAGAGGTGTTTCTTCTAACAAAACGTTACACCACAACTCCCCACACTAAGAATTTACATAAAAATGAATCAAGAAATATCACGTCGCCGCACATTTGCCATCATTTCACACCCTGATGCAGGTAAAACAACGCTTACTGAAAAGCTCCTGCTCTTTGGTGGTCAGATACAAGTAGCAGGTGCCGTAAAGAATAATAAGATAAAGAAGACAGCCACGTCTGACTGGATGGAAATTGAAAAGCAGCGTGGTATTTCGGTTACAACCTCTGTCATGGAGTTCGACTATGAAGGCTATAAGGTCAACATTCTCGACACTCCTGGCCACCAGGACTTTGCTGAGGATACTTTCCGTACCCTCACCGCAGTCGATTCTGCCATTATAGTTGTTGACAGTGCTAAAGGTGTCGAAGCCCAAACACGTAAACTGATGACCGTATGCCGTATGCGCAAAACGCCTGTCATCATTTTCATCAACAAAATGGACCGTGAAGGTAAAAACCCTTTCGACCTTCTTGATGAGTTAGAACAAGAGTTGCAAATTAAGGTGCGTCCACTCTCATGGCCTATAAACCAAGGTTCACGTTTCAAGGGCGTTTATAACATCTTTGAGCAGCAACTCAACCTCTTTGCTGCCGACAAGCAAAAGGTGACCGAAAAGGTGGCTGTCGACATCAACAGCACAGAGTTAGAAGCTCACGTGGGCGAGGCTGATGCAGCCCAACTGCGTGAAGACTTAGAGTTAGTTGACGGCGTATATCCCACTTTCAGCAATGACGACTACCTCAATGCTGACGTAGCCCCCGTATTCTTTGGCTCTGCGCTCAACAACTTTGGCGTAAAGGAACTACTCGACTGCTTTGTCAAGATTGCCCCCTACCCTCGTCCTACAATGGCCGAAGAGCGCACAGTCAATCCCGACGAACAAAAGTTTACAGGCTTTATATTCAAGATTACGGCCAATATCGACCCCAACCACCGTTCATGTATTGCCTTTTGCAAGGTCTGTTCAGGCAAGTTCGAGCGCAACAAGCCCTACTTACACGTGCGTAATGGCAAGACCGTTCGCTTCTCATCTCCTACCCAATTTATGGCACAGCGCAAGAGCACCATTGACGAAGCATGGGCTGGCGACATTGTAGGTCTCCCCGACAACGGCATCTTCAAGATTGGTGATACCCTAACTGAAGGAGAGCAACTTCACTTCCGTGGCCTACCCTCATTCTCACCCGAAATGTTCAAATACATTGAGAATGCCGACCCCATGAAAACAAAGCAACTCAACAAGGGCATTGAGCAACTAATGGACGAAGGTGTAGCACAGTTATTTGTCAACCAGTTCAATGGTCGTAAGATTATTGGTACGGTAGGTCAGTTGCAATTCGAAGTAATTCAGTATCGTTTAGAGAACGAATACAACGCCAAGTGCCGTTGGGAGCCAGTTCATCTCTACAAAGCCTGCTGGATTGAAAGCGACAATGAAGCCGAACTTGAGAACTTTAAGAAGCGCAAATATCAATACATGGCCAAAGACCGCGACGGACGTGACGTATTCCTTGCCGATTCAGGCTACGTTCTTCAAATGGCACAACAAGACTTCGAACACATTAAGTTCCACTTTACAAGCGAGTTTTAAACAAATATATATATAAGCAAACGACAGGGGGCAGATACTTTAAAGTGTCTGCCCCCTGTCGATTGCCTATATATAGTTTGTTTAACTAAACAAAGGTCCGTCA